>JAZRHT010000085.1:0-6143 GCA_045644905.1 Oscillospiraceae bacterium
TCCTCGCTGTAAAGCGAATATTCGCTCCACATACCAGCGTTGATAACGTTGCCCTTGTAGAGCTTTAAGCGAACCTTACCGGTAACCTTCTCCTGAGTTTTGTCAACGAATGCCGAGAGAGCCTCTCTAAGAGGAGTAAACCACTGGCCGTTGTAAACGAGCTCTGCAAAGGTGATGGAAAGCTTCTGCTTCTCGTGAAGGGTCATCTTGTCAAGGCAGATGCTCTCGAGGAAGGTGTGTGCTTTATAAAGAATTGTTCCGCCGGGAGTTTCATAAACGCCACGACATTTCATACCAACAAGTCTGTTCTCAACGATGTCGATAATTCCGATACCGTTAGCTCCGCCGATTTCGTTAAGCTTTAAGATGATGTTCTTTGCGCTCATCTTTTCGCCGTCGAGAGCAACGGGAACACCCTTCTCAAAATCAACCTCAACATAGGTGGGAGCATCGGGAGCCATAACGGGAGAAACTCCCATCTCGAGGAAGCCCTCTTTCTCGTACATAGGCTCGTTTCCGGTGTCCTCAAGGTCAAGACCCTCGTGGGAAAGGTGCCAGAGGTTTTTGTCCTTAGAATAGTTGGTCTCACGATTTATTTTAAGAGGAATGTTGTGTGCCTCTGCATAGTCGATTTCCTCGTCACGGGACTTAATATCCCATTCTCTCCAAGGAGCGATGATGTGCATGGAAGGAGCAAAGTATTTGATAGCAAGCTCAAAACGAACCTGATCGTTACCCTTACCTGTGCAGCCGTGGCAGATAGCATCTGCGCCCTCTTTGAGAGCAATCTCAACAAGTCCCTTTGCGATGCAGGGTCTTGCATGGCTGGTGCCGAGGAGGTAATCCTCGTAAATTGCGCCTGCCTTCATTGTGGGGATGATGTAATCATCAACATATTCGTCGGTAAGGTCGAGAACGTAGAGCTTGGAAGCGCCTGTTTTAATAGCCTTCTCCTCAAGTCCTTCGAGCTCGTCAGCCTGTCCAACGTTACCCGAAACAGCGATAACCTCGCAGTTGTTGTAGTTTTCCTTGAGCCAAGGAATAATGATGGATGTGTCAAGTCCGCCCGAGTAGGCGAGAACTACCTTTTTGATGTCTTCTTTTTTCATGATAAAAGCCTCCTGCTTATTAAGTTTAATCAACAAGCTATATTATAACTCTGTAAATATACTTTGTCAAGCATATTTCAGAATATTTATACAAAAAATATTGCTTATTTCTGAATAATATGCATAAATAAACTGAATATTCACGAATATTATGAATATTTATAAGTTTTCAAACTGCACTGTACAAAATTTCTCGACGTAATGTTGACAAATGCTGTCTAATCTGTTAGACTAAATATAGAGTCTAACGCATTAGACAAAAGGAGGAAGACACAATGAACACACCCAAAATTTTTGAAAGTGAATATCGTTTCTGCCTTATTTTGTGGGAAAATGAGCCCGTTAGCAGCGCAGAATTAGCAAGGCTCTGCGCAGAAAAACTCGGCTGGTCGAGAACGACGACATATACAGTTATAAAAAGGCTTTCCGAGAGGGGAGCTGTTAAGAATGAAAATTCTATCGTTTCAAGCCTTGTTTCAAAAGAGGAGGTTCAGGCATTCGAGATAGATGAGCTCTTAGAAAAAACCTTCGAGGGCTCGCTGCCTGCCTTTGTTGCGGCATTTGCCAAAACTAAAAAACTCTCAAAAGAGGATATAGACGAAATCCAGTCAATGATCGATTCCTTTCGGGAGGTGTAAACTGTGCGTGCATTTTTGGATTTTTTAGTTAGTAATTTCTCAGTTTATTTTGAAAGCGGCTCTGAAATATTTTTGTGGTTTTTCAATCGAGCCGTCGCTGCAAGCTGGCTTATTCTTGCGGTGGTTGTGCTGCGCTTATTACTTAAAAAGGCACCAAAGTGGATAACCTGTGCGCTTTGGGGGATTTGCGCTCTTCGTCTTGTCTTGCCCTTTTCCCTCCAAAGCGTGCTGAGTTTAATTCCCAGCGCACAGACGGTTGTGCCCGAAAGCATTTACACACAGTCGCCGCAGATTGATAGCGGAATCCCTGCTATTGACAATAATGTAAACGAATATTTTGTGCAGGGAACAATGCCAATTGTTCCCGACAGCGCACCCGAAACAATAATCACAAACGAGCCTACCGCCGCCTTTAATTTGGTATCTGTATTATTTATTGTTTGGGTTATTGGCATTCTCGCTCTGCTCATTTACGCAGTTGTAAGTTACGTAAAGCTTAAAAGATGCGTTAAAGGCGCAAGTATGCTCGAAAAGGGAGTTTTTGAGAGCGCAGGCGTTTCCTCGCCGTTTATTTTAGGTATATTTAACCCCAAGATTTATCTGCCCCTTAATATGGATGAGGAAACAAAAACCTATGTTCTTTCGCACGAAAGGGCGCACCTTAGCCGTGGCGACCATATCCTAAAACTGCTCGGCTTTGTGATTTTGTCGCTTTACTGGTTTAGCCCACTCGTTTGGGTGGCATATATCCTTTTCTGCCGAGATATTGAGCTCGCCTGCGACGAAAAGGTTGTTTCCAAGCTCGAAAAGAATAGCCGCGCTGATTATGCTCAGGCTCTTTTATCCTGCGCCACCCAAAAGAGAACCTTTTCAGCTTGTCCGATTGCATTCGGCGAGGTTTCGATAAAGGACAGAGTTAAATCTGCACTCAACTACAAAAAGCCTATGCTTTGGGTAATCATTGCGGCGGTTATAACTACAGTTGCGGTTGCTGTATGCTTTTTAACCGACCCCATAAAGAGCATTCAGGCAGGCACTGACCCCGATAAAGACAACACCAGCAGCTCCATCACCTCAAGCGATATATCAAAGGACGAAACAAGCTCGCTGCCTGCGATTTCGGATGAAGATGATACATCAAGTGAAAGCGAAGAAAGCTCAAAGCCAACTTCTATAAATCCGCCCGTAAGCTCCAAGGAGGAAAAACCCACTTCAAGTAAAGAAAACACTACGAGTGAGCCCTCTCTGACCAAACCGGTCATACTCTACTATATGCCTGAAAATAATCCTGCGCCGGTTTCCATTATTGGTGATTCTGCGGCAATTCCTACGCCGGTTTCTTACACCGACTCGCCGGTGGGAGAGAATGTTGATTATAGGAGTACTCGTATTACGGTGCAAGGAAATACCTCTGTCGCACCAATTCACGTGGTAACTATACGAACATATGATGAATTATGCAATATGTATAAAATGGACTCTTCTGATCAGTCTTGGGAAGGTGAAGATTACACCAAGATGTATAGTGAGGATTATTTTGAAAATACAGTATTGTTTATGTTGCTTTCATATAAGGATAATGTAGATGGCGAAATTGGTACTGTACAGCTTACAAAACGTAACGGACAATTATGTATTCATAGGAAACTCATTAGACAAGGAGAGGTGGTTGGCGCCCAATATTACAGAGAATTTATAAAAGTTCCTAAATTTGAATTAGAGGATGTTAATTCGATTGTTTTATATTACGACATGTCTAATCTTTTGAAAGAACGTTTGCCTTATGATGTCGCTAAATACGAAATGAGTTGCAGCGGAGAAGAAGGCAGAAAAATTTTTAAAGATAAGTCAGAAAGGCTAACAGGCTTTACAAAATTTCCGATAGTTCGTATTGAAAGCAGAGATGAACTTTTGAAGTTTGCCAACGAAATACGGCCCTATTTTGATTTTGATAGGTCAACTAAATATGGAAAATGCTTTAATGATTTACTTAATACATATGACAAGTATTTTTTTGATAAAAAAACGTTGTATATGATGTATACAATTACAGGAAGCACCGCCCAGAGTTATCCTGTCATGGAAGTTGGTAAAAATGGCAACACTCTTTCGGTAGATATAGGTGATGATTACGGAGGCATAGGTGCAACCGTTGAAAGCACTTTTATTCAAACGATAGAAATAGATAAGGAATCGTCAAAATCAACAATTGCGATTGATATCACTTTAAATGATGTAACTGAGTGGCGTGAATAGGATGATTTTGTTTAATTAGTAAATGTAATGCCTTTCGGGAGGTGTAAACTGTGCGAGGATTTATAGATTTTTTAGTTAGTAATTTCGGAGTATATTTTGAGACTGGCTCTGAAATATTTCTGTGGCTTTTCAATCGTGCTGTCGCTGCAAGCTGGCTTATTCTTGCAGTGGTTGTTCTGCGCTTATTACTTAAAAAGGCGCCCAAGTGGATAACCTGCGCGCTTTGGGGGATTTGTGCTCTTCGTCTTGTCTTGCCATTTTCCCTCCAAAGCGTGCTGAGTTTAATTCCCAGCGCCCAGACCGTCGTGCCCGAGAGCATTTATGAAAATAAACCTCAAATAGATTCGGGAATACCCATTATTGATGAAAACGTTAATGCGCAGATAACCGAGCAGTATTTCGAGGGCGTAACCGTGCCTACGGGCGCAACTCTCAGCCTGACCTCAATAATTGCGATAATCTGGATTATCGGTATTCTCGCCCTGCTCATTTATGCAGTTGTGAGCTACGTAAAGCTTAAAAGGCGAGTTAAAGGCGCAACCGAGCTCGAAAAAGGAGTTTTTGAGAGTGCGGGCGTAGCATCTCCCTTTATTTTGGGTATATTCAGCCCCAAGATTTATCTGCCTCTTAATATGGATGAGCAAACCAAAACCTACGTTCTTTCGCACGAAAGGGCGCACCTTAGCCGCGGCGACCATATTTTAAAACCGCTCGGCTTTGTTATCTTGTCGCTTTACTGGTTTAATCCTCTTGTGTGGGTAGCATATGTTCTTTTCTGCCGAGATATTGAGCTCGCCTGCGACGAAAAGGTTGTTTCCAAGCTCGAAAAGAATAGCCGTGCCGACTATGCTCAAGCTCTTTTATCCTGCGCTACTCAAAAGAGAACTTTTTCAGCTTGTCCGATTGCTTTCGGCGAGGTTTCGATAAAGGACAGAGTCAAATCCGCATTAAGCTACAAAAAGCCTATGCTTTGGGTAATCATTGCGGGACTTATAACCGCTATTGTAGTTTCCGCCTGCTTCTTAACCGACCCGATCAGCAAAAAATTCCTTGCCCTCACCGTAACGGACTACAACAGCGAGGTAAACGGCATAAGCCTTAGCCTTTCCTCTGCCGATTTCAACTCAGAGAGACCATACATTACGATAAAATGGGTCAATTTCAACAACAGCGAATTTACTTTTGGAGAGAACTTTTCTCTAAAACGCTATAAAAATGGCGAATATGTAAGCTGTGCAAAGGGTGAGGTATTTTTCCACGAAATTGCCTATGTAGTTCATCCGAATGGTAGTACAAAGCACACCTATTATCTCGATAGCTTCGACGTTTCAAAAGCAGGAAAATATAGATTTGAAACAGGCTTTAACGGTGAGTTTACAATAGATTTCACAGTAAGCTTAACTAATTTTGAAACGGATGTATACGAAATAAATTATGGTGGAGAAGAAGGAAATCGGGTTTTTGAAGATAATTCAGAAAAGATAACGGGCTTTACAAATTTCCCGATAGTACGCATTGATAGCAGAAATGAGCTTTTAGAGTTCGCTGATGAAATACGCCCACATTTTAGTTTCGATACAGCACCCATACACTCAAAAACCTTTAATGACTTACTTGAAAAGTTCGATGAGGAGTTTTTTAATAAGAAAACTTTGTTTATGATGTATATTACTACACCAAGCAGCAATATTGGCTATTCATTTAAGAAAGTTGAAAAAAAGAATAGCACTCTTGACATAACTCTGCATCGACATAGCGGTGGCGGCGGCTTTACTGTTATGGGTGGTTTTGCTTACACGATTGTATTAGATAAGAAAACTGCGAAACCGATAAAAACGATTGATGTTTCTGTCTTTGATGTGGATTCAAATGGCGAGGTCATAGCAAACAGTTCGGTAGGCGAGCCTTCGAAGGATGAAACAAGCTCTCAGCCCTCAATTTCAAGCAAGCCTTCAAAGGACGAAACCTCAAGTCAAAAAGATAATAGTTCGGTTGTTTCAAAAGATGAAACCTCATCCAATAACAATCAGAGTAGTTACGAGAAAGGATGGGTTTTAAAGAAAGCATATATTCCCGAAAATAATCCGTCACCTATTAAGATTAACGGAGAGGACACACGAACCCCAACACCTATATCATT
>JAZRHT010000086.1:0-4699 GCA_045644905.1 Oscillospiraceae bacterium
AAAGCGATAGTAAACGCAAGGGTTGTAATGCCAACTGAAATTTTAGATAATGGCATTATAATCATTGAAAACAATAGAATTCTAAGCGTTACTACAAATAGCAGCTCTATTCCAAAAGATTCCTTAATAATTGATGCGCAAAACAAATTTGTTGGTCCCGGATTTGTTGATATTCATGTGCATGGCGGCAACGGTTTTGATAGCTTTGATGAAAGCGGCGCTGCCGCAGATTATTTTCTCAAATTCGGAACAACTACTATGCTTGCAACAACTGTGTACACTCAGAGCTTAAATAAAACAAAAAGCTGATGTGCGAAGCACATCAGCTTTTTTTATCCTAACATTTCAGAAAGTGCACTAACGCACTCTTCAGTAGTGAGTCCCTCGCAGTCTAAAACATAGTCTGCGTATTTTTCGTAAAGGGGAGAGCGTTCTTTGTAAAGAGTGTCTATGGTAACTCCCTTTTCCATAACTATTCCTCGGGTTTTGATGTTTTTGATTCTGCCTTTGATTTCGGTAGGGGAAAGCTTTAGGTAAACTATCATGCCGCCATTTTTGAGATTTTTCATTCCGCTCTCTGAATAAACGGCGCTGCCGCCTGTTGCAATAAGCGAATTTTCAAAGCAAATCTCGGATAAAACATCGTTTTCTTTTTGTTTAAAGGCTTCAAGACCTTCAATATTTATTATTTCGGAAAGAGTTTTTCCGTATTTTTTCTGTATAAGTAGGTCGGTGTCAATGAAATCTAACATAAGCGCCTTTGCAAGCAAAACTCCTATGGTACTTTTGCCGCATCCGGGCATTCCGATAAGAACAATATTCATATTATTCACTTCCATTTATTAACTCATTTATCATTATTTTATCATATTTCAGCAGCGGTATCAATAAATATCTCAAAACTCTTGACATTATATAGAAATAAAAGGATAATAAGAGATGTTGAGGTGAAATTATGCTTACAAAAAACGAGAAAATCAAGAAATATTTCAGAGACTTTCTCTGGATTACATTTGCAACCACTCTTACTGCGATTGGAATTTACTTTTTCAAGTTTCCCAATAATTTCAGCACAGGCGGAGTAACAGGTCTTGCGGTTATCTTTGCAAAGGTCATTCCCGTGCCGCTTACCGCTGCAAATTATTCGACTATTATAAATTTAGCTCTGCTTGTAATCGGCTTTGCCATTTTGGGAAAAGAGTTTGGAATTAAAACTCTTTACGCAAGCCTTCTGCAAACAGTTTTAGTTCAGGGCTTTGAGTTTATCTATCCGCTTACTGAGCCTATGACAAGCCAGCCTATGCTCGAGCTTTTATTCGTAATCCTCTTAGCCGCAATCGGCTCTGCTCTGCTCTTTGATTTCGATGGTTCAACCGGTGGCACCGACATCATCGCAATGGTAATCAAAAAATATAGCAGTATCAATATTTCAAAGGCGCTTTTCTGTGTTGATGCCCTTATCGTTATGGTTAATTTCTTTGTTTTCGGCATTGAAAACTGGCTGTTCTCAATAATAGCATTTGCCGCAAAGATTCTGGTGCTTAACACAGTTATAAAGAGCATTCACCTTTCAAAGTTCTGCACAGTTGTTGTGAAACCAGAGTGCCTTGAGAAAGTATGCGACTATATAACCCACGAGCTTCATAGAAGCGCAACCGTTAGCGAACATTTCAAGGGTGCTTATGGTCACAAGGAAAAAAGTGTCCTCTTAGTCGCTCTTTCGGATAGACAAACGATGCAGCTTAAAAAATATGTAAAAGAGCTTGATTCTGAGGGCTTCGTCGTCGCAACCGACACAAGCGAAATCAGTGGTCGTGGCTTTAGAGATATGATATAAAAAATAATGCGGTGCGGATTTTTCAAATCCGCACCGCTCATTTAATATAATTTAATAAAAAGTATGGAAATTTTAAAAAGTATGTAGTATAATGTGTATACGTATAAATCTCATTTAAAGAGGTAATCTTATGAAAATTGTAGTTGCAGGATGCGGCAAAATTGGTCATACAATCATTGAAAGCCTTGTAATCGAAGGTCACGATGTAACGGCCATTGATATAGAGCCCGAGGTGCTTGAAGAAGTAACTAATATGTATGACGTAATGTGCGTATGCGGAGCAGTAACCGATGTTAACACCCTTATGGAAGCTGACGTCGGAAAGTGCGAGCTTTTCGTTTCTGTAACGGGCTCGGATGAAATGAATATGCTCGCTTGCTTCCTTTCTAAGAAGATGGGCGCAAAGAATACAATTGCAAGAATCAGAAGCCCATTCTACAACGAGCATAGCCTCGGCTTTATAAAGCAGCAACTAAATCTGAGAACATCTATAAACCCCGAGCAGATTGTTGCAAAGGAGCTTTATAATATTCTTAAATTCCCCAGCGCAGACAGTATTGAAACATTTTCAAGAAGACAGTTTGAGCTTATTCACCATAAATTAAAGCCCGATTCTATCTTGGACGGAATGACTCTTATCGAAATGCGTAAAAAATACCCCGGCAATTACCTTGTCGGAACGGTTGAGCGTGGCGATGATGTTTTCATTCCCGGTGGTAACTTTGTTTTAAAATCGGGAGATAAGGTCGGCTTTACAGCTTCGCCCTCTGAAATTCAAAAGCTCTTTAAGGCTCTTGGAATTTTGCAGAAAAAGGCAAGAAGTGTTATGATTCTCGGCGCAAGTACAACGGCATATTACCTCGCTAAAATGCTTTTAGCCAGCGGAAACCCCGTTAAGATCATTGAAAAGGACAGAGCAAAGTGCGAGCAGTTTTCTGAGCTTCTTGACGGAGCTGTTATCATTGAAGGCGACGGAGCAAGACAGGAGCTTCTCTTAGAGGAGGGAATCGCTTCAACCGATGCCTTCGTTGCTCTAACGGGAATGGACGAGGAAAACATTCTCATTTCATTCTTTGCCACCTCGCAGAACGTTCCCAAGGTTATCTCAAAGGTAAACCGTGGTGAGCTCGCTTATATGGCAGAAAAGCTTGGACTTGATACAATCGTGTCGCCCCGAAGCGTTGTGCTTGATATTATTTCAAGATATGCAAGAGCGCTCGAAAACTCGCTCGGCAGTAATGTTGAAACCCTTTACAAGCTTATGGACGGCAAGGCAGAGGCGCTTGAATTCAAGGTGAAAGATGATTTCGAGCATCAGAATATTCCTCTGCGCAATTTAAAGCTTAAAAAGAATATCATCGTTGCAGGTATAATAAGAAACCGCAAGGCAATTATCCCCGGCGGTGATGATGTTATTTTGTCAGGCGACCATATAGTTGTGCTCGCTGCAGGACATCTTATGAACGACCTTTCTGATATCTTCGCATAAAAGGCGGAATCTTAAATGAATTATAAAATGATATTCAGCACACTCGGCAGAGTCTTTCTTGCACTTTCGGTGCTCCTTCTTTTGCCTGCTGTCGTTGCGCTCTATTATAAGGAAGAATGTCTTTCGGCATTCTTAATGTCCGCAGGAATTTCCTTTGCTTTGGGTCTTGCCCTGAGCCTTATTTTTAAAACTAAAAATCACGTTATATATGCAAGAGAGGGCTTTGCAATAGTTGCTCTCGTCTGGCTTGGATTTTCGTCCGTAGGTGCGCTTCCTTTCTTTATAGGAAACGAGATTCACTCGTTTGTTGACGCTCTTTTCGAAACCGTCAGCGGATTTACAACAACTGGAGCCTCTATTTTAACCGACGTTGAAAGTATGAGCCACGGGCTTCTTTTTTGGCGTAGCTTTACACATTGGATAGGCGGAATGGGAGTGCTTGTCTTTGTTATGGCGCTGCTTCCAAATGTGACCGACCGTTCAATTCATTTGATGCGCGCCGAAATGCCAGGCCCCATTATTGGCAAGCTTGTTCCGAGAGCTAAGGACACTGCAAGAGTGCTCTATCTTATCTACATAGCCTTTACGGTTATTGAAATCGTGCTTCTTTTATGCGGCGGAATGAGCTTTTTTGACAGCGTTGTTCACACCTTCGGCACAGCAGGAACCGGCGGATTTGGAATAAAGGCTGATAGTATCGCCTCGTATAGTCCTTATCTGCAGTGGGTTATTGCGATATTTATGCTTGTTTTTGGTATAAACTTTAACCTTTACTATATGCTTCTTATCCGCAGATTTAAGGCGGCATTTAAAAGCAGCGAGCTTTGGTGCTACCTTGCAATAGTTCTTGTTTCTGTGGGAGTTATCTCCTTTAATATCTATCCTATGTACGAAAACTTTTCCGAGGTTTTAAGAACGTCGGTATTTCAGGTTTCGTCTATAATTACAACAACCGGCTATGCCACCGCCGATTTCAATCTTTGGCCAACCCTTTCAAAAACTATTCTTGTTATCCTTATGTTTATCGGCGCCTGCGCAGGCTCAACTGCAGGCGGACTTAAGGTTTCGAGAGTTATGCTGCTTTTCAAAACTATCGGCAGGGAATTGAGAAAGCTTCTGCATCCCCGCTCGGTAAACTCAGTAAAATTCGAGGGCAAAACCGTCGACAGCGCAACAATCAGCACCGTTACAACCTATTTTGCGACCTATATGTTCTGCTTTGTTACTGTTCTTCTCGTTCTCTCGTTTGAGCCGTTCAGCTTTGAAACTAATTTCACCGCAACCACCGCTTGCTTTAATAATATAGGCCCCGGTCTTGCAGGCGTCGGCCCTGCGGCAAGCTATGCCGAGTATTCCGATCTGTCTAAAATCGT
>JAZRHT010000087.1:0-2264 GCA_045644905.1 Oscillospiraceae bacterium
AATCATTGGTTCGCGAGTGATATTGAAACCTATCATCAAAGAGCAAAGCTCATTTCGGCAGTTGAGGTTACACGCGGCTGCGCTATTTCCTATCAGAATGAGTTCACACAAGAGCTGCTGCTCGCTGTTCCGCAGACAGCCGACGAGCTTCTGCGCATACGGGACGTTTCTGCATCCTTCGTTATGTATCTTAAGGACGGGGTTGTTTCAATTTCTGCCCGTTCATTTGGAGCCGTAAACGTTCAGCTCATTATGGAGAAACTCGGCGGCGGCGGTCATTTAACTATGGCGGGCGCACAAATAAAGGCTGATAGCTGCGAAAGTGTTAAAGAGCAGCTTGTTTCGGCCATCGACAGCTACTTTGAAGAAAACACAAGAAGTTAATATAGGAGGCACAATACTATGAAGGTTATTTTAAAAGCAGACGTTAAAGGAAACGGCAAGAAAGGCGAAATCATTAACGTTTCGGACGGATACGCAAGAAACTTCCTTTTCCCCAAGGGACTTGCAGTTGAAGCAAATGCTCAGGCGATGAACGAATATAACAATGCAGTTGCTTCAAAAGAGCATCATGAAAAGGAAAGCCGCGAATTAGCTGAGCAAAACAAGAAGAAGCTTGAAGCTGCAGAAATCAAAATCACAGCAAAGGCAGGCTCGGGCTCGAGACTTTTCGGCTCGGTTACCTCTAAGGAAATTGCCGCTGAAATCAAGAAAACCCTTTCTCTTGACATTGACAAGAAGAAAATCGTTCTTGATTCGGATATAAAGGCATTTGGCACCTTCACAGTTGACGTTAAGCTCTATGCAGGAATTACCGCAAGTCTTAAGGTTACCGTTTGCGAGCAGTAAAATTATGGACTATCAGAATTACTGCGATAAAATCAGCGAGAAATTTTTAAAAAATGAATATATCTCAATTGCAAAAAATAGCTACAAGATGCTTTTCGCGCCCAAAAAGGCCATTTCGGGTGCGAGGGTTTATGCCTTTCTCATAAACTCTCAAAAGCCGAGTGAGTCACTCTCAAGGGCGCTTTGCCATTATGCTGTAAGCGCCGCTTATTATGACCAAAAGGACACGCATCTTAAAACTGTTGTTATCCCTATCTTTATAGGCGAGTCCGCCTCATTTGATGGCAAGGCATTTCGCGAAAACGGGGTATTTGTTCTGCCCTGCGCCGTCGATTTAGACAGCGACAGCTTAAAAACCGCTGAGAAATTTCCAATCTTGAGCGGCGGACAGTTTAAGGCTATTTGCGATTTTGCAAAATCGGTTTTACATCCTTGATCTAAAAACACGGAGGAACAAAAAATGGACGCATTCAGCGAAAACTTCTCAGAGCTTCCCTTTGACGTGGAGGCTGAGCAATCCGTTCTCGGCGCTCTGCTTTTAGAGCCTAATTGTATGTCCACTGTTTTGGAATACGTCACAGTTGACTGCTTTTACAAGGAGCAGCACCGCGAGCTTTTTGCTCTTATGCTCTCTATGTTCTCGGCAGGCGAAACTATGGATTTCATCACTGTGCTTGGCAGGGCGAGAAGCGAGCATATTTTTGACAGCGACGAGCAGGCCAAGCTTTATTTAACACAGCTTGTTCAGATCGTCCCCACAACTAAAAACGTTGACGAATATGCAAAAATCATAAGAGAGAGATATTACGTCCGCAGACTCATTGACGTTTCGGGAGATATTCGCCGCAAGGCAAACGAAGGTATTGACGCAAAGGACCTTCTTGACCACGCAGAGCAGAGAATCTATGAAATTCGTCAGGGCAAGGATTCCAGCGGACTTGTACATATTTCGGACGTTATCGTAAACACCTACGATGACCTGCAGAGGCTCTCAAGAGAAAGCAAAGGCGGTCTTTTGGGTCTTTCCTCGGGCTTTTCTGACCTTGACCGCACTACCAACGGACTTAACAAGCCCGACCTTATCATTATTGCGGCTCGACCCGGTGTTGGTAAAACCAGTCTCGCGCTTAATATTGCTGCGCACGTTGGCGAGCGCTCGGGCAAGAGTGTTGCTATTTTCAGCCTTGAAATGTCACGCACTCAGCTTGTTATGCGTATGCTTTCTTCCGCTGCAAAAATTCCTAATACACAGCTTCGAGTAGGTCAGCTTGAGGATTCTCAGTGGACCGATCTTGCAGAGGCTTCGGGCACACTTTCCTCCTCTGCAATTTACATCGACGATACCTCGAGCATCAACATTGCCGATATGCGCTCGGCCCTCAGACGTGTTGACAACTTAGGACTTGTTATCGTCG
>JAZRHT010000088.1:0-1979 GCA_045644905.1 Oscillospiraceae bacterium
CCGCCTTTTCGGCCTTGTAAAGCGAGATGGCTTTACACTCATTCCGCTCTCTCTTTACTTTAAAGGAAGCCGAGTTAAACTGCAGCTTGGTCTTTGCCGAGGCAAAAAACTCTATGATAAGAGGGAAGACGCCGCAAAGCGAGATGCAAAGCGCGAAATTGAAAGAAATCTAAAGTCAAGACAACGAGGTGACGACTGATGATAAGCGAAAAATTTGAGCTGAAAGTTAAAACGCATGGTCAAAACCCTGATTACACCGCTACTCTTACAACCTATATCCCCAACGTTGGACTTGCAAAAGCTCCCGAGGGTGGAAGAAGAGCGGTTATTGTTTGTCCCGGCGGCGGATATAGAAATCGCGCTTCTCACGAAGCCGAGCCTATGGCTCTCTGCTTTGCTACCGCAGGCATTCCTGCATTTGTGCTTGATTATAGCGTTGCTCCAGCATTTTTTCCTCAGGCAGTTTGCGAGGCGGCTGAGGCTGTAAAGCTCGTTCGTGATAATGCAGAAAAATGGGGAATTAACCCCGATAAAATTATGATTTGCGGCTTCTCCGCAGGCGGACACCTTGCCGCAAGCCTCGGCGTTTTCTATGATAAGAAAGAAGTTCTCGAGAATGTAGGCTGCACCGCAGAGGAATGTAAGCCTAACGGAACAATTTTAGGCTATCCCGTTATTTCTGGCGGAATTTACTCCCATAAAGGCTCTTTTGAAAGACTTTGCGGCTGCGAGTATGACATCGAAAAAGCCGAAAAGCTTTCGATTGAAAAGCTTGTATCGGATAAAACTCCTCCCGCATTCGTATGGCACACATTTGAGGACACAGTTGTTCCCGTTCAGAACAGCCTTCTTTATGCAAAGGCTCTTGCCGATAATAAGGTAAACTGCGAGCTGCACATCTATCCCCATAGCGAGCACGGCGCCGCCCTTGCAAATGGTGTTGTCGGAAGATACGTTTTAGAGGCGAATGGCTGGATGGATCTTGCTATTCGCTGGGTAAATAATTTATAAATAAAACCACTCGCATTTTGCTATGAATTGTGATATAATATAGTAGCGAAATGCGATAAACCCGGGGGCGTAAAGGTTTCGACGGGGGTTTTAAGCTGTGATAAGCGAGTAGAGGTTCGGACACTCTTTAAAATCCGAATTTTAAATTTAAACGCTAACAATAATAAATTAGCTTACGCTGCCTAATTTTGGCGGCCGTTTGACCTGAGAGTACCACGGCTCAGGCTCAAGCGTCACATTAGTGGTGAACGCATAGTGCTCTTGCCTCGTGGCGCTATGTGTATTAGAGGCTACCCGATTAGAGAGCCTGTTTGTCGGCGCTCTAAAAGGGGAACATAAAAGATAAACTACACTCGTAGAAAGTTGCAGTAAGAGATTTTCGGACGGGGGTTCGATTCCCCCCGCCTCCACCAAATGAATTTTGGAGGAACACCTTTTTCTTCAGCGGCGGCCTCGCCGTCAGGTGTATCCTCTGATACAAAACAGAAACCCCGCTGTCTTAGATTAAACTCTAAGCCAGCGGGGTTTGTTATTGTACATAAAAGACACCACCTGCTATCGTTGCCTTATTTCGTTGTTGAAAAAGTGAGGGAGGGGTGGTATAATGAATGAAATCGTGCGATACCTAAGGAGGACGTAATATGGCGTCAACTTTCGAGAAAATGATGAAAGAGTATTTTGAGATGTATATGAATTCCGAATTTGGGCAAAAAACTTTATTGTTAGCAACGATGGAATCTCTTAACACCAAAAGTCTTGATGATTTGAAGGAATTATTAGGTAATCGGATTTTGAAAGAATGGCAATATAATGATTTAAGTTATATAATCAACGAAGTTGATGAAATTTCATCTTTGAAAATACAAACTTTATCTTCGGAACAGATTAAGGCGCTTTGTGATTTGTCGATACAGTTATCTAATTTAATAAGTGAATTAAAATATAAAAAATTATCGGATGGTATTATT
>JAZRHT010000089.1:0-1945 GCA_045644905.1 Oscillospiraceae bacterium
ATATACCATATTTTAGTTATTTATTCAATATAACGCTTGACTTTTTTATTTAACCCTTTTATAATCAACATATCCCCCCACGGGGGATACAAGGAGGAAATATATGAGCCATACACATAAAAATCAAAAAGCTGTTATTGATAGGCTTTCGAGAGCTATCGGGCATCTTGAAGCTGTCAAAAGAATGGTTGAGCAGGACGAGGATTGCTGCGACGTTTTAATTCAGCTTTCGGCGGTTAAATCAGCAATAAACAATACGGGCAAGATAATATTAAAGGAGCATCTAACACACTGCATTACCGATGCTGTAAAAAACGGCGACGAGGATGCAGTTTTGGAGCTTTCAAAAGCCATAGATCAGTTTATTAAATAGGTGACATTATGAAAAATAAACAGAAAAAAGCGATATTTTTCGCATTACTTGCGGCGGTTTTATATGCTATAAACTCGCCCTTTTCAAAGCTGCTCTTAAGCGAAGTTAGTGAGACCTTTATGGCGGCATTTTTATATCTCGGCGCAGGGCTTGGACTTTTTATAATGGGAGTTATCAAGAAGCTTTCGGGCACACAAGAAAAGGAAAAACCGCTAACGAAAAAAGAGCTTCCATACACCATTGCAATGGTTGCTTTGGACATTGCCGCTCCGATATTTTTAATGATAGGCCTCGCGAGCACAACAGCGGCAAACGCCTCGCTTCTCAATAACTTTGAAATAGTTGCAACCTCGCTAATCGCCCTTATGATATTCAAGGAAGCCATTTCAAAGCGACTCTGGATTGCCATAGCGCTCGTTACCCTATCAAGCGCAATTCTCTCGTTTGAGGATATGAGCAGTCTTTCATTTTCGCTCGGCTCTCTGTTTGTGCTACTCGCCTGCGTTTGCTGGGGCTTTGAAAACAACTGCACCCGCTGTCTTTCCTCTAAAAATCCGCTTGAAATAGTGGTTATCAAGGGCTTTGGGTCGGGACTCGGCTCGCTCATTATCGCATTTGTCTTAGGCGAGAGCCTGCCCAATTTTGTGTATATCGTCCTCGCCCTGCTGCTCGGCTTTGTGGCTTACGGACTTAGCATTTATTTTTACATATACGCTCAGCGCGACCTCGGCGCCGCCAAGACGAGCACCTACTATGCCGTCGCCCCCTTTATCGGCGCAGGACTTTCAATGCTCATTTTCTGGCAGCTTCCCCCTATCTCGTATTTTATAGGACTTGTTATAATGATAATCGGAACATATTTCGCAAGCGTTGATAATAAGGAATAAAAATAACCCCGCCGCACTTTTTGTGCGGCGGGATTTTTTTTAGTGTTCATCCTTATAAACAACAACATCTTTTATTTTATCTAAATTAACTGCATGAAACCTATCTAAATATCTATTAGGTACTGTAATAAATGTTCGGGATGAATACGATACAGCCGGGAGTATACCGCCGTTATCATCTCGATTATTCACATAAATATACATTCTTCCATTATGAACGTTAATCTTATCAATTCTATATGGAAGCGCGCCTCTGTTGAAAAACAGCATTATAAGGGTGTTATCCTCAAAGAACTTTTCGTCATACCAATTTACATAGTAGTCATTTTCATCAAACCTTACTTTATCACCATGCTTTTCCCAAAGAGCCTTATTTTCTTCATAGTACTCCCCTTGGTCCTTCTGCCATATTTCTTTTAGCTGCTTAGGTGAATCCACAATGGCGATACAATTATTCCATTCTGACCATATATTGCTAGGCACACCATGAACATTTACAGTTTTACTTTCAAAATCCAATTTTCCATAGATTATCTCGTCCGTAAATGATATAGGTGTTGGGGTTCGTGTGTCCTCTCCGTTAATCTTAATAGGTGACGGATTATTTTCGGGAATATATGCTTTCTTTAAAACCCATCCTTTCTCGTAACTACTCTGATTGTTATTGGATGAGGTTTCATCTTTT
>JAZRHT010000090.1:0-3472 GCA_045644905.1 Oscillospiraceae bacterium
GCTTTCGCAGGAATCTAAGGATTATCTCAAAACCCTCGAGGATTATGAGATTGAGATCACCTTCATCGGCGACAGATACGAGCTCATGAACGCAACCCACTACAACAAAATCATAACTCTCGCCGAGAAATACGTTCAGTACACACCGCACCTTGAGGTTAACTTTGTCGACGTCGATAAGGATCCTACCTTTAGCACAAAATACGACGTTGTTGACCTGGCTGCAGGCGATGTTATCGTCTCTTGTGGAAACCGTTTTCGTCAGCTCGTTGAGAGCGACTTTATCTACACCAAAAAGGACGAGGAAGACGGCAGTACCGATTACGGCGACGGCAGTGACACCACAGAGATCACAGACTATAGCCTCACTGCCGAGTACGCACTCTCCACCGCTATTATGGTTGTAACCGCTTCGGACAATCCTCAGGCCGTTTATATTACGGGCCACGGCGAGCAGATGCCCGAAAAACTTACAAGCCTTCTTGAAAATAACGGCTACGGAATTGAGGAGCATGCAAATCTCCTTAACGAGATTAAAAAGGATACAAACCTTGCGATTATTGCCGCTCCCTCCAAGGACTACACCGAGGATGAGCTTAAAAAGTTAGATGCATTCCTCTATAATGAGGGCAAATACGGCAAAAACGTTATGTATATTGCTGATTACACCCAGCCCAAGCTACCCAACATCGAGGCCTTCCTTGCCGACTGGGGCTTCGAGGTAGGAGAGGGTGTTGTTTACGAAAGTGACGATTCTATTGCTCTTGCGGGCAACCCCCAGCTCACTCCGCTTCGCTTTATCGATACCTCGATAACTCTTAATGCGGCCCTTAAAGAGGTTACTGCCTACGGATATTACGGCAGACCCACCAAGATATCAAACGTGCTTGACGTAAGCATGGAAAACAGTATTATCCTTCAACACACCGAAACATCTAAGGTTGGTACGGCAAGTGACGAGGGCTTTAAAAAGGGCGAGGGAGAAAGCTATCCTTACGTTTGTATGTCCCGCACAACTATTTCCAGATATAGCCAGAACATTGACGTTATGGAATCCAGCGTGCTTTACGTAAACTCATTAGGCTACTTCCACAGTGATCTTTTTAGCGCATCCTATGCAAACGCAGATATCGCAATTGCGGCCATTGACTCTACTCTCGGAAGAGATAACGAGCTTCTCCTTCCTTCAAAGAGTCTTACCTCTGCCGCTCTCGGAATCACCTATGATGCCGCTAACGTAGTTGGCGTGTGCGTTGCTGTTGTTATTCCCGTTCTGCTTCTTGCAATTTGCCTCTTTGTCTGCATTCGCAGGAGGTTATTATGATAAAAAAGATAAAACTTTCCAAAAGAGTCAAAACAATAATTGCCGCCGCCTTGGCACTTGTGCTGCTTATCGGCGCAGTTTTTGCCATTGAGTTTTGGCCCGAGAAAAAGCCTGAAACAACCTCATCCGTCGGTACCTCAAGTGTTGAAAGCGACGAGGTTAAGGACAATATCGGTTATATAAACGTTTTCTCGTACAAGGAAAAGCAGGTTAGAGACGTAACCATAAAAAATGAGCACGGAGTCTACACCCTTAAATACGTTAAGGAAAAGACGTTTCAGCTCGACGGCGCCGAGGAATTTGCTATGAATGAAACGGCGGTCGGAAGCCTTCTTGACAGTGCTAAGGAGCTTCCTGCAATTAAGTTTATCGGTGAAGATATCGAAAACCTCGAGCTTTACGAGATTAACGATAAATCCATCACCATTGAGCTTAATTACGACACCGGCGAAAGACTCAATCTAATCCTTGGCGGACTTAATTCCGCAGGTAGCCGATACGTATATTACAAGCAGAATAAAAAGCTTTACCTTGTTGAATCAGGTTGGGATGACCCCTTTGAGAAGAAGTCTTTAGGCTACCTTGATATGAGTATCTCGGACGGAATCGCTGAGGACGAGGAAGGCAACGAGGTTGACCCCAACGTTACCAAAATCAGTTACACCGGCACCGAACTAAAGAATCCCATCGTTATTGAGCAAAATCCCGAATATATCGCCGAGCTTAAGGATATCGAGGAAGGCAAGGACGTTTCGGGAACTGTTAATAAAACGCAGTTTATATTCACCTCTCCTATGAGAGCCGATATCTCGGACGATGCCTTTGTCGGTCTTCAGAACCACTATTTCGGTCTTGGAGCATATGATATTTATTCGCTCAATCCCACTGCGGCAGACAAGAAAAAGTGCGGTCTTAATAACCCTCTTGTAACCATTGAGGTTACCGCAACCAAGAGAAATTTAAAGATACATCTTGGTAAAATGCTTGAGATTGACGGTTCCTTCTATTACTATGCAATGACCAATGAAAGAAAGCCCATCTTTATCGTTGACGCCAGTGATTTCACCTTCTTTGATGAGGATCTCATCAAGTATATGAGCGCAATTGTCGTTAACGTTATGATTGACGAAATCAAAACCCTTACCTTTGATATCGGGGACAAAAAATACGTCTTTGAGTCAAGCGGCGAGGGCGAGGATCTTGTTGTCCGTTGGGACGGCAAGAAGATGTCAACCGAGGAGTATCGTGATCTTTACACCCTCGTTATGCTCACCTACTGCGAGGAATCGGTTGAGCCCGGAAAGTATAAGGGTGATGCCGACATAAAGATAACCTACACCTACCGTGAGCGTGAAAAGGTTGACGTTATCGAATACGTTAAGGCAGAAACGAGAAAATACCTCATCCGCTTAAACGGAAGTGATTTGGCCCTCGTTCGCTCTAAGTACGTTGATACACTTTGCTATGGCGTTGAGGCTTATATAAGCGGCAAGGACGTCCCCAGCGACTATTAAAATTTACACAAAATAAAACGGGCAGATGCGGTTGCATCTGCCCGTTTTTTGTACTGCCTGCACAAAAACGAAGAAGTGCCTTTGTGCAAATGCAACAATTTACAATTCTGTAGAAATTCAGTATAATATAGTTAGAAACATAAAGACAAATGGCAAGAACACAGAAAAGTGCCCCTGTGTTAAATAATATTAGCAAGAAAGTCCTATTCTTTGATATAGGAGGTTATAGAGTGAAAAAGAAAATTTGGATTAGCATAGGTGCTGTGCTGTCTGTTTGCATTGTGCTGGCGGTTTTTGTTTTCACAAAAAGCTATTGGGTTTCAAAAGAAGACAGCTTTATTCCATATAGCGGAGCTGCAGACATATATAATGCTTCGAGAGAAGAACTGATCGAATTAGATTTATGCGACTATAAGGGGAAATTTGGAGAAGTAAAAAATGCAAAGCAAGCCGCAAAGATAGCTGCAAAAGTCGTTAAAGAAGTATATGAAAATAACGAATATCCATACATAGTTAAGTACAACGAAAACGCTAATGCTTGGATTGTTCACGGTACCCTTCTAACTTTCCTTAATGGAGGCGTAGCTTCGGTAGCCATAGATAAAGATACTGGCGAAATTTTGATGCTGATTCA
>JAZRHT010000091.1:0-15840 GCA_045644905.1 Oscillospiraceae bacterium
GCTCATTTTCAAAAGCCTTAAAATCGACCCCGCCGTTGCCTCAGGCCCGCTTATCACAACCCTCAATGACCTCGTCGCAGTTGTGTCCTATTATTCAATAGCCTGGCTCCTGCTGCTTAGCGGCAACGTTCTTTAATCAAAATAAAAAGCCTCCCGACAGGGAGGCTTTTTGTTTTATAATAATTCTTCGTTGTATTTTGCTCTTACGCCGCCAACAAACTTGGGCCTTGTGCGGGCGCAGACGATGGGTGCGTTTCCGATTTTCTTAAAGGGGATTCTAAGGGGAACGGCAACCTCTTTAAGATGCATTCCTATCATTGTAAGGCCGATATCAAGTCCTGCATCTGCACGGACTTTTTCAACCGCAACAGCGTTTTCAAGCCTTTCAAAAGCGAGAGTTCCGAGCGAACCGCCAGCTTTGGGCTGAGGAACAACGTTAACCTGCTCGTACCAAAACATTTTAGCCGCCTTTTTCTCTAAAATAACGGCACGGTTTAAATGCTCGCAGCATTGAACCGCCATAAAGATGCCCTTTTCTTTAAGAACACCGTAAATTCCCTCGAAAATCGCATCCGCAACATCAACGCTCGAATTAGTTCCGATTTTCTCGCCTAAAACCTCGCTCGAGGAACAACCAACGATAAAAAGGTCGCCGTTTTCGAGCTTGGCTTCTTGAACAATAGCGGAAACAACCGCCTCGGCTTCGCTTTTAATAGACTCCAAAAGAGCCTTATCCTTTATTTCATAAACATCTTTCATATAAGAGCCTCCATCTCAAAAACCCTAACGGCATTTTTAAAGGTAGCATCTAAAATTTCGTCTCGGGAAAGTCCCTTTAAGTCAGCGAGCACATCAGCAACCGAATAAAGCATAGAGGAATCGCATCTCTGACCCCTAAAAGGCACGGGCGCCATATAAGGACAGTCGGTTTCTATAAGTAGCCTGTCAAGAGGCACAAATTCTGCACTCTTTTTCGCCTTTTGCGAATTTGCAAAGGTTACAACTCCGGTAAAACCAATGTAAAGCCCTAAATCTAATATCTCACGAGCAGTTTCAACGCTTCCCGAAAAACAGTGAACAACACCCTTGGGGCGATACTCTTTTAAAATTGCGAGCATATCCGCCGTTGCCTCTCTCGAGTGCAGAATAACGGGCTTGTCAAGCTCTCGTGCGAGCGTGAGCTGCTCGCATAAAAACTTTTTCTGAAGCTCGGGTGGGGAATTATCATAGTGATAATCGAGTCCAATCTCGCCGACAGCAACAAGCTTTTTGTTATCCTCAAACATAGCTCTAAGCTCGTCTAAATAAGGCTCGGTTTGATTTACACAGTCAATAGGATGAATCCCTGCGCTCGCAAAAACAAAAGGAAACTTTTTAGAAAGCTCGCTGTTGAGTCGGCTGCTTTGCATGCAGCTTCCTGCCGAAAGCAAGAGTCCGACACCCTTTGAGGGGAGGGAAGAGAGAAGAGTCTCTCTATCCTCGTCAAATCTCGCATTATCATAGTGCGAATGCGAATCAAAAATAACTGCCATAAAAATCCTTCTTATCGAATTCTGCTGCCTTCGGGCATGGAGTCGTCAAGGAATAATACCTTAACATCGTCCTCAGAGCAGTCGGCAGCAAGAATCATACCGTTACTTTCAAGTCCGCAGAGTTTTGCAGGCTTTAAGTTTGCAACTAAAACAACCTTTTTGCCGATTAAGTCTTCGGGTTTGTACCAGGGCGAAATTCCCGAGCAAACCTGACGCTCGCCCTCGCCGTCATCTACAATGAGCTTTAAGAGCTTCTTAGACTTAGGTACGCTCTCGCAAGAGAGAATTTTAGCAACTCGCAGCTCAACCTTGGAGAAATCCTCAATGCCGATTTCTGCAAGTCCCTCGATTTTCTTTCTCTCGGGCTTTTTCTCGCCGTATTTCTTGTCAATATCAGCGGCAATTTCCTCCATCTTCTTGTCAGCGTCAATACGAGAGAAGATGATTTTAGCTTCATTAACGGTGTGTCCGTTTTCGATTTTGCCAAATTCAGAAATGGATTCGTAAGAGTCGATAGGATTATTTATCTGTCTTAAAATTTCCTCGGCGGTTTCGGGGAGGAAGGGCTTTAAGAGAACTGCGATAAAGCGGATAGACTCGGTTAAGTTGTAAAGAACTGTTTTAAGTCTGTCCTGCTTAGTTTCGTCTTTTGCGAGTGCCCAGGGCATAGTTTCGTCAATGTACTTATTGCAGCGTCTTGCAAGGTTGAAAATCGCATCGAGAGAATCTGCAACATGGAACTGCTCCATAAGTTTTTCAACATTGGGAGCACAGGCAAGTGCCTCGGCTTTAAGCTCGTCGTCAAAGCTTTCGCAAACGTTTTTGTTCTCAATAACGCCGCCAAAATATTTGTGCGACATTGAAATAGTGCGGTTTACAAGGTTTCCGAGTGTGTTAGCAAGGTCGGAGTTAAAACGAGCAATAATGGTCTCGTAAGTGATGTTTCCGTCCTGAGCATAGGGCATTTCGCTAAGAACATAGTAGCGAACTCCGTCAACACCGAAGTAGTCAACGAGGTCATCTGCGTAGATAACGTTGCCCTTGGATTTGCTCATCTTGTCGTTTCCGGCAAGAAGCCAGGGATGGCCGAATACCTGCCGAGGTAAGGGCTCGCCAAGAGCCATAAGCATAATGGGCCAGTAAATTGTGTGGAATCTTAAAATGTCCTTTCCGATGATGTGAACGTCGGCAGGCCAGTATTTATTGTATAGCTCGCCGCTTCCGTCGGGGTCATAGCCGAGGGCGGTAATGTAGTTTGAAAGCGCGTCAATCCAAACGTAGATAACGTGCTTATCGTCAAAAGTGACAGGAACGCCCCACTTAAACGAGGTTCTCGAAACGCAAAGATCCTGAAGACCAACCTTTAAGAAGTTGTTAATCATCTCGTTTTTGCGGCTTTCGGGATGAATGAACTCGGGGTTTTCCTCGATGTATTTAATGAGGCGGTCAGCATACTTGCTCATTTTAAAGAAATATGCCTCTTCCTTGGTTTTGGTAACCTCTCTGCCGCAGTCGGGACATTTTCCGTCAACAAGCTGAGTCTCGGTGAAGAAGGACTCGCAGGGAGTACAGTAAAGACCCTCGTACTCACTCTTGTAGATGTCGCCCTGCTCATAGAGCTTCTTGAAAATCTTCTGCACAGCCTTAACGTGATAATCGTCGGTGGTGCGGATAAATTTGTCATAAGAGGTGTTCATAAGGTCCCAGATAGAGCGGATTTCACCTGCAACACCGTCAACGTACTGTTGCGGAGTAATGCCGGCGTCAATAGCGTAGTTTTCGATCTTTTGACCATGCTCATCGGTGCCGGTGAGGAAGAAAACATCATCGCCAACAAGCCTTCTGTAACGAGCGATAGCATCAGTTAAAACTATCTCATAGGTGTTTCCTATGTGAGGCTTTCTCGAGGTGTATGCAATAGCGGTTGTTATATAAAACTTTTTGGACATTTTCCTAAAATCTCCTTTTGTATTTTATGCTAACCTATATTATATAACTTTTCTAAGGAAAAAGCAAATAAAAATTACCAATTCTCAAAAATATATTTTTTAGGGCATTTTGCACTAAAAACACACCTCTAATTTGTTGAAATTGCCTTAATCAAATTGCACAAAAGAAAATGGAAAAATGTGTGGTTAGGAAATTTCTTTTGTGCAAAAAAACCAAAAATGACATGGATTTTTTTGCTCATTTCCTTGAAAATTTGTGAATTATGTTTAAATTTTCGCCGAAAATACTTGCAAAATGACCAAAAATCTAGTAGAATAAGTATACTTTATACAATATGTGCAATTTCAACAAAAGAAAGCGGTCATTTTGGAGCAGATAGCTCCTAAGACTTATGAGGGGTATTAGGAATGTCAAACAAGCTTTTTAAGGAAGTAATTTCGCAGATGAAGGTTTCTATCGATCGTGTAATCGGCGTAGTTGACGCAAGCGCAACCATTGTCGCCTGCAGCAATGCCGCTATGATTGGTGAAACAAATGAATTTGTCCTTCTGGACATTGCGGACACATCTGAGATTTTCGTGCGCGATGGATATACATATAAATCCTTCGGCGGCATTATAAAATCCGGCTTTGCCGTATTTGTCGAGGGATCGGACGAAATTGCTGCCCGTTATGCTAATATTCTTGCTATTTCCTTTGGCAATATCAAGCAGTATTATGATGAAAAGTACGATAGGAATATCTTTATAAAGAATGTTATACTCGATAACATTCTCCCAGGCGAGATTTTCTTGAAATCGAGAGAATTCCATTTCAACAGTGACGTTAGCCGTGTCGCTGTTCTTATTCGCATTCTTTCGGATAACGAAATTTCTGTTTTTGACATTATTCAAAACCTTTTCCCCGACAAGCAGAAGGATTTTGTTCTTAATATCAGCGATAAAGAGATTGTTCTTATCAAAGAGGTTAAGTCCAGCATTGAGACACGTGACCTTGAAAAAATGGCTCGCTCTATTGTTGACACCCTCGGCAGCGAGTTTTACACACAGTCCTGCGTCGGTATCGGCACTATTGTAACCGGAATTAAGGACCTCGCCCGTTCCTATAAAGAGGCTCAGATTGCTCTTGAGGTTGGCAAGGTTTTTGACACGGATAAGATTATCATCAGCTATGATAACCTCGGCATCGCCCGTCTTATCTATCAGCTTCCTACAACCCTCTGCGAAGCATTCCTTTCCGAAGTGTTTAAGAAAGGCTCTATCGAGAGTCTCGACCAAGAAACCCTCTTTACCATTCAGAAATTCTTTGAGAATAACCTAAACGTTTCTGAAACCTCAAGAAAGCTCTTTGTACATAGAAATACACTCGTTTACCGTCTTGAGAAAATCAAGAAAATGACGGGTCTTGAGCTGCGTGAATTTGACCACGCAACTATCTTCAAGGTAGCCCTTATGGTACAGAAATACCTTGAAGCCAACCCTGTAAAATATTAAGAAAAATTTGGCGGACTTAAAAGAGCCCGCCAAATGTAGTTTATAAATTAGGTGGTGTCTTTTTAAATTGATAAATTTTGATTCAGTAACTAAAGTATATGACAATGGCACCAAGGCACTTGACAATGTAAGCTTTTCTATAGAAAAAGGCGAATTTGCCTTTATTGTTGGCGATTCGGGAGCAGGTAAAAGCACCCTCCTAAAGCTCATTATGAGAGAGGAACAGCCAACCGAGGGCAGCATAGACGTAGCCCGTTTCAATTTGAACACCTTGCGTGAAAAGGATGTTCCCAGACTTCGCCGCTCCCTTGGAATTGTTTTCCAGGATTTCCGCCTTATTGAGAATATGACTGTTTATGAAAACGTCGAGTTTGCACTCAGAGTAACCAACGTTCCCAGCAGACATATCAGAAAAAGAGTTTCTTATGTTTTGGGACTTGTCCGCCTCGGCGATAAGGCGAGATGCTACCCGCGCGAACTTTCGGGCGGTCAGCAGCAGAGAGTTGCGCTTGCCCGTGCCCTTGTAAATAATCCTTCGATTATTATTGCCGACGAGCCTACAGGTAACGTCGACCCTGTAATGTCACACGAAATCGTTGAGCTTCTTAACGAAATCAATCACTGCGGTACAACCGTTTTAATGGTAACCCACGAGCATAGCTTAGTTAATGAGTTTGGACGCCGCGTTATCACTATCCGTGACGGAAAGGTAGTTTCCGATATTCCAGACGGAGGTGTTAGAAAATGAGAATAGGCAGTTTTACATATCTCTTAAAACAGGGCGCAAAAAACACCTATCTTAACAAGGCGATGTCCTTTGCATCGGTAGGTGTGCTCACTGCTTGCCTTATTTTAGTCGGCCTTGCTGCACTGCTTTCGGAAAACATTAAAAGCATTACCAAAACAATTCAGAAGCAAAACGAAATCGTTATCTATGTAGAGGATGATATTTCTGCCTCTGCCGAGGCGGAACTTGACCGCCAGATTCGCTCAATGGATAACGTTCTCGAGGTTGAATACACCTCGAAGGAGCAGGCATTTGACGAGCAGAAGGAAAAGCTCGGCGACCTTCTCGACGGTTACGAAAATGAGGATGTTTTTCCTGCTTCTTATCGTGTAAAGGTCAAAGACTTAACACTTATTGAAAACAACGTTTCCAAGCTAAACGCCCTTTCGGGAGTCTACAGAGTGGACGCTCCTACAGATATTGCAGAGATAATGGTTAAAACCGATAGTGGTGTTTCCATTGGCGGCACGGTTGTTGTTCTCGCTCTGCTTATCGTTTCCTTTGTAATTATAATGAACACCATTAAAATTACAGTTTTTAGCCGTCGCCGTGAAATCAATATTATGAAATATGTCGGCGCAACTAACTCGTTTATCAGAATGCCTTTCTTAGTTGAGGGAATGATTTTGGGCCTCATTTCGGGCTTGGTTTCCTTCTTTGTGGTTTGGTATTTCTATTCTCAGGTTCTCTCTGCTATCGGAGGCGAAACTAACGCCTTTATCGCTTCGGCAACACAGGCGCTCATTCCTTTCTCCAAGATAGCAGCACCCCTCTTAATTTCCTATATTGCGGCAGGAGTATTGATAGGAGGTACGGGAAGTTTAGTAAGCATCCGTAAACATTTAAAAGTTTAGAAAAGGAGGCGCTAAAGTTTATATGACAAAAGGTTTAAAAAAGAAAGTATTTGCACTCGCTCTTGTTTTTGCGGTAGTTTTCTCTTCGCTTTCGGGCATTCAGACTATTAAAACCGAGGCAGCAACAATGTCAAGCCTTGAGGATAGATATGCCGTGCTCGAAAATCAGCTCAAAAAGCTTCAAAGCGATATGAAGAAAACTCAGAACAAGAAAAATGAGCAATTAAATTATAAAAAACAGCTCGACACAGAGATTTCACTCGTTGAGCAACAAATAGATAACTTAAACAGTCAGGTTTCGGCCCTTAATGTTCAGATCGCAAACAACCAGGCAAAGCTTACAAGTAAGGAGGGCGAAATCTCCGAAAACGACGAGCTCTTTAAGGCTCGCCTTCGAGCTATGTATATGCAAAGCGAAACTTCTATGTGGGAGATGCTCCTTTCATCTCAGAGCTTTGTAGAGTTTATTGAAAATGCAGAGTATATGAAGCGCCTTGCTCAGAACGATCAAGAGCTTATGAGCAAATTAAATGCCGATAAGCAGAGCATTATGACGGCCAAAAAGACAATTGAAAATTCCAAAATCAAGCTCGAGGCAAATCAGAAAACCCTCTCTTATAAGAAATCAACCCTTAACACTAAATATTTAGAGAGCCAAAAGCTCTTGAACACCCTTGTTAACAACGAAAACTCATTAAAGCAGCAACAAATTCAGATTAACAAGGAAATGGAAAAAATTGACGAGGAAATCCGCCAGATGCTTCAGCAAAGTGGCTCGAGCGGTGATTTCGTTGGCGGAAAGTTCCTTTGGCCTGTTCCTAATTATAAGACCATTACATCGAGATTTGGCTGGAGAACTCTTTACGGCAAGGCAAACTGGCATACCGGTATCGATATTTCGGGAGCAAACATTCTCGGTAAAAATATCGTTGCCGCAAATGCAGGAACAGTTATTAAAGCCGTAACGACGTATACACCCAAAAAAGGCTATGGTAAATATGTTATGATTGACCATGGCGGCGGATATACTACTATGTATGCACACTGCACAAGCCTCTCTGTCAAGGTTGGACAGAAGGTTAAGAGAGGCCAGGTTGTAGCGCAGGTTGGCTCAACCGGTAACTCAACCGGACCACACCTTCACTTTGGTATCTACATAAATGGTAAGGAAGTTGACCCCCTGCCTTATCTTTAATCCCATAACCGATTTGTTCTCAAATCGGCAAAAAGGAGAAATCTATGAATAAGAAAATATCTCTCGGCGTTGCCATAATGTTTATGTGTCTTGCGATGGCAGTTACAATTCCCATTACAATGCTTGTCACGATGGGAATCAGTAATAGCAAGATGGACGCAGTAAACGAGCGTCAGGCAACCTTTGATAAAATTGATGAGATAAATAAAATAATCCGCAAAAACTATAATGGAGAAATTGACGAAACTGTTCTTCTTGATAGTATTTCGGAAGGCTTTGCTATTGGTATCGGTGATGCTTATGCCGAGTATTACACCGCCGCCGAGTATAGCGAGCTTAAGGATGATTTAAACGGCAAGGTTGTCGGAATCGGCGTGTCCTGCGTTAAGGATACGGAAGGATATGCACGCATTATTTCGGTTTTTCCAGATTCTCCCGCTGAGGTTAGCGGTATACAAAAGGGTGACCAAATTGTCAAGGTTGCCGAAATCGATGTTCTCACGAATTACTCCGAAGCCATAAACGCTCTTAAAGGCGATGCAGGTCAGGTTGTAAGCGTAACCTATCGCCGTGAAGGTGAGGAATTTACGGTCGAAATCACTCGCCGCAAGGTAACCGTTCCCAGTGTTGAGAGTGAAATGCTTGAAGGTGACATTGCATATATTAAGATTACAGAGTTTTCAAGCGCAACCGTAAATCAGTTTGAGTCGGCAGTTGGCTCTGCGCTCGATAGAAAAGCCAAGGGAATTATATTTGATATCAGAAATAACGGTGGCGGCACAGTTAAATCCGCCGCTCAGATGATTGATATCGTGGTTCCTGAAGGTCCCGTTATTCACAGCGTTGATAAAAACGGTAAATCCAAGGTTATGTACACCTCCGATAGCGCCGAGCTTAATCTCCCTATCGTTGTTTTAACAAATAAAGGCACCGCTTCTGCGGCCGAGCTTTTCGCCGCGGCGCTTAAGGATTATGGCAAGGCAAAGCTCGTTGGTTCTAACACCTATGGCAAGGGCGTTATGCAGGATATTTATCCTCTTGACGACGGCTCTGCCTTAAAGATTACAACCGCACAGTTCAATCCTCCCACTAGCGAAAACTTTGACGGCGTAGGCGTTAAGCCGGACTTCGTAGTGGATCTTTCTGCAGAGCAAGAAAAAATCTGGTACGAGTTAGACTCTGCCACTGACCCCCAGCTTATTAAGGCTTTATCAGTTGTAAAAGCCCTCAATAAATAAATATCTTTAACCAAAAAGGAGATCTTTAAAATGAACGCAAAAAAGGCTATGACACAAGAGGAAGTAAGGGAACTCGAACTTCAACTCGACGAACTTAAAACTATAAAGAGAAAAGAAGTAGCAGAGAAAATTAAGGTTGCTCGCTCTTTTGGCGACCTTTCTGAAAACAGTGAGTATGACGAAGCAAAAAATGAGCAGGCTATGGTTGAGGAGCAGATTCTCCAGCTCGAAACAATGCTTAAAAACGTTGAGCTTATAGATAGAGATGCTCTCACAACCGAAACTGTTGAAATCGGTCTTCACATTAAGCTTTACGACAATAAATACGATGAAGAACTCCTTTATCAGATAGTTGGCTCCAACAGTGCCGACCCCTCAAAGGGCAAGATTTCTGACGAATCTCCTCTCGGCCGTGCTCTTAAGGGTAAAAAGATTGGCGACACAGTTGAGGTTGAGGCTCCCGGAGGACTTATGACCTTCAAGATTCTCGAAATTTCAAAATAGGCGTCTTAACAAAGAGGTTTTTTAAGTGGAAGAAAAAAGATACGATATGTTAAGCTCCTCTGATCGTGAGGAAGAAATACGCATAAAAAAAATAAAGCAGGGGCTTATCCCCGACACAGAAAACGAGCAGTATCAGAAGGAAAAAGAGGAGCGTGAAAACGCTCCCATGACACTTGAGGAAAAATGGAAAAACTTCTGGTATCATAACAAGGTTTTTGTGCTCATCTTCGGCTTTATTATTGTGTTTGGCGGAATCTTCACCTTCCAGAGTATTTTCAAGGAGGTTTATGATACAACCGTCCTTTTCTGCACCTATTCATATTACGATGATGCTACTTTGCAGAAGCTTTCTTCAAGTCTCGAAGAGGTTATGCCCGATATGGATGGAAACGGTGAGGTAAACGTCGGTATATTTCAGGCAACCTACACCGCTCCCGGTGAAATGATTAGTGACACAAGCTATGAGCAAGCTCTTCAATCTCGAGTTATGGCAGAAATTTACACGGGAGAAAACTGCATTTTCATTTCTCAAAAGGAATATATGGATTACCTTGCGGGAAATGAGGTTTTTGCCGACCTTCGTGAAGTTTTAGGCTTAGAAGGCGACAAGCCAATTTATTCGATTTCTATTGCGGACGCCCCCATCCTAAAGGATAAGGTTTTTGATAAGGAAAGAGATAATTTCCATATCGGAATTAGAATTTACAAAGACGGAACGGATAAAAAGTCTTACGATGCACAGGTTAATGCAGTTAAGGCAATCGTAGAATCTAAAACAAAATAAATAAAAAGCCGCTCTCAATTCGAGGGCGGCTTTTTATACAATATAAACAAAATGAAGAAACCCTCTATCTTAGCGATAGAGGGTTTAACGGCGTATAATATAAATTATTCAGCGTCGCTTTCTTCTTTCATTTTTGCGAAGCACTCGCTGCAATATACAGGGCGGTCCTCACGGGGTCTGAAAGGAACGGTTGCTTCCTTGCCGCAGTTTGCGCAAGTAGCGGTGAACATTTCTCTCTCAGGTCTCTGAGCAGCCTTTCTAGCAGCACGGCACTCTTTGCAGCGCTGAGGCTCGTTAGTGAAGCCTTTCTCTGCGTAGAACTCCTGCTCGCCTGCAGTGAATACGAACTCCGCGCCGCATTCCTTGCATACTAAGGTCTTGTCTTCGTACATGATCTTTCCTCGCTTTTATTTTTGTTTTATATAACAAAGGGAAACCCTTTTGCTACCGTATTGGATCGGACACAGCGTGCTACTTCAAATAAAAGCAAGGGACGCAACATCGGATCGGACATAAGTTTGTCAAATACGCACAAACTCACAATATATATTATACGAAATACATAAATTTTTGTCAATAACTAATTTTATTTTGGAAAAATTTTGTCAAAGTTGCACAAGAATAGGTAGCTTTTACTGACCTAAATACTTAAAAAACTAAGCATTATGCACAAAAGACAAAGATTATACAAAACTAAAACCGCCGCTGTATTGCGGCGGTTTTGTGCATTATATACAAAATATACAAAAATTATAGTTTTACGTAGCTAATCTATAAGCATAAGCTTGGCGGCTTTGTATATATCGCCGCATCCCAGTGTAATAACTAAATCTTCGGGCTCTGCATTATCCTTTATAAACTGAGCAACATCCTCGAAGGTGGGCAGAAGTGTGCATTTTTCGATTTTCGCTTGTAAGTCCTTAGAATCAATGCCATAGGTGTTTATTTCTCGAGAACCCATAATAGGAGTTAAAACAACTCTGTCAGCAATGCTCAGAACCTTTGCAAAATCATCAAGCAGCATGGCGGTTCGTGAAAAGGTAAAGGGCTGAAAAACCGCCCACACCTTGTTAAAACCAAGCGACATAGCGGCGTTCAGGGTCGCCTCAAGCTCGGCAGGGTGATGCGCATAGTCGTCAGCTATGGTAACTCCGTTTCTTAAACCTAAAACGTCAAATCTGCGAGCTGCGCTCTTAAACTCAAAGAGTGCCTTTTTAGTGTCCTCAAAGCTTACTCCCGTTTCTAACGACGCTGCGATTGCGGCGAGAGCATTGTAAACGTTGTGTCGTCCGGGGATTTTAATTGCAATCTCCCCAAGCGCCTTATCACCATTGTGAACCATAAACTTAGTGAGCAGAGAATGAGATTTGTGACAAACCTCAGAGGTAATGTCAGTGGCATAATAATCGTTTTTAGAGTCAAAACCGAACGTGACGATTTTCTTGTCTAAGCCCTCAACCGCCTTGAGTGAATTTTCATCGTCACCATTGACAATCAGCATCTTGCTCGTCATTTCAGAAAATTTTCTGAATGAGGCGATAAGGTTGTCGAGAGTTTTGAAATACTCCATGTGGTCTTCGTCAATATTGAGGATAACCGAAACGTCGGGCGAGAGCTTTAAAAAGGTGTCAACGTATTCGCAAGCCTCGCAAACCATATTCTGTGTCTTTCCAACTCTTCCGCTTCCGCCGATGAGCTCGAGCTTTCCGCCGATAACGGTTGTAGGATCCATATTCGACATCATATAAATCTGGGTGATCATAGAGGAAACGGTTGTCTTTCCGTGCGTTCCGCAAACACAGACGGCATTGTCAAACCAGCTTGTAACAATGCCAAGCAGAATAGAGCGTTCAATAGTCGGAATTCCTTTTTCCCTTGCGGCGCAGAGCTCGGGGTTATTTTGCATAATGGCCGCTGAATGAACAATAAGGTCAGCGCCCTCTATGTTTTTAGCATCGTGCCCTAAGCTGACCGGAATGCCCATATTCATAACTGCGGTGAGGGTGTCGCCGGGATTATTGTCTGAGCCGCTCAGATTGTAGCCCTTGGCAAATAGAATCTGCGCAAGGGGATACATTCCGCTTCCGCCGATGCCGATGAAATGTATATGCTTTTTGCCGTTTAGTATGTTATAGTCGATTGCCAAAGCAATTCCTCCGTTTATATAGAAATTGGAAACTCGTTTTTGTTACTTACTATTATATTGCTTTTCTTCCGAAAAATAAACACCTTTTTTGAAAAAATGCATAAAACTTTTAAAAATAACGATAATAGTAGCAGGCAAGAGCCAATTTAAAGACTTAAAGGAGACTCAGAAAATGAATATCAGTCAGGTAAAAATCAGAAGACTCTATGGAGAGGGAAGAATGAAAGCGCTTGTGTCGGTAACCATCGACGACGATTTTGCAGTGCACGATATCAAGGTTATTGAGGGACCGCAGAGGGTGTTTGTTGCTATGCCAAGCAGAAAAGAGGACGGCGGAAGCTTTAGAGATGTTGTCCACCCCATTACCAAGGACGCACGCGATCAGATGGAAAAAACCATTCTCGACCATTACTATATGGCTCTTGACGAAAATCATCAAAAGGATATGCCTCAGCTTTAAAATGATATTGACAAAGCCTCTAAGCTGTATTATAATCAAGCTGTAATATAGTTAGGGGCGGAGTGAAATTCTCCACCGGCGGTAATGTACGCGTAGCGTAACGAGTCCGCGAGCGAAAGCAGATATGGTGCGATTCCATAACCGACGGTATAGTCCGGATGTGATAACGGTATTGTTTAAAGTATATTTTAGCCCCCGACTTATTTGTCGGGGGATTTTTTGTTTTGGAGGATACTTATGAAGAAAAATAAACTCTATTCACTCACGGCGTCGGCACTGCTCGGAGCGGTTGGTTTCGTGCTTATGGCTATCGAGATTTCCGTTCCCATTATGCCTGCATTTATTAAGCTCGATTTTTCCGAGCTTCCAGCCCTTATTGCATCTTTTGCTTACGGCCCCTTTTATGGAGCGGCAGTTTGCCTTATCAAAAATCTTATGCACCTTTTTATCACCAACACCGCAGGCGTTGGTGAGCTTGCAAACTTCCTTATGGGCGTGTTTTTTGTAGTTCCTGCAGGAATGATTTATAGCAAAATGAAGAATCGCAATGGCGCTCTTATCGGCTCGCTTGTTGGCGCCGCCGTTATGGGAGTTGCCTGCGTGTTTATAAACCTTTTTATAACCTATCCGATTTATTACAAGATCTTAATTCCTGAGTCGGCTATTTTAGGAATGTATAAGGCACTTCTTCCTTCAGTCGATAGCATTTTCGAGTCGCTTTTAATATTTAATCTGCCTTTCACCTTCGCAAAGGGCGCTTTGGTTTCGGTCATTTGCTTCCTTATTTATAAGAAAATTTCGCCGGTGCTTAAAAAGAAACTTTCTTGACATTTACTGTCGAATATGTTATAATAATGAAAATCGAATATTACCTTATCAAGAGTGACTGAGGGAACAGGCCCGTTGACGTCCGGCAACCTGCTATGCAAGGTGCTAAATCCTGCGGAATTAACCGGAAGATGAGGAGCAAATAAATGCGCCGCGGTTTCCGTCGGCGCTTATTTTTATGTATTTTAATGTTAGGAGAAAAATATGAACAGAATCAATCTTTTTACATCCGAATCGGTAACCGAAGGTCATCCCGATAAAATCTGTGACCAGATTTCCGATGCAGTTTTAGATGCAATCTTATCTCAGGATAAAATGGCAAGAGTCGCTTGTGAGACCACCGCAACAACCGGTATGGTAATGCTTATGGGCGAAATTACAACTAAGGCTCAGGTTGATATTCCCAGCATAGCAAGAAGCGTTATCAATGAAATAGGCTATAATAATGGTGCCTTCGGCTTTGACGGTAACACCTGCGCAGTTTTTACAACAATAGACAAGCAGTCTGCTGATATAGCTCTCGGAGTTGATAATTCTCTTGAAAAGAAAGAGGACGGAGGCGAAAATGAGGAAAACGGAGCGGGCGACCAGGGAATGATGTTCGGCTTTGCTTGTAATGAAACCCCCGAGCTTATGCCTATGCCCATTTCTCTTTCTCATAAGCTCGCAAAGAGACTTACCGAGGTAAGAAAGAACGGCACCCTGCCTTATTTAAGACCCGACGGTAAAACTCAGGTAACCGTTCGTTACGAAAACGATAAGCCCGTAGCAGTTGATACAATCGTTGTTTCCTCTCAGCATTCTGAGGAGGTTTCCTTAGAAACTATCCGTGAGGACATTATCAATAACGTAATTCTCCCCACAATCCCCAAGGAGCTTATCTCTGAGGAAACCAAGATTTTCGTAAACCCCACAGGCCGCTTTGTTGTTGGCGGACCTCAGGGTGATAGTGGTCTTACCGGCAGAAAAATCATCGTCGATACCTATGGCGGCTATGCTCGTCACGGTGGCGGAGCATTCTCTGGCAAGGATCCCACAAAGGTTGATAGAAGCGCCGCTTACGCCGCCAGATACGTTGCAAAAAATATCGTTGCCGCAGGCATCGCAGATAAGTGCGAAATCGAGCTTGCCTATGCTATAGGCGTTGCAAAGCCCGTTTCGGTTATGGTTGACACCTTCGGAACAGGCAAAGTATCTGACAGCGAAATCGAAAAGGCAGTAAACGAAGTTTTCGACCTTCGTCCTTCGGCTATCATTCGTGATTTAGGTCTTAGAAACCCCATCTATAAAAACCTCGCCGCTTATGGTCATATGGGCAGAGAGGATTTAGGAGTTTCGTGGGAGAAAACAGATAAGGCAGAGGACTTAAAAAAGGCTCTTTGCATAAAATAACTTAAAGGGGAGTGAAAAAGATGAATCTCGGTATTTCAAGCGCCTGCCTCTATCCTGAGGTAACCGAAAAAGCGGTAAAATATCTTTGTGAAAACGGTGCTGCTGAGATTGAAATCTTTTTTAATTCCGCCTGCGAATTAAAAGGTCAAATCCTTTCAGAGATTTCTCATATAACAAAAGCAAACGGCACAAAGGTCGTTTCGGTTCATCCCTTTACATCGGGCTTTGAACCCTTTATGCTCTTTTCGGATTATGAGCGCAGATTTGAGGATGGACTTGAGTTTGCTAAAACGTATTTTGAGGCCATGAACATCCTCGACGCTAAGATTTTTGTGCTCCATGGTGATAGATTTGAGAGCCAGCATAGTGATGAAAGATATTTCGAAAGATATCTTAAGCTTTTTAGAATGGCTAAAAAAGATGGAATCTGCGTAGCTCAGGAAAATGTCTGCCGCTGCAGAAGCCGAGATTTAGATTTTATAAAAAATATGAAATCTGCTCTTTGCGATGAAGTCGCATTCGTGCTTGATTTAAAGCAAGCAACCCGAAGTGAGCACAGCTACAAGGACGTACTTTCAGCTATGGGCGATAGGCTTGTTCATCTGCATTTAAACGATTGTGACGAGCATAATGACTGCCTGCTCCCCGGACGTGGCAACCGAGATTTTAGGGAACTT
>JAZRHT010000092.1:0-4293 GCA_045644905.1 Oscillospiraceae bacterium
TACGAATATATTTTATTTGACCTTGACGGAACACTTACCGACCCCTCGCTCGGCATTACAAACTCGATAATGTACGCCCTTAAAAAGAACAATATACAGCCGCCCGAGAGACAAAAGCTTTATAAATACATCGGCCCTCCGCTCATCGACAGCTTTATGGAGGACTACGGCTTTTCGCACGAGGGCGCCGTGAAAGCGCTTTGGGATTACCGCGAATATTACGGAGTAAACGGCATTTTTGAAAACTCGGTTTATGATGGCATAGACGACCTTTTAAAGAGCCTTTTTGAGAGCGGCAAGAAAATCTATCTTGCAACCTCAAAGCCCGAATTATACGCAAGGCAAATCCTCGAGCATTTTAATCTCTCGCAGTATTTTACCTTCATTGCAGGCAACACAATGGAAGAAGACCGTCACCACAAGGTTGACGTTATAAACTATCTCTACGAACAGTGCCCCGAAATTGAGAAAGATTGCGCCATTATGGTTGGCGACAGAAATTACGACGTTATCGGAGCGCATAAATCGGGAATAAAATGCATCGGCGTGCTTTTCGGCTTTGGCAGTGATGCTGAAATGAAAGAGGCAGGAGCGGATTTTATTGCTCCACAAGTCAGCGACCTTAAGAATATATTGCTCGGAGAATAGATATGATATACACACTAACCTTAAATCCCTCGGTTGACTATTCGATGAATATTGAAGTAGTAAGCGAGGGGCAAACAAACCGCTCGCAAAGTGAGTCCATCCTTTTTGGCGGCAAGGGAATAAACGTTTCGGTCGTTTTGAAGAATTTGGGGGTAAATTCTAAAGCTCTCGGCGCTGTAGCAGGCTTTACGGGAGCGGCGCTTGAAAATTCCCTAAAAGAGCAGGGGATAGACACCGATTTTGTGCACCTAAAAAGCGGCTTTACGAGAATAAACGTTAAGCTCAAGGGCGAAAAAGAGACCGAGATAGACGCCTGCGGCCCCAAAATTGACGAGAGCTCTCTTTCACAGCTTTTTTCAAAGCTACTTGCCCTAAAGAACGGTGACACACTTGTTCTATCGGGCTCAGCTCCATCCTCGCTGAGCACCGACATCTATGCCGAAATTATGGAGAGCCTTGCATTTAAGGACGTTCGCTTTGTAGTCGATGCCGCAGGCGAGCTTTTAGAGAAAACCTTAAAATTTAAGCCTTTTTTAATAAAACCTAATTTAGCCGAGCTCGAAAGCTTTACCCACGAACAGCTAAACAGCACGGACGAGATAATCTGCGCCGCCAATTTGCTTATAGAAAAGGGCGCGCAGAACGTTCTTGTTTCGCTCGGCAAAAAGGGCGCAATTTTAGTCCTAAAAAGCGGAGAAATTTATGTCGAAAAAGGGCACAAAGGCAAGGCTGTAAACACAGTCGGGGCAGGAGATAGTATGCTGGCTGCATTTCTTTTTGCAGAAAATAGCGGTTTTGAATTTGCGCTAAAATTTGCAAATGCCGCAGGCGCCGCTTGTGCATTTAGCGAAACCTTGCCCACCAATAAACAAATTGAAGCAATATTGAATAAATAAGCACAAAAGGCTCCCTCCCAGAGGGAGCTGGATTGCTGAGGGAGAGTGCGTTACAAAAAAATACTGCTGACTTTTATGCTTCGCAGGCTCCCTCCGCCGCAAGCGGTCCCCCCCTTCCTCTCGGAGGAAGGCTTTTTTATTATTTATATATACTTAATTTATTATAAAAAAGACTTGCTTTAGCACGCAAAAAATGGTACAATAATTTTAATTATGGACACTGCGCAAAACAAAGAAAAACGGAGGTTTTGAAATGAAAGAGTTAGCACGTAAACTCTTGCGCACCCTTATGCTCATTGTTTGGGATTTGATTTCCGTTTTCGCCTCAGTTTTCATCGGCATCGAGGTTGTTTACGGATTTGATACCCCCTCATTTACCCCACAAATAGCCATTCGCTACGTTGCGATATATTTTGCACTCGTGCTTCTTTTTAACACCTTGTTTTCCGTCTATTCCAATTACGGAAAATATTTCGGCACCCTCAATATATTTAAGCACGTCGTAATTTCGCTCATGGTCGGAGCGATTGCATATTTTGTTCCACAGCTTTTGCACATCCATTTTTTAAACGAGCTGCGTTTTAAATGCACCTTTATAATTGTTATAACGCTGTTTATCCTCTCTTGTACGGGTCACGGAGCGCTTCAGTTTTACCGCTCGGTGCTCAAGTTTTATTTTAAAAAATTAAAGGGTCATGAAAAGCAGGTTAACACCCTCATCTACGGCGCAGGCGAGCTTGGATATTATCTTGCCAAGCGTCTTACGATGGACGAAAGCGAAAACCTCCCCGTCGGATTTATTGATGATAACTTGGAGCTCATCGGAAAAACCGTTGCCGACCTTAAAATTTTCGGCTCCCGTGAGGCTCTCTCAAGAATCATAAAGGACAAGGACATCGGCGAGGTTATCCTTGCTATCAACGTTATTCCAAAAGATTCGCTGCGTGATATAATGGCTATTTGTGCCGAATGCAAGTGTAGGCTTCGCCGCTTCGGCATGGCAACCGACGTTTCCTCCCCATCGGGAAAAAGACTTGAAATGTCGGATGTTGACACAAATGACCTCATTCGACGTGACAAGGTTGAGCTCGATATGCAAACCGTTTCCAAGTTTATCAACGGCAAAACCGTTTTGGTTACAGGCGGCGCAGGCTCTATCGGAAGCGAGATTTGCAATCAGGTTTTAAAATACGGAGCCGAAAAGCTCATCATCTTTGATATTTCCGAAAACGGACTTTTTAAAATTGACAACAAGCTTCGCGCCATCTACGAGCGCGACCGCTATGAAACCGTTCTCGGCTCAATCAGAGACATCGAAAGACTTGAGCTTGTTTTTGAAAAATATAAGCCGCAGGTGGTTTTCCACGCCGCTGCGCACAAGCACGTTCCAATGATGGAATACAACCCCTGCGAGGCTATTAAAAACAACGTTTTTGGCACACTCAACACCGCTCGCACCGCTTCAAAATTTGGTGTCGACAAATTTATTCTTATTTCGACAGACAAGGCGGTTAACCCAACCAATATTATGGGTGCCTCCAAGAGAATTGCCGAAATGGTTATTCAGACCGAGGATAAGCACAGCGACACGCAGTTTGCCGCCGTTCGTTTTGGTAACGTTTTAGGCAGTGAGGGAAGCGTTGTTCCCATATTCTTAGAGCAAATCAAAAAGGGCGGACCCGTTAAGGTTACCCACCCTGAGATGAAGCGCTATTTTATGACCATTCCCGAAGCCGTTCAGCTTGTTTTAGAGGCAGGCGCAATGGCAAGCGGCGGAGAAATTTTTGTTCTTGATATGGGCGAGCCCATTTTAATTTCCGACCTTGCGGCGGACTTAATTCGCCTTAGCGGACAAGTGCCAAACAAGGACATCGACATTATCTACACGGGGTTAAGACCGGGCGAAAAGCTCTTTGAGGAGCTTTCACTCTCGGAGGAAGAGGTATTTAAAACAAGCAACAATAAAATCTATGTTTGTAAGCCTATGCCGAGCGACGAAAAATTACTTTCCGAGCAGGCTGAAATCTTAAAAGAAAATATGGTGAAGGACGAGGCGCAGCCCATATTTGAGGCTGTGAAAAAGCTCGTTCCCACCTTCAATCACAAATAAGGCAAAAACCGAAAGGAAGACACTCACAATGGCAGACAACAAACTCGTAAAAGAAATCACATCTATGGATGAAGATTTCGCAAAATGGTACACCGACATTGTTATCAAAGCGGAGCTTATCGACTATTCCTCGGTAAGAGGCTGTATGGTAATCCGTCCTTATGGCTACGCAATTTGGGAGCTCATTCAGGAGGAACTTAACCGCCGCTTTAAGAAAACAGGACATCAGAACGTTTATATGCCTATGTTCATTCCCGAATCGCTTCTGCAAAAGGAAAAGGATCACGTTGAGGGCTTTGCTCCCGAGGTTGCTTGGGTTACCCACGGCGGACACGAAAAATTAGAGGAGAGAATGTGCGTTCGTCCCACCTCTGAAACCCTTTTCTGCGAGCATTACAAAAGCATAATTCACTCCTATCGTGACCTTCCTAAGCTCTACAATCAGTGGTGCTCGGTTGTTCGCTGGGAGAAAACAACCCGTCCTTTCCTGCGTTCAAGAGAATTCTTATGGCAGGAGGGCCACACAATTCACGCTACTGCCGGGGAGGCTCGTGAGGAAACCGAGCGTATGCTTAACACCTACGCCGACTTTGCCGAGGAATGCCTCGCTATGCCTGTTGTTCGCGGCGAGAAAACCGA
>JAZRHT010000093.1:0-1577 GCA_045644905.1 Oscillospiraceae bacterium
AAAATCTGACGCATTTTTGTGCGGCAGATTTTAAAGGCATTAGTTTTATAAGAAATAAGAGCATACTAAGGAATAGGAGGTGCGGTAATGTCTGAAAACAACATAACTGAAGCAGTAAATTCAGAATCCTTTTTCAGAGAAGAAAATTATGTCGGAGATAAGATTACAACTGATTTTGTTTCTATCCGAAGTGGTATAACAGTTAGAGAAGCGATGAAGCAGCTCATTTCGCAGGCTGCAAACGTCGATAATATTTCGGTAATTTACGTTGTGGACGAAAATGGAAAATTAGTCGGAGTTATCGACCTTCCCGATCTTATTATCGCTCGAGAAAACACACAGCTCGAAAGCATTATATCCTCATCCTTTCCGTATGTATATGCCGAAGAACCGATTGACGAGTGCATAGAGGAAATCAAGGATTATTCCAAAGAATCTATGGCAGTTTTAGATTCGGAAAATAGGATTATAGGCATTTTGACGTCTCGCGATATAACCAAGCTTGTTGAAGAAGAACTCGACGATGATTATGCTAAATTTGCGGGACTTACAGCGGAAGAAGATTTAAACGAGTCGCTTAAAAAGAGCGTGTCAAAACGAGTTCCTTGGCTTGTTGTCCTGCTTATGCTGGGAATGTTTGTGTCGGCTGTTGTAGGAATGTTTGAAAACGTGGTTGCGCATCTTACCCTGATAGTAAATTTCCAGTCGCTTGTGCTTGCTATGGCAGGCAACGTCGGAACGCAGTCGCTTGCCGTTACCATTCGTGTTCTTGCGGATGAAGAAATAAGCGGAAAGCAAAAGTTTTTCCTCGTATTCAAGGAAGCTCGTGTCGGACTGTGCAACGGCATTATTTTGGGAGTTCTGTCCTTTTTTGTGATAGGCGCCTATCTTGCATTTATAGCCGGAGAGGGCTATGCGCTTTCTTTTTCGGTTTCTTTTTGCACAGCGCTCGCAATGGCTCTCTCGATGGTGCTTTCAAGCATATCGGGAACTGCCGTGCCGCTCATTTTCAAAAGCCTTAAAATCGACCCCGCCGTTGCCTCAGGCCCGCTTATCACAACCCTCAATGACCTCGTCGCAGTTGTGTCCTATTATTCAATAGCCTGGCTCCTGCTGCTTGGCGGCAACGTTCTTTAATCAAAATAAAAAAGCCTCCCGACAGGGAGGCTTTGTTTTTTTATAATAATTCTTCGTTGTATTTTGCTCTTACGCCGCCAACAAACTTGGGCCTTGTGCGGGCGCAGACGATGGGTGCGTTTCCGATTTTCTTAAAGGGAAGTCTAAGGGGAACGGCAACCTCTTTAAGATGCATTCCTATCATTGTAAGACCGATATCAAGTCCTGCATCTGCACGGACTTTTTCTACTGCAACGGCGTTTTCAAGCCTTTCGAAAGCAAGTGTTCCGAGTGAGCCGCCTGCTTTGGGCTGAGGGACTACGTTAACCTCTTCGTATCCAAACATTTTTGCCGCCTTTTTCTCCAAAATAACGGCTCGGTTTAAATGCTCACAGCACTGAACTGCCATAAAGATGCCCTTGTCCTTTAAAACACCATAAATTCCGTTAAAAATTGCATCG
>JAZRHT010000094.1:0-7509 GCA_045644905.1 Oscillospiraceae bacterium
AGTGTGCTTTCGGGCAGGTGGAAGTTTGTGATAAGTCCATCAATAACCTTAAACTGATATCCGGGGTAGATGAAAATGGAAGTGCAGTCATCGTCCTCACAAATTTTGCCGTTTTTGCTCGCTACCGCCTCTAAGGTTCGGCAGCTCGTTGTTCCAACAGCGATAACCCTGCCGCCATTTTCCTTGGTTTTAAGGATTTTCTCGGCGGTCTCTTTTGGAAGATGATAATGCTCTGTGTGCATCTTGTGGTCTAAGATATTTTCCTCTTTAACAGGTCTAAATGTGCCGAGGCCGACGTGCAGAGTAACCCTTGCTATGTCAACGCCCTTTTCCTTAAGCTTATCCATAAGCTCGTTTGTAAAGTGCAGGCCTGCAGTCGGAGCGGCGGCTGAGCCTATCTCGTTTGAATAAACGGTTTGATATCTTTCCTTGTCGGAAAGCTTTTCTGTGATATAAGGGGGCAGAGGCATTTGTCCGATTTCGTCAAGAACCTCGTAGATGTTCGAGGCATCATAGGAAAAGCGGCAAATTCTGTTTCCTTCTTCTGTAACGTCGATAATCTCGCCTTTGAGAAGTCCGTTTCCAAAGGTAAGAGCATTGCCGATTTTTGCTCGCTTGCCGGGCTTAACCAGCATTTCCCAAACATTTTCCTCACGGGAATTTAAGAGTAAAATCTCAATATCGCCGCCCTTTTCGTTAACTCCGTAAAGACGGGCAGGCAGTACCCTCGAATCGTTTACAACGAGCAGGTCGCCCTCGTTTAAAAAGTCAAGAATGTCGTAAAAATGGTGATGGCTAACCTCACCACTTAATTTATCAAGGTGCAAAAGCCTTGAATGGTCGCGCGGCTCTATGGGGGTCTGCGCTATGAGGTTTTCGGGTAAATCAAAATAAAAATCGCTTTTTTTCATAAAAATATATTGCTCCTTGCAGGATTTAGATGTCAAAATTGCAAAACTGCGGCTTTGAGCCAAAAATAAATTGACTTTAAAGCACTATAATGGTATTATTATACTATCAAAAAATACTTAACGCAACAGTTAAAATACATTTTAACAGGCTATGCAAAAAAATGGAGGATCATTATGAAAAAGTATAACGTTGCTATCATCGGTGCAACAGGAATGGTTGGCCAGAGATTCTGCCTTCTTTTAGCAGAACATCCTTGGTTTGAGGTTAAGGTTCTCGCCGCTTCGGGCCGCTCTGCAGGAAAGAGCTTTGAAGAGGCAGTAGGCGATAGATGGGCCATGACCTCTCCCATTCCCGAAAAGTTTAAAAATATGCAGGTTGTTGATGCTGCAGAGGTAGAGAAAATCGCTGCACAGGTCGATTTTGCATTCTGCGCCGTCAGCCTTAATAAAGAGGAAACAAAGGCTCTCGAGGAGAAATATGCAAAGGCAGAATGCCCCATTGTTTCCAATAACTCGGCTCACAGATGGACAGAGGACGTTCCCATGATCATCCCCGAGCTCAACGCTGACCACACTGACGTTATCGAGGCTCAGAAAAAGCGCCTTGGAACAAAGAGAGGCTTCATTGCAGTTAAGTCCAACTGCTCGCTTCAGTCCTATGTTCCCGCTATCGGACCTCTCATGGAATTTAAGCCCAAGAGAATTCTCGTTTGCACCTATCAGGCAATTTCGGGCGCAGGAAAAACCTTTGAGCGCTGGCCTGAAATGGTTGATAATGTTATCCCCTATATCGGTGGCGAGGAAGAAAAGAGCGAAAAAGAGCCTCTTAAGATTTGGGGTAAGGTTGAGGACGGAAAAATTATTCCTGCAACAGAGCCCGTGCTCACTGCACAGTGCATCCGTGTTCCTGTAACTGACGGACACATGGCAGCAGTTTTCGTAGAGTTTGAAAATAAACCCACCAAAGAGCAGATAATCGAAAAATGGAACACCTTTGAGGGCGAAGCTCAGAAGAGAAATCTCCCCTTAGCTCCCAAAAAGTTCCTTCACTATTTCGAGGAAAATGACCGTCCCCAGACCAAGACCGAGAGAGAGCTCGAGCGAGGAATGGCAGTTTCCTTAGGCCGTCTTCGTGAAGATAATCAGTACGATTATAAGTTCATCGGACTTGCTCATAACACCCTGCGAGGTGCTGCAGGCGGCGCTGTTTTAATGGCAGAGCTTCTTGCTGACAAGGGATTTTTTGACTAAGACTATACATACTATAAAATAATAAAGAGAGGAGAGTTGGCAAATATGAAAAAAAGAATTTTTAAGGGCGCAGGCGTCGCTATTGTAACCCCATTTAACCCCGACGGATCGGTTAATTTCGAAAAGCTCGGCGAGCTTATTGAGTTCCAGATAAAAGGCGGCACCGATGCAATTATCGTTTGCGGAACAACGGGTGAAACTTCAACTCTCGAAACCGATGAGCATATCGAGTGCATCAAATACACAGTAAACAAGGTTGCAGGCAGAATCCCCGTCATTACGGGTGTCGGCAGTAACCACACAAACTATGCGGTTGAGATGTCTAAAGAAGCCAAAAAGGCAGGAGCGGACGGAATTTTGTGCGTAACTCCTTATTATAACAAGGCTTCTCAAAAGGGTCTTATCGCGCACTATACAGCTATTTCCGAGGCAACCGACCTTCCTATGATTCTCTATAACGTTCCTTCGAGAACAGGCTGCAACATCCTTCCCGAAACCTATCTTGAGCTTTCTAAAAACCCCAACATCGTTGCAACCAAGGAGGCAAGCGGAGACCTTTCGGCCATCGCAAAAATCCGCGCTCTTTGCGGCGATAACCTTGATATTTATTCGGGAAATGACGATCAGATCGTGCCTATTCTCTCGCTCGGCGGTATAGGAGTAATTTCGGTTTTATCCAACGTTATGCCAAAAGAGACCCACGATATATGTCAGTATTTCTTTGATGGCGAAGTAGAGAAGAGCCGTGACCTGCAGATTTCGCTTATAGGTCTTATAAATGCGCTTTTCTGCGACGTTAACCCCATACCCGTCAAAGCCGCTCTTAATATGATGGGCTTCGAGGTAGGTTCATACAGACTTCCTATGTGCGAAACTACCCCCGAAAAGCTCGCTCTTATTAAAAAGGAGCTTGCGGCAGTTAACCTCATTAAATAAGGAGAAATTCCTATGGTAAATATTTTGCTTTGCGGAAGCGAAGGTAAAATGGGCAGAGCCGTTAAGAATGCGGCCGAGGGTAGCGATATTTGTATTGCCGCCTGCGTTGACCCGTTTTTAAAGGGCAAGGAAACCGAAAATGCATTCAGCTCTTTTGATGATGTCAAGGGCACTTTTGACTGCATTATCGACTTTTCGCATCCCAGCGTAACAGATAGCCTTATTGCCTACGCAAGAAAAACAAAAACTCCTGCCGTTATCTGCACAACCGGACTTTTAGATGAGCAGATAAATGAAATACACAAATTATCAGAGGAGTCTGCCGTTTTCTTTTCGGCAAATATGTCCCTCGGCGTAAACCTTTTAGTTGAGCTTTGCAAAAAAGCGGCTCTTCTTTTGGGCGAAGATTTTGACATTGAAATTATCGAAAAGCACCATAACCAAAAGGTTGACGCCCCCAGCGGCACCGCTCTTATGCTTGCAAACGAGATAAATGCCGCTTGCAGTGATAAATATGATTATGTTTATGACCGCCAGAGCGTGCGCAAAAAGCGCGAAAAAACCGAAATCGGTATTCACGCAGTGCGCGGCGGAAACATCGTGGGCGAACACGAGGTTATTTTCGCAGGCAGAGATGAGTGTGTAAGCCTTAAACATAGCGCAACCTCAAAAGAGGTTTTCGCCGTCGGCGCAGTAAACGCCGCAAGGTTTTTAAAAGGAAAAACCGCAGGGCTCTATAATATGAAGGATTTAATTAAATAAAAAGAGCAGGGCATATGGGTTGTACTCTTAAGGACAGTAAAAAAGCTGTGTGGAATTTCCACACAGCTTTTAAATTTGTCTCGTACCGTAACAAGCAGGGAAAATGTACGGCACATTTTCCAAATCTTTAGGATATCCTAAAACCTTATAGCACAAGGAAGAAACGAAAATTCGTTTCTGCCTTTTAAATTACTGTCCCTAAGAGTACAATCCTTAAGCCCTGCTTTTTCTTTTTACTATTTTATTATCGATTTCTTGTATTCGCTGGGGGTCATATTGGTGTAGCTTTTAAAGCATTTTGAAAAGTACTGCGGACTGTCAAAACAGAGCATTTCAGCAATCTGCGTAACATTATAGTGGTGCTCCCTTATTAGCTTTTTGGCCTCGCTGATTTTAAGAGAATTGTAGTAACTGATAATTCCGTCCGAGCGATAGGTTGAAAAAAGCTGCTTTATTGTGCTTTCGCTCTTTTTAAGCGCTCTTGCGATGTCGCTGATTTTAATTCTGTCATAGATATGCGCAGAGAGAAAATCAAGTATCTCTTTAACATTATAAGGAACGTCAACGCCGTCGATTACATATCTGCGGCGCATTTTTTTAGTTACAACGTCGGTGTTTCTTGAAAGTCTTATTAAAAATATTTCGAGCAGATTTTTAGTCATCTGACTGCTTCCAAAGGGCGCATCCTCAATTTTCTCTAAAACCTGTAAAAGAGGATTTGTTTCGTCTTTTAGCTTAAAGCAGGAAAGTCCCTCGGAAAAGAGCATAGACAAAAGCGCCTTTTCCTCTGCGCTGAGCTTAAAAATCTTGCCCTCAAAATACCGCATAGCTCGGCTTTTACATTCAAAGGTGATAATGCTTACATTGGGCGCAACGCTGTTATCTCCCGAAAGATTGTGAAATTCATTAGGCTTGTGAAAGGTCATTTCGCCGCTTTTTAAAACAAAGCGGTTGTCGCCGGCGGTGCATATCATTTCGCCCTTGTCGATGTAAACCATTTCCCAAAAATCGTGACTTTCGCCGTCGTAACAGAAATTTTTGGAAAACTCCATATAGAATATAGTAATTATTTTTTCGATGCTTATAACCTTTTCAAAGCCAAGGCGTGTAAAATTATCTTTCATATTTTAACCTCGATGTCTGATTTTACACATATTATAACCGATTTTCCACTCCAACGCAAGCCCTCTGCTGATATAATATTTTTAAGAAAATATGCAAAGGAGATGTTTTTGTGTACACGGTTTTAGCAATTACCTGCCACCCCGATGATATGGAGATAGCCTGTGCCGGAACCCTTTTAAAATGTAAGGCACGAGGCGACAGGGTTGTTATCTGCCATCTCTCAAGCGGCAATTTGGGACACGAGATTATTCCTCCCGCAGAGCTTGTTCCTATGAGAGCCAAGGAAGCTGAAAAAAGCGCCGAAATGGCGGGCTTTGAGATAATTCACAGCCGCTTTGACGACCTTGCAATTTACGATAATAATAAAGAGGCTCGTGATAAGGTTGTCGATGTTATTCGCAGTGTAAACCCCGATTTTATCATTACACATTCGCCCGACGATTATATGCCCGACCACACCGCCGTGTCGCGACTTGTCTTTGACGCAAGCTTTACTGCGACCCTGCCCAATTATCCCACAGAGGTAGGGGGCAGAGCAAAAATGGTTCCCATTTACTATATGGACACCCTCTGCGGAGTTAATTTTAACCCCACAGAATACGTTGACGTTTCCGACTTCATTGATACCAAACTTGATATGCTCAACTGCCACGAATCGCAGATAGTCTGGATGCGAGATCACGATAATATTGATTTTCCCGATATGGTTAAAACCTGCTGCCGTTATAGAGGCTTTCAGTGCGGCGCAGATTATGCCGAGGGCTTCAGACAGTGTCAGGTTTATTTAAAGGGAACAACAAAAAGATATTTACCGTAAAGGAGAAATAAAAATGGATTTTAATTCAACCGTTAAAGGCTCGGCCTTAGAGGGCTTCTATCCTGCTGGGTGGGATTTTGAAAAGATTGATGCCTGCATAGGCGCTCCCGAGAGCATCGAGGAGCATCAGGCACATTGGCATAAGGATTTTTCCGCCATAAAGTGCGAAAACCTTGAGGAATTTAATACCTATATGGGTCACGAAATTGCCCTTCAAATCAAAAACGCTAAGGACAAGGGTGAGAAGATTGCTTTCATTCTCCCCGTCGGACCTATGGGAATGTATAAGTGGGTAGTTTACTTTATAAAGGCTTGGAAGGTTTCCTGCGACCACGTTTATACATTTAATATGGACGAATGGGCAGACTCCGAGGGCAACACTCTTCCTAGCGATAACTCAGGCTCGTTCCAGTATGCTATGGAAAATGCTCTCTTTAATCCTCTCGGCAAGCTTACAGTTCCTGCCGCTCAAAGAAACTTTGCAACAAAAGAGAATCTTCCTACATATCCCGAGAAAATCTCGGCGCTCAAAAAAGAGGGCGCAAAGCTTGTGCTTGTATATGGCATCGGCAGAATGTGTCATATCGCATTCTGGGAGCCTACCTTTGCCGCCGACTATGCTTCGGCAGAGGAGTGGGAAAAAGCTCCTTACCGCATAGGCGCAAAAATCCATCCGCTTACAGTTGAGCAAAACGCTCTTACAAGCTTTAAATCGAGAACAACCTTGGTGCCTTGCCGAGCAAACACCATAGGACCCGGTTTGTTCCTCAAAGCAGACTATGCCATTGGCGGAGCGGACGGAACTTTGGGTCGTGGAATGCAGTGGCAGGGAATGTCCTTGTGGATGACTCTGCGCCACGAAAGAACCCCTTGGATTACCTCGAGCTATATTCCCACTCTGGCAGGCAAGCTTTTCTTCTTAAAAGAGCTTGCAGGTCCCTTAGAGGCCGAATGTAACTAACTTTGGGGAGATAAAAATATGCTTGTAAATCTAAATGACGTTCTTAAAAATGCTCAAAAGGAGCATTACGGAGTCGGCCTTTTTAACACAACCGACACCGATATGCTACAGGCGGTTATTTCTGCGGCAGAGGAGCTCAATTCTCCTGTGGTTATCGGAACTGCCGAGGTGCTTCTGCCTTACGGCGAGCTCAAATTAATTGCCCCCTCGCTGCTTGCCGCCGCAAAGAGAGCGAGTGTCCCCGTGGTGCTGCATTACGATCACGGACTTACCTTTGATAGATGCATGGAGGCTCTCGAATTAGGCTTTTCCTCGATTATGTTCGATGGCTCGGCAGGTGACTATGATAAAAACATCGCCGACACACGAAAAATGGTCGAGATTGCGCATTCCCGAGGTATTAGTGTTGAGGGTGAAATCGGTCACGTCGGCCTTGCTGCCTCTGAGGATGATAAACTCAGCGATATGTACACAACCCCCGACGAAGCCGAGGCTTATGTAAAGGCAACAGGCGTTGATGCCCTTGCCGTTGCTATCGGAACAGCGCACGGAGTTTATAAAACTAAGCCCAACCTAAACCTTCAAAGACTCTCTGAAATCAGAGAAAGAGTTGACGTTCCCTTAGTGCTTCACGGCGGCAGCGGACTTACCGATGACGATTTTAAGAACACTATAAAGAACGGCATCGCCAAGGTCAATATTTTCACAGATCTTTGCCTTGCAGGCGACAGAGCTATGAAGGAGGG
>JAZRHT010000095.1:0-13575 GCA_045644905.1 Oscillospiraceae bacterium
AGCTTTTTCTGTATTGCTTTGTGTTGCGCAGCCTGAAAATGCCGACAAATAAAACGCCAACACAGACATCAGAACAATTATTCTTTTTAACACCAGATTAACATCTGTCAGTAAATTTTATTAAATGATAGCATATAACAGGTATAAAGTAAACTAAAGCAAAATAAAAAGACGGTAACCGAAATTACCGTCTTAATTATATGGAGGCGCCAACCAGATTTGAACTGGTGAATAAAGGTTTTGCAGACCTCTGCCTTACCACTTGGCTATGGCGCCTCATCATATAAAAATGGAGCGGGTTACGAGGCTCGAACTCGCTACCTCCACCTTGGCAAGGTGGCGCTCTACCAGATGAGCTAAACCCGCATATTTTGGTGCCTCCGGACGGAATCGAACCATCGACACGGGGATTTTCAGTCCCCTGCTCTACCGACTGAGCTACAGAGGCATTTAGGAGAGCAAAGACTGTTTGCACCCAAAATTTATTGGCGACCCGGATGGGGCTCGAACCCACGACCTCTAGCGTGACAGGCTAGCGTTCTAACCAGCTGAACTACCGGGCCAAGTTGGTGGGAACAACAGGGCTCGAACCTGTGACCCTCTGCTTGTAAGGCAGATGCTCTCCCAGCTGAGCTATGCTCCCAACTTGTCGCCGCTTTTTCAGCGGCGGATTATATTCTAACATACCCCTGCGCCAATGTCAATAGTTTTTTGAAAAAATTTAAAAAAATTTATTTCCGCTCTATATTATATGCAAAATGGTGCAGTTTATAATCGAAATTCCCTTAATTATCTTTTTTATTCACCTTTAGTCTTTAAGAAATCTATAAAGTTCTTGATGTTGCCATAGTAGGCCTGCTTTTTGTAGTAGCCGTAAACTGTGTAGCGGTCGTCAAAGTCAACAACGTTAAGATAGGCTGTGCCGCCTGCGGGATATGGGTCTCGAGCACGGGTTACGCCGATTCCGATGCCTGCCTTTATGCACCTTTCAAAGCAGAGAATATCATTGCTCTGCACAACCACGTTAGGAGTAAAGCCTGCCCTCTGACAAGCACGTGTGAGAGTCTTTTGCATATCGTTATTCTCGCCCATTGAAACAAAGGGCTCATTTTCGAGCTGCTTTAAGGTCAGCTTTTTCTTGCAAAGAGGACTTTTCTGACTTGCGCGCAGCTTAAGACGGGTGCTGCAAAGCTCAAAGCTCTCATACTCGGGCATATTCTCGTTTTTTTCTTCTATTATAATATCAAAATCCTCGACGTTAACGTCCTCAAAATCAAAGACCGTTTTAAAAACGACGTTTGGGTGCTTTTCCTTGTATTCGATAATACAGTCGGTTATCTTGCTGCGCATAGCCCTGACAAGCATACGGATTTCTCTCGTGTCCTCGCCTGTGCCCGAAAGCTCTATCGAAACCCTCTCAAGCTCGTCAAAGACGACGTAGAGCGATTTCTGAAACCTCTTACCGTTTTCGTTTAGGATAATTCTATTGCACTCTCTGTCAAAAAGGCGGCAACCAAGCTCCTCCTCAAGCCTTTTAATCGCGGCTGAAACCGAGGTTGAAGGAACACTATATTTTTTTGCGGTTTTAGCAAAGCTGCCGTTTTTTGCGCTCTCGAAAAAATAGCGAAGCTGAAGCATTTCCATAAAAAACACCTCTATATAAAATTTATGCTACATCCATACTACCACAATTTTCAAATTAGTGCAAGACATTTTAATTAGTTGATATAAGATAATCAATAAAGTCCTTGATTGCTCCGCTGTAATTTTGCTTTTTGCAGTAGATGTTAAGGGTTAAAATAGGCTCGAAATCAATAATATTAAGGTGCTTCATTCCGGTTTGGGCAACTCCCGTTCCCAGCGCCGAGCTTAAAGCAACGTCCAGCGCAAGATCCTTTCTTAAATATCTATCAACGCAGGAGTAATCGTTACATTCAAAGATGAAATTGGGAGTAAACCCCTCTCGCTTGCAGGCTTTTATGAACATTTTATAGTGCTCATTGTTTACACCCGTACATACAAACGGCAAGCCCTCAAGCTGACGAAGATACAGCTTTTTATTGCACAAAGGACTGTCCTCGGGCGCCTCTACACGCACCTTATATTTGCGATAGAAAAAGCTCTCATAATCAGAAAGCTCCTCTGCGCCCTCCTTCATAATGATAATATCATATTTATCGAAATCCTTTTCGTCAAAGTCGACGTCAATGTAGAACTTGGTCAGTGGGTGGGTTTTCTGATAATTTATGATTTTAGCCGTTGTGATTGCTCGTGTGCTACAGGTGAGAATACTGATTTTGTGCTCCTTGTCGGGAGTGTCGATAGTTACGTTTCTCACCGCACTGTCAAGCTCTGAAAAAATGTGCTTTATTGAGGCAAAAAACTCTCTGCCCTTTACATTAAGAGTGATACTATTTCCCGTTCTGTTAAAAAGCGGAGCGCCAAGCTCTGTTTCAAGGCGGCGCACCGATGCCGAAACCGAAGTTGTGGGCACCATATATTTTTTGGCGGTTTTGGCAAAGCTCTCGTTTTGCGCACTCTCATAAAAATATTTAAGTTGAAGCATTTCCATAAAAAGCACCTCGCTCGTCTTTATAACCATATCTTAGCACACTTTTAAAGTTTAAGCAAGGTAAGTTTTGAGGATTATTGACAATTATGTAGATAGTTGCTAAAATAGCCTCAGGGCAAGTCCCAAAATATTACATAAGGTGATAAACATGAAAATATCGTTAAAGCTTATATCAATAAGTTTGGTTTGCGCTGTGTTTTTTGCGCTTTTAGCCTCTTGTGCCCCAAAAGAAAATCCATCGGGTTCGAACGCAGGCGACATCACAAGCTCGGACACCGCTTTAGAGGGCGGCGAGAATCATGATAGGCAGCCCGACTCTAACAGCAATAAGCCGAGCGATGAGACTGGCGACAATGACAGTTCTCAAGGCGGCCACACCGTTATTAGACCCGACAAAAAGCCCACCTCTTCAAACACAAACGAAGAAGAGGAAGATCCTGTGGAGGAAGAAGACTTTAGCGATAATAATTCTCAGAGTGGCTCGGGAAGCGGTAGCGGTAACACCGGCAATACAAGTTCCGGCGGCGGCTCGGGCTCTGGCTCAGGCTCGGGTTCGGGTTCGGGCAGTACCCAGACCGGATTTGTTTACACCCCTGTTGACACCACAGGAATGACCGATAATCAGAAGGCTATTGTTCTGACCGCTGAAAGCTACTGGATTCGTCAGAGCAGACTTCAATACGAGGACACACGAATTAACAACACCAAATCCCGTGACCAGTGGAGATGGGGATATATTAAGCTCAACAGCCCCGAGAATTATACAAGCCAAGATATATGGTACTCAAACTGTGCCGCTTGGACACACGAGGCTTACTACAATGCCTTTAATCTTGACATTGTGCAGTATCAAACCGCTCAGCTTTGCAAGCTTTCGCCAAGCGAGGATGCAAGGGTTGTATTTAAAACTACTAAGGGCGCCGACACTGCTGCTAACCTTGAAAAAAAGGTTAAATCAATTCTTGAGCCGGGTGACCTTGTTGTTTACATTCGTGACAGCGGAACGGGTCACGTTATGATGTACGTCGGAAGCGGTATGATGATTCACTGCACAGGCAGTAGCTACAGCTGGACTAACAAGGCAGAGAAATTCGAAGTAAACGGCGGCATCAGATACGAGTCCATTGACGGATGGTTTGAGCCAGGAAACAGCCGTTACCTCTTTGATAAGAACGTTACCTCTATCGTACGTCCTCTTAAAACCTACACAGGCACAATTCCCCAGAAAACCCTTGACAGAATGACCACTATGCGCGGAGTTGTTGCTGAGAAGCTTTGCTCTATAAATAAGGGCGTTACTGTAAACGAGGGTCAGGAAGTTACCTATACTATTAAGCTTACAAACTATGCTTCCACCAAGAAAACACTCGACGTAACCGATACTGTTCCTGCAAACACAACCTACGTTTCGGGCGCTCAGAGCAAAAATGGTGACACACTTTCCTGGAAGGTAACCGTTGAGGCAGGCAAGACCGCTTCGGTTTCCTACAAGGTTAAGGTAAATTCAGGCGCTACTAATAAGACCATCAAGGGCGACAGCGGCAAGGTTGAAAGCATTGACCTTAAATGCCACGATATTTACGTCAAGAGAACACTTACAGAGGCTGAGCAGAACAAGATAATTCTCGCTGCAAAGGCTCTCAAAACAAGCGACAAGAGAGATATCGAGCTTGCCGACGCTATTTATGAAGTGGCTGTTGGAAACGGCGACCTATTAGACGATTCGGCTGCAAACATTCTTAAAGGTGTATTTAAAAATTACGCAGGCTCATCGGCTTGGCCTTCAAGATGGCAGCAGCTTAACACCACAAACAGCGACTTTAAAAAGATGCTTGCTCCCGACCTTTACGGCGGCAGACAGGTTATCAATGCGACCATTAACAGCGGCGAAGGAATTGAGAGAATAAGGCTTGTTACAAAGGAAAACCTCGTTATCGGAGACGTGATTATTACAAATAATCCCGCAACCGAGACCTACACGACAACCGCCTACACCTTCCAGCCGGTTACTTATATGTTCCTCGGCGACAAGCTTCTTAATATGACTACTATGCAAGAAGTGTCTCTCGAGCCTACTCTCGAGCGTCTTCTCTGTGAGCGTCACTTCTGCGTTGTTCGCCCCTCAATTATAATGTAAAAAATAAGGCTTCCCTTTTTAGAGGGAAGCCTTTTCTTATTTAAAAAGCATTGGCAGATAGCCGACGGCAATGCCAAGCGCAGCCGACATTAAAATAACGTAAATGGGATGAATTTTCTTTTTCAGAATTAAGAAAAGCGAAAGAGCGAAGATAACTGCGCCTGAAATAAACTCAAGAGAGGTTATTGTTGGGAGGATATTTGCAAAGCCTTGAGGGAAGAAAACCTCAAGAGCGGTCGACAGTACGGCAGAGCCGATAAGACCGACAGCGGCAGGGCGAAGGCCGCACATTGCGCCCTTGACGATTTTGCTTTGCTTAAACTTTTCATAGATCTTTGCAACGATAAGAATAACGATAAACGAAGGCATTACAACGCCGAGGGTTGCAAACAGTGAGCCTAAAACTCCGCCCATTTCCGAGCCGACATAGGTTGCGCAGTTTATAGCGAAAGGTCCGGGGGTGGATTCGGCAACGGCGATGAAGTTAATAAGCTCTTGCCTTTCCATCCAGCCGTGACTTTCGACCTCCTGCATAATAAGGGGGAGCATTGCATAGCCGCCGCCAAAGGTGAAAAGTCCGATTTTGAAAAAGGTTAAAAAGAGGTCTAAAAGAATGTTCATTTCTTTGCCCTCCTATCTGCCGAAAGGGAGCATATAAGTCCTACGACGCCGCAACCGATAATGATATAGATTGCGTTGATGGGAAGAAAAGCCGAGGCTAAAAGAGCCGCTCCCATAAGAATATAGGTGTATAGATATTTGGGGCACTGCTTATACATCGAGATAAGCGCCTTTACGATAAGGGCAAGCACGCCTGCACGGATTCCACGGAATGCAAACTGCACCGCCTCTATTTCAGAAAACTCACGGAGCACAAGCGAGATTATCGAAATAATCACAAACGAGGGGAGCACAACGCCGAGGGTTGCGCAAAACGAACCGAAAACGCCTGCAATTTTATAGCCAATAAAGGTTGCGGAATTTATGGCAATAGGTCCCGGGGTGGATTCGGCTATGGCGAAAATATCAAGGATATCCTCGTCGGTTATCCACTTTTTGCTCTCGACAACCTCTTTTTGAATAAGAGGAATCATAGCGTAGCCGCCGCCAAAGGTAAACGCGCCGATTTTAAAGAAGGTTGCAAACAGCACCAAGCAGCGCTTAAAGACGTCTTTCAAGAAAATCATTCCTTTAATGGTAAATTTATACTTTATTATAATACTCTGTTTTATAGGAAATTACAAGTGCTAATATTTTGCTCCTTTTTGGGCAGTTGACTTTTGAGCGCAATAATTTTATAATGTAAGGTAGATATTTTTTAAGATTTACGAGGGTTTAAAATGGACGCTAAGCTCAAGAAAATAATTAAATACAACGAAGCCGCATTAAGGGGCTCGGACAAAAGTCTTAAATCCATTTATGAGATTATGTTCAGGCTGGAAAACGAGGTTCTCTGCGAGGGGAATGACGGCTTTCGAGTTTACAAAATAACCTATGGGCAAATGAGGGCTAAAATCGAGAAAACTGCCGCCGCAATTTATGAAAAAATCGGCGCAAAGGGAGATTTCATTGCTCTCGCACTCGATAACTGCGCCGATTGGATTTCTGCCTTTTGGGGAATTTTAAAGAGCGGAAACAAGCCCTATCTTGTCAATCTGCGCTATCCCGAAAGCCTTACCAACGCCATTTTAAAAACCCTCGATATAAAATATGTGATTTCCGAGGAAATCTCTCCTCTCGCCGCAGAAACCTTGTTAGTTTCTGAGCTCAAAGGCGAGGGCGCCTATCCCGAGGACGTTTTTGAAAACGAAATTGCCTTTTCCTCTTCGGCAACCTCGATGAAGGAAACCATTTGCTTTTATACCGGCGCACAAATCAGCGAGCAGATTTTAAACTTCAAATCTATTATAAAGGCATCGCCCCGAATGGCAAAGCACTACAAGGGCAGCCTAAAGCAGCTTGCATTCCTGCCTTTTTACCACGTTTTTGGACTTTTTGCAGTTTATTTTTGGTTTACGTTTTTTGGTCGAACGCTTGTATTTCTTCGCGATTTATCGGCGGACACAATTTTGAAAACCGTTCGCAGGCACGAAGTAACCCACATTTTTGCCGTTCCTATGCTTTGGCACACCATTGAAAAGCAGGTTTATGCTTCGGCTCTCGAGCAGGGCGAAAAGAAGCTTGAAAAGCTTCAAAAAGGTCTTAAAATCTGCACTACTATTCAGAACATTCTGCCCTTCGGCGCAGAAATTTCTAAAAATATCATGAGCGAAGTTACCGATAAGCTATTCGGCAAGTCGGTTATGTTCTGCATAAACGGCGGAAGCTATCTTAAAGATGAGGCGCTCTATCTCTTAAACGGCATCGGCTACAGCCTTCACAACGGCTACGGAATGAGCGAAATCGGAATCACATCGGTTGAGCTTGGAAGGAAACCCAGTGAGCGCAACAAAAACTCGATTGGAATGCCCTTTGACTCGGTAGAGTATTGCATAAACGAGAGCGGAGTTTTAGAGGTAAAGGGCTCGAGCCTTTGTGTAAAGAAGCTTGTAAATGGCGAGGCTCTCGAAACTTCAGAGTGGTTTAACACCGGCGATATTATGGAGTGCCGTGACGGAAAATATTACATATTAGGCCGTCAGGGCGACGTTGTTATCGGGGAAAACGGCGAAAACATAAACCCCGACACCATTGAAAAGCTCTTTTCGATAAATGGAGCAAAGGCGCTTTGTGTTTTAGGGCTCGGGAGCAAAAACAAAGAGGAGCTTTCACTCGTTGTAGAGATCTCGCCCTACACCACCGATGAGGCAATTTTGAAAATCAAGGACGAGGCCTACGCTATAAACGACACCCTCGACAAGTCGCAGGCTGTGCGCAAATTATATTTTACCACCGATGCTCTCGCTCCGCCGACCGCCATCAAGGTTAGCCGAGTACAATTAAAGGCTAAAATCGACAAGGGCGAGGTTAAATTAACCGAGTTTTCAGAGCTTTTAAGTCTTAAGAGCGACGAAAGCAAAAACTCGCCTCTTATGAACGACGTCATAGAAATAATTGCTAAGGTTTTGTCGGTCGAGAGCGAAAAAATCTCGGCAAGCACCCATATTTTCTATGAGCTTGGCGCAAGCAGTATTCAGTATTTTTCCATCCTTTCGGCACTTAGCGAACGATTTAATCTTGTTGACTATGACAAGAACGAAAAATTCCGCTACACTCCGCAGGAAATCTGCGAATTTATAGAAAGATATTTATAATATGAACAAAAACAAACTTGCGGTAAATTTAGTTTTAGGCTTTGTAAAGCTAACGGGAATTATCCCTGCGCTGATTTTTTTAAAACCAAAGGTGTATCTTGAAAAGGGCGCAAAAAGGAGCCTGCCCGCTCCCTCTATTTTGGTTTCTAACCATATGTCGCTACTCGATTTTGTGCTCTATCTCTGCATTTTCCCCTTTCGCACCATAAGGTTTTTAATGGCTGAGGTGCTTTTTAACAAAGGAAAGCTTTTCTCGAAATTCTTAGGACTTATCGGCGGAATCAGAGTTGACCGAGACGCCTTTGACTTTTCATTTGTTTCGGACTGCATCGAGGTTTTAGACGAGGGGGGAACTCTCGGTATTTTCCCTCAAGGAAGGCTCCCCATTGGCGGCAAGCCCTTCCCTTTTACTGTCAGCACTGCGTTTATTGCTAAAAACGCAGACGCTCCCATTGTTCCTATTTACACCGACGGAAATTACGGTCTCTTTAAGAGGGCAAGCGTTGTTATTGGCGCACCCTTTTACATAACCGATCATCTTAAGGACGGCGAGAGCGAGGAGGAGAGCCTTAAAAGGCTCACCGCCATCTTAGAAGAAAAGGTTTACGCGCTTAAAAACGAGATAGAAAAAAGGAAGTAAGAAATATGTCGAAAAAGCCCAAGCTTTTTGATTTAAAACGATTTCCGCAGGATTTAGCGAGGCTTGTTTGCGTTCCGCTTTTATTGTTCTTGCGCCCCAAAAGACTTACCCCCGAGGGCGAAAAATATAGAGAGAAGCTAAAGGGCGGCGCAATTTTAGCCGCCAATCACACCTCGTTTTTTGACCCCTTTGCAGTTGGGGTTACCTTTTGGTACAGACGAATTTTCTTCTTCGTTGCCGAGGTTGTAATGCGAGGAAAATTTCGTCCCATTCTTTTAAAGGGCGTCGGCTGCATAAAGGTTGAGCGCTCAATAGCCGACGTTGAGGCAATAAAAAAGGCAATTGACATTTTAAATGAGGGTCGTCCCCTTACAGTTTTTCCGCAGGGGGGAATTAGCGAGGGCGAAGAAATAAATTCGCTTAAATCGGGCGCTGTTTTGATGGCGCTGAGGGCTGGCGTGCCAATAATTCCAATGTACATTTGCAAAAGAGAGCATTGGTATGAAAGGCTTAAGGTTGTAATCGGCAAAGCAATCCATCCAAACGAAATGGTTGCTAAAAAAATCCCAAGCACGGCGGATATAGAGAGAATTTCACAGGCACTTATGCAGGAAATGAACCGCTGTAATATTTGCGATAAGGAGAACTAAAATGAGCACGTTTGAAAGGCTAATAAAGGTTTTTAAGGCAGTTTTTGAGGACGAAATCGACTCCTCCAAGCTCTCAGAGAGCGCAAATCTTCGTGATGACGTTGGCATAAATTCCATCGGAATGCTTTATATGGCGATGGCTCTCGAGGAAGAGTTTAATATTAAGTTTGTAAACGAGGACTTTGCAAAAATAGTGACAGTTAGCGACGTTATTTCGGTTATAGAGGAGAAAATGTAAATTGGAGTGGAAGGAAAAAGAGGCTAAGTGCGGCGACATTGTGCGAGTTAAGGTTAGCTTTTATTATCACTACGGCATTTTCACCGAAAGCGACACTGTTATTCAGTTTGGTCTGCCCGACAACGTAAACAGACCCGCTGATGAGGTTAAGGTGCTCGAGAGCGACGTTTACGAGTTTTTAAACGGCGGCGAAATGCAGGTTCATGAGCCGACGCGAGCCGAAAAGAAGAAAATGCGTGCGCCCTTAGAAATCGTGCGCCTTGCAAGAGAGAGAATCGGCGAGGGTGGATACGACATTCTGCACAACAACTGCGAGCATTTTGTAAACGAATGTGCTTTTGGCGAACATCATTCCTCCTTTGTTTCTGATGTTAGAGAAAAGCTAAGGCAAAAGCTTGGGAAAAACTCTTGAAAATTCTGAATTCTGCGCTTATAATGAAATTAGATCCTAAAAATGAAAAGGGGTAATATTTATGACTTGTAAAAATTGTGGCAGTGTAATACCTGAGGACGCAAAGTTCTGCACCGTTTGCGGCAGTAAAATCGAAGTGGATGCTCCCGTAGTTAATCCGATTTCCGAAGTCGAAAACGTAGCAGAGGTTATCGCAGAGGCTCCCATGGCGGAAATTCCTGCCGAGCCCGTTTATACCGCTCCCGTAGTAGAGCCTGCTCCTGTGCAAAACAAGTTACCCGAACAGTACGAGCCGCTTAGCCCTTGGGCTTATTGGGGATATAAGCTTTTATTCTCGGTTCCCATTGTTGGATTTGTATTTCTTATTGTGTTTAGCTGCAAAAATTCCAATATAAACCGCCGCAACTTCGCCCGTTCATATTGGTGCGACCTTATTCTTACAGCTGTTGCACTCGTTATCTTTATCGTCATCGCCATCCTCGGCGGTCTTGGTATGCGCGGACTTAGTGTAAATTTCAATTTCTAAAAACATATCCCGACACACCTTAAATTGTGTCGGGATTTTTTAAAAGGAGAAGTCTTATGAAAAGGATTTTCTTGGTTTGCTTATCCGCCGTCCTGGCGCTTAGCTTTTTTGTTTCCTGCGCGGGCAACAAGGCAGCCGATGTATCTTCGGCCGCGGCATCAAACGAGCAAAGCTCGCAGATTGCCTCAACCGAACAAAAGCCGCAAAGCAGCACCGTTACAACAAACTCGAGCGTTCCCGAAACTGAGAGTAACAGCAGCACTCCGACCGTTTCCAAAAAGCCCGATCGCCCGACAAAAAGCGAGAGTGAAAGCTCGTCTATTAAGGTTTACAAAAATAAGGGCACACTCGAGCTTGGCGCTTATCAGTTCAGACTAAATAAGTGCGTTGCTAACGGAACAGACGAGGAATCGAGGCTTGAGGAATACACAAGCGTTGTAAAAGAGGGGTATTTTAACACCTTTTTTATCAACTTGGACACCGATATTCTCACTCACCTTGAAATTATCGGCGAGGCGGGCGGCAGTATTTGGATTAGTATGACCCCGTTTCACAGCACATCACAAAGCCTTGATAGCTACATAGAAAACATTGAATACTACATAAATCTTATTAAGGATATGGGCTACGGCGACCTTGTCAATGGTTTTTGTTGGGACGAGCCGGTTTGGCACGGGCAAACCAATGCCGACTTTCTCGCTATGACAAAGGCACTCTATCAAAAGTTTGGACTTCGCAACTTCCCCGTTTTTGCAACCGGCGAATTTTCGGACCTTGAGGGCAACGAAATCGGAGTTGAAGCAGACAAGATGAACAAGGTTATGACCTCATCGCTCATATATGTAACCGATGTTGCCTTTGATGCCTACGGAGTTGACGTGCGCGACGGAGTTGTGCCTACGCAGGCAACACTTGACCGCTGGAGAGATAAAATTTCTCCCAACATTAACACCTCAAAGGATTACTACACCGAGTACAAGAAAAAGCTTTTAGATCACGTTGGGCACCCTGCAAACATTTGGTACTATCCCTGCTGCTATGCCGCTTCCGTTGGAACAGGGCTTAACGGCATAAAGAGAGCCGACGAGGGCTATTGCCTCGGACACCTCGAGTTTATGGCAGAGGATATCTTAAAAGAAGAATACGGCGCAGGTCTTGTGCTTTACTCCTATTCAGGCGACACAGGTCTTGCAAGGCATCTTCCCTTAAAGGACGAAAATGGAAATTACAAATACTTTCCCGATGAGGTTAAGTGGGATACCTACTGCGAGGCGCTCAAAAGAATTTGCAAGAAATTCAGCTCTGTTAAGGTTAAGCTTGCCCCTATCGGAGCGTAGGTTTTTAAATTATAAAGAGATAAAAGCGTCTGCTAAAAGGCAGGCGCATTTTTATTTTGAATATATCTCAATAACTGTTTTTCCTTTAGCTTTAGCAAGACTTTTAAACTTTGCTGCACCGCCCACGGCATACTTAACATACGTGACAACATAATCGCTGGTTTTTATCATCCATTCGTTTCGCTTGGCTATCGCAAATCGCGGTGGAACACTTTCAAGTCCGTCAGGAAAAATTGTATCAGAATAATCCATAAGGTCAAATTCCTTTTTCTGCTGCGGAAGATAAGCTAAAACAACAGAGTAATCTATATGCGGATATGTTTCTTTGAGCAATTTAAGATTTTTTCTAACTAAATAATCAAACTGCCCGTTGTTACCAACGCAAAAGTTTGTGACACCTTTATTTTCGATTAAGTCAACCATTATTTCGATTAACTTCGGCTCAATTTCGGAACCCGCATCTTTGTGACCGAAAAATGTACAAGTCATAACATCACCTATTTTTAAATTTTGTATACTTAAAACAAGTATACTAACAACATATTATCACAAAATTATCTTAAAGTATACTTAAAATAAGATTTTGTTGGTGATATTATGAGAAACAAAGAAAACAAGCATTTAGGAATTGAAATTAACCCCGAGCTTCACGCCAAGCTCAAATATATTGCAAAATACGAAGACCGTTCTATAAATGGGCAGGTTTTATATCTTATTCGAAAAAGTATCCGCGAGTTCGAAGAAGCAAACGGGGAAATCAAAATCAAATAAGTCATGAAAACAGTGGGCGACCATTGGTCGCCCGCTGTTTATTACTTGTTACTTATTCCCTCTTACCTATTACCCCAAGCTCGCCCACAATATATTGTTATGTCCTTTAAAACAGCCACAATTTTCGAGTAAAAAATTGGAATGAAAACGCCATAGATTATTGACAAATGTTCTATCACATTATATTATATAGGAGTAGAACAATGTGGGAAAGTGCCCACAAAATATTACACTATGAGGTGCAATTATGGAGAAACGCGAAAAGAAGGTCTTAGTCATCGGCGTTATCGGAGCTGACGTTCACGCTGTTGGCAACAAGATTTTGTACCACGCCTTTACACAGGCCGGTTTTGAGGTTGTAAACCTCGGCGTTATGGTTTCGCAGGAGGAGTACATCGCTGCTGCTATCGAATCTAATGCCGACGCTATCGTTATTTCCTCTCTTTACGGTCAGGGCGAGCTCGACTGCCGTGGCATGAGAGAAAAATGCGACGAGGCAGGTCTTAAAGGTATTCCCCTTTTAGTTGGCGGAAATATCGTTATCGGAAAACAGAAATTTGAAGATGTTGAAAAGCGCTTTAAGGCCATGGGCTTCGACCGTGCGTTCCCTCCCGGAACCGCACCCGAGACTACCATCGCTGCTCTTAAAGAGATTTTCGGCATGGACGGTGAAAATTAGTGAAAAATGTCTTGCTGATTGATTTCGGCAGTACATACACCAAGCTTACCGCAGTTGATATAGAAAACGAGAAAATTCTCGGCACGGCTCAGAGCTACACCACCGTTGCCACCGATATTAACGACGGCTTAAATAACGGACTTGCCCTTCTTAGAGAGAAGATTGGCGAAGTTGACTTTGACGAGTGCTATGCCTGCAGCTCTGCAGCAGGCGGCCTGAGAATGGTTACAAGCGGCCTTGTTCCCGAGCTAACCGGCGAGGCGGCAAAGCTTGCCTCACTCGGCGCAGGAGCAAAGGCTGTTGGAATTTACTCCTTTGAGCTTACCGAAGACGACGTCGAGGATATAAAAGCTCTCTCG
>JAZRHT010000096.1:0-2691 GCA_045644905.1 Oscillospiraceae bacterium
TGGCACTTGTTGCGGCCGCTTGCTCTCATCTCGAGCATGTAAGCGATCTTTTCGTCGGTGGAGATACCGTCGGGATCGTAAACGTATCCGTCAGGACCGGACATAGCAACAACCTTTGCGCCGAGCTGTGCAGCCTTCTTAGCAACACCCCAAGCAACGTTACCGAAGCCGGAGATAGCGATTGTCTTGCCCTTAATGTCCTCGCCGAAGTGTGCAAGAACCTGCTGTGCATAGTAAACAGCACCGTAACCGGTTGCCTCGGGACGAATGAGAGATCCGCCGTAGGAAAGACCCTTACCGGTGAATACACCGTTCTCAAATGCGCCCTTAAGTCTTCTGTACTGACCGTAGAGGTAACCTACCTCTTTGCCGCTAACGCCGATGTCGCCTGCGGGAACGTCGATGTCAGGACCAATGTGACGATAAAGCTCGCTCATATAAGCCTGGCAGAAACGCATGATCTCTCCGTCGGACTTGCCGTTAGGATCGAAGTCTGCGCCGCCCTTTGCGCCGCCAATGGGCAGGCTGGTAAGGCTGTTCTTGAAGGTCTGCTCAAAGCCGAGGAACTTAACGATACCTGCGTAAACGCTGGGGTGGAATCTAAGTCCGCCCTTGTAAGGACCGATTGCTCCGTTAAACTGTACACGATAGCCGCGGTTTACGTGAGCCTGACCCTGATCGTCAGTCCAAGCAACTCTGAAGGAAATAAGGCGCTCGGGCTCGACCATACGCTCGAGGAGAGCTGCCTTCTGATACTCGGGGTGCTTCTCGACAACGGGCTCAATGGACTTGAAAACCTCTTCAACTGTCTGCACGAATTCGGGCTCGCTCGCATTTTTCTTGCGAACTGCCTCTAAAACTTCGCTGATATACTGATTCATTTTGTTTCATCCTCTCATAGAGTAAAATAAAATACACTTTAATTTTAGTATATCGCTTTTTATATGTCAATAGAATTGGAAATAAAAATGTCTTATTTTGCAAGTTTTAAGCCAAAAAACTTCAATTTCTGCACATTGCTGCTGTGGGGGTAAGCTCTGCTTACCCTCTTTTTATATGTGGCGTAGCCCCTTTTAAAATATGGGGAATAATCGCTTGAAACCTGCACCTTTTTTATGTTACAATAAATAAAAAGGGTGTGATTTAATGGAATATATTGTTATTCCCGATACTGCTATAGTTGCAGTGAATCGTGGCAAGAAGGAAAACGAATCAAGCGGCATTGTTTATCGTGATAAAAAAGGCATATTTCATTCCTTTGATTTTGATGTGTGCGCTGCTAATTTTAAAGCAGAAAACGAGGGCGCATCAGATAACTGCGTAGGTAAACGAAAAATGGATGAGAGATATTTCGTTTTCTACACAAGTGGCATTAAGACAATGATAGTATTTAAGAAAATGTATGTGTGGAATATTTCTCAAGACTACCTTTTAAGCGGCTCAAAAACAGCCCGTTTTTTACAATTAAAAAAGCTAATTAGCGAAACAAAATACACAACATACGATTTGTCTTAAAGGAGAGAGCCCCCGAAAACCGTGATGGTTTCGGGGGAATATTAGTGATATTCTGTGCCTTGCACAGAGTGATATTATGCCTTTGGCATAGTGATATTTCTGCTTTCGCAGAAGTGATATTATATTCGCCCTTAAAACTCGCGAAGCGAATATAACTCGGCAAATGCCGAATAACACTGCGAAGCAATATAACTCGCCGTAAGGCGAATATAACTGTTCTCAAAGAGATAAACAAAAAATGCTCCGCATAAAAGCGGAGCATTTTGTTTTTCGGCAAAGCCGAAATTATCTCTTTGAGAACTGAGGTGCACGACGAGCTGCTTTGAGTCCGTACTTTTTGCGCTCCTTCATTCTGGGGTCACGAGTTAAGAAGCCAGCCTTCTTAAGTTCACCGCGAAGCTCGGGGTTGAACTCTAAGAGTGCTCTTGCAACACCGTGACGGATAGCGCCTGCCTGGCCGGTTACGCCGCCGCCTGCAACTCTAACAACAACGTCAAACTTTTCGCCGTTGTCAGTTAAAGCGAGAGGCTGTCTTACGATGAGCTTTAAGGTCTCAAGACCAAAGTAATCATCGATAGTTCTGTCATTGATGGTGATAACACCTGTACCCTGATAAAGTCTTACACGAGCAACAGAGTGCTTTCTTCTACCAGTACCGTAGAAAAAGGGTTTCTTATCGTACATACTAACGCCTCCTCACTTATAATGTGTATTCCTGCGGCTTCTGCGCAGCGTGGTTGTGTTCGCCATTCTTGTAGATGTGAAGACGAGTAAGAGCAGCTCTGCCGATAGTAGTATCGGGAACCATGCCCTTAACTGCGAGCATCATGGCTTTGTCGGAATTCTCGCGCATAAGGGTGGAGTACTTAACCTCTTTGAGGCCGCCTACCCAACCGGTGTGGCGATAATATTTCTTCTGATCTGCTTTGTTTCCGGTAAGAACAGCCTTATCGGAATTGATGATGATAACGTGATCACCGCAGTCAACGTGGGGAGCGAAGATAGCTTTCTTCTTTCCTCTTAAAAGGTCAGCAGCGAGAGCAGCAACGCGGCCCATGGGCTTACCTTCTGCATCGATAACATACCAGTTACGCACGATATCAGAACTTTTAGGCATAAAAGTTGACATAGTAATAACCTCCGTTTATATTTGGCATTTCTGCCCTTAATTTACTT
>JAZRHT010000097.1:0-9525 GCA_045644905.1 Oscillospiraceae bacterium
AACAGCTTTGCAGGTACAACCGGCGCAAAGAAATAAGCTAAATAAAAGCTTTTTAAAAGGACACCTTCTTTTCAGAGGGTGTCCTTTTTTATAATGAAAGAATTTAATTAAAACTAAAAGGAATGAGCCCGGTATAGTACCGAGCTCATTTAAATTTGTGTAAAGATTTTTACTTAATTTTTGCTAAGTTTGCTTTTTGGGAGTCAAACTTTTCTTTAACCTTTTTAAGCGCCTGTCCGTAGTTATCCCATTTTTCCTCGCTGGGATAATATTTGTATTTTCCTCTTGAATCCTTTAAGGGAAGATGACGCTGGAAGCCGATGCCGTCATTTTTAATATAGTATTTGTGAATTATGATTCCACCTTGGTGCTCAGACTTTAAAACATCGTTTGACATAAATTCAAGATGGCCGATGCAGTAATCCTCATCGGCTTTTTTAAGTCCGTCAAGTCCTACTGTAACGTTGATGTCGTAAGCACAGGCGTAATACCAAGTGTTAACAGGATGACCTGCGTAGTCCTGAAGCTTTTCTGTGAGATATACGTAGTAATCGCCTGTGGTTTGAATTTTGGGCGAAATGGTGTTATGTAATTCGTTTAATTTGGTTTCGGATATTTTTACTCCGTCACGCACGTCATAACGGTAGGATGTAAACGAAATATCTGTTACATATTTAAGACTTGATGGAAGAATCAGGTTATCCTTATCCGCTTGCTCCTCGCTTTCGTTACCTGTAACACCTACAAAGTTGTGGGGTGCAAAGGTGGGGAAGTTGCGAAGACCGAGCTTTTGATAAATGGCTTGTGTGAGTTTTAAAAACTCGCTGTTGGTTATTGTTCCGTTCCAAAGGGGCTCGTACCAGTAAATTCCGTTTACGAGATCCTTATATCCTTGCTTATCTAATAAGTCTAAATAAAATTTGATATCGTCAATAATGGAGTCGATGTTTGCTTCGGTAACGTTTCTGGTGGTTGAGAGCCAAACTGTTCCGCCCGACTCGGCAATAGGCTTCATAACATCGAGAATTTTTGTGTCAAGAGATACAAAATAGGTGTTGAAATAGCCTTCCTTAACAACGTCGGTAAATTCCTCGAGCTTTGCTTTGTCATCAGAGCCTGCGGCGGTGCACAAATCAAGTCTGAACTCATGCGCGCCGATTCCGACTGTTCCCTTGTTATAATACTTAACGCCTAAGCTCTCGGATTCGGAAGGGCCTCTGTCAATACCAGGTTTTTTGCTGGATGAGCCTTTCTCGCTTTCGGTAGCTGAGCTTGTAGTAATAGTTGAGCTGTTTTTCTTATCCTCGCTCGAAGTATTCTCGCTGTTTGCTGCTTCGGAAGAGGCTTCCTCGCTCTGCGCTACTTCGGAAGAAACGAGAGCCGAAGAAAGGTTTTCTCCGCTATTCTTGCAAGAAGCAAACAGGCAAACAACAAAAAGCCCTGCAAGCAAAATTGAAACTACTTTTTTCATTTTAAACTGCCTCCAAATAAAATGTACCTATATTATACCAAATCAATTGCCAATTTGCAATAGATTTATGCCTAAAGAAAGTCTTTAAAACTCAAAACCCCCTCGGGTGAGGCACCTTTCTTGCGGAAGGTGCCTCAGTTATATTCGCCTGACGGCGAGTGATATTGCCTTGCAGTGATATTAGCTGACGTTAGTGATATTGTCCTACGGACAGTTTTAAGGGCAAATATAATATTACTGAAGCCGCGAGGTTTCAATATTACTCTTTTAGAAATATCTCGCTATAGGCGAGGTATTCTAAAAAGAATATCACTATGACACCTATCTTATAAAAATATCCTCTTCTTTATAAAAAAACGCGGGAGACGACTTCTTTATGAAGTGTCTCCCGCGAGGGGGTTGAGCGTGAACATAAATAAAATGTTTATAATTTAAAACTTAGTAGTTATTATTGTTCTGCTTGTTCTCGGAAGAGTTGTTCTTCTTGTTCTGAGAATTCTGGTTATTTTTGTTCTGAGAGCTCTGATTGTTTTTGTTCTGAGAATCTTGATTGCTTCTGTTCTGGGAATTCTGGTTGTTCTGGTTTTTAAAATTTTCAGACATTCTTGTCACCTCTTTTCGATATTATTTTTTGTAAACTGCCGCCGAATATTCAAAATAGACTTTTGCAGTAATTGTAAAAATGCATAAAAATGTGAATATGCTGAATAAAAATACATACATATTCATAACATACAGTGTAAGAATGCATATATGCGCCAATAATGAATATAATTTCGCGTTTTTTTGAAAAAAATAAATTTTTTACGAATATTTATTCAAAAAAGTGTTGACAAATGAAAAACCTTGCATTATAATAGCCTTACAGTTTTGAAAACGAAACATTTTAAATCTTAGAAAGAGGTATTTATCATGAAAAAGACATTCACAAAAATTGCAGCAGCTTTTATGGCTCTCGCGCTTATGCTCACCTGCTTTGTAGGTTGCGGCGAAAAAGAAGGTAAGGTTGCTATCGGCGTTCAGTCCGGTACAACAGGCGAATTCTTCTTAAAGGGCGATGCAGACTGGGGCTTTGAGGGCTTCGCAAACGTTGACACCAAAGCTTACGACAATGCAGGTCTTGCTGTTGAAGACATGAAGAACGGCAACATCAAGTATGTTGTTATCGACGCAGCTGTTGGTAAAGAGCTTGCCAACAAAAACAAAGAAATCAAGGTTATCGACTACGCTCTTATTAAAGAAGACTTCGGATTCGGTGTTGACAAGGCACAGCCCGAGCTTCTCGCAACAATCAACAAGGTTATCAAAGAGAAAAAAGCAGAAATCGACGCTATCTATGCAAGCTTCGCAGACGTAAGCGACGACAACGCTGCAGAGTGGAAGGGCGCAACCCTTAAATCCGCAGAGTACGATGCAAACAAGGCTCAGCTCGTTGTTGCAACAAACGCTGCTTTCGCTCCCTATGAGTTCGTTGTAGGTAACGAGTACGCAGGTATCGACATCGAGATCCTTAAGCTTATCGCTGCTGAGCTCAAGATGGAAATTGTTATTCAGGATATGGCATTTGAGTCTGTTGTTACTTCCATCGGCAAAAACGGTATTGATATGGCTGCTTCTGGCCTTACCATTAGCCCCGCTCGTGAGAAGATCGTTAACTTCTCAGACCCCTACGAGGTAGGTTCCTATCAGGTTATCCTCGCTATGAAGGAAGACACTACTTTTGACGCTTGCACAACTGCAGAGGAAGCTCTTGCAAAGCTTAAGGAGCTCAAATAATGACAAAAGTAGAGTGGGAATTATTTTTAAGTAAATTCATCACTGCTAAGGGTTACCAATCCGTCCTTGACGGATTGGTAACTACTATTGAAATAGCAGTTTTCGGTCTTTTAATAGGTATTGTAATTGGAACACTGATCGCGCTTATTAAAATGATACCCAAGTATCATTTTGCGCCTCGGTTTTTTTCTTGTATATGCGATATTTACATTGCAATCTTCCGAGGAACCCCGATGGTAGTTCAGCTTCTTATCGGTTGGTTTGTTCTTCTGCCCTCGCTTAATCTCCGTCTTGATAGCACGATGGTTGCCATTATCATCTTCGGTATGAACAGTGGCGCCTATGTTTCGGAAATTATGCGAAGCGGTATGCAGGCTGTTGATCCCGGTCAGCTCGAGGCGGCGAGAGCCTTGGGCCTCGGCTACTGGACCTCGATGTTCAAAATCGTTGTTCCCCAGGGAATTAAAAACATTCTGCCCACCCTCGGAAACGAGTTTATTACACTTATTAAAGAAACCTCGGTTGTTAGCTTTATCGCCGTTGTTGATATCACCAAGGCATTTAGGCAGATTGGTGACTCCAACTATAGCTATATGATTCCTTATCTGATGCTTGCGGCTGTATATCTTATTTTGGTGCTGTTAATTTCTCTCGGAGTTAAAGCTATGGAAAGGAGCCTGAGAAAAAGTGATAGAAATTAAAAATCTTTGCAAAAGCTTCGGCGATCTACAGGTTCTTTCCGATATAACCGAAACCATCAACGAGGGTGACAAGGTTGTTGTAATCGGTCCCTCGGGCGGCGGTAAAAGTACATTTCTGCGCTGCATAAACTGTATGGAGGACCCCACAAGCGGCTCGATTATCTTTCAGGGTGAAGACCTTGCGGATATGAAGGTTGATATCAACAAGCACCGCGAGTCCATTGGAATGGTGTTCCAGCAGTTTAACCTTTTCAATAATAAGACGGTTTTAGAAAACATTACCCTTGCCCCAGTTCTCTTAAAGAAAATGACTAAAGAAGAGGCAAAGGAAAAGGCTTTGGAGCTTCTTCGCCGTGTCGGACTTGAAGACAAGGCGGACGTTTATCCTTCAACCCTTTCGGGCGGTCAAAAGCAGAGAGTTGCAATCGTTCGTGCGCTGGCTATGAACCCCAAGGTTATGCTTTTCGATGAGCCAACAAGTGCGCTCGATCCCGAGATGGTCGGCGAGGTTTTAGACGTTATGAAGCAGCTTGCCGACGAGGGTATGACTATGGTTGTTGTAACTCACGAAATGGGCTTTGCCCGTGAGGTTGGCTCTCGAATCTTCTTTATGGATCAGGGTAGAGTAACCGAGCAAGGCACACCCGATGAGATTTTCAACCATCCCAAAAACGCAAGGCTTAAGGAATTTTTAAGCAAGGTTATTATGTAAGGAGTAACTAATGAAAATAGCACTTATTGCACACGACAAAAAGAAAAACGAAATCATTGAGCTTGCCAAAAAGTACAAGGACGTGCTTGCTAAGTACGAGCTTTATGCCACCGGCACAACGGGTACACTCATTATGGGCGAAACCGGTCTTAAAATCACCCGAATGAAAAGCGGACCTAAGGGCGGTGACCAGCAGATTGGCGCAATGCTTGCAAACGGCGAGCTTGACCTCATCGTTTTTCTGCGTGACCCCTTAACCGCACAGCCTCACGAGCCCGACGTTTCTGCACTTCTTCGTCTGGGCGACGTTCAGAAAATTCCTCTTGCAACTAACGTTAATAGTGCGACCATTATGCTCGAAGCTTTAAAGGACGAAACCTTTTTCAATATGGTCAAGGGTTCGAATGACGACTAATAACTAAAACAAAAGCAGCCGCTAAGAAATGCGGCTGCTTTTTCTTTTTATAAGCTATTGATTGGGAAACTCTTGCGAGTTTTTGATTGAGGCTCTTTTTTGGGTGAGATAGTTAATTCCAACCGAGCCGCAAAGAATAAGTGCTGTGCCCACAATGTGATACCAGCCGAGCTCATCGCCCTTGAAAATAACGCCAACCGCAATGGTTACAACGGTTGAGAGTGCGCCGAGCGCCGAAACCGACGAGGGCTGGATTTTGGAAATTGCGAAGTTGGTCATAAGGGTTGCGAGAATTGTCGAAAGCACGCTTAAAAAGACGAATGCTAATACAGTTTTAATGTCGAGAAGCGGAGTGAAGAATGTCGAAAGTGTGTTGTTTTTTGTCATAACAACAAGATTTATAGCATTAAAAACAATCGCTCCGACAATGGCGGCAAAATATGTAACCTCCATGGCGGAAAACTGTGTTGAGGACGACTTTCGCGAGGAAATAACAAACAGCGCACCGCACATATTGGCAAGCATAAGAAAGACAATTCCGAGAATGCTGTTTTGTCCGCCGCCACCCGAGAAAATGGTGACTAACACGACGCCGCCGACACTCAGCACTAAAAGAAGCTTTTGTGCAAGACTTGTTCTCTCTTTTAGGAAAATTCGCTCAAAAATTAAAACCATTATCGAGGTTGCAGCAGCTAAAATTCCTGCAAGCGAGGTGCTTGTGTCTGCAATTCCAACCGCCTCAAATATAAAATACCCAACCGGCTCGAAAAGTGCAGTTATTAAAAGAAACTTTATCGGCTTGCCTCTGAAATCTATTTTGATAACTCCGACAAGCTGCATCAGAGTAAAAGCAACCGCTGAAATTAAAAATCTCAGCGCAAGCATGTGCATAAAATGTAGGTTATCAAGCAGATTTGAGGTAAATAAAATTGACGTTCCGTATATTATCGAACGTAATATACAGCAAGTATAAGCAAGAACCTTTTGCCCCTTCATTTTTTAATCAAAAACCTCTTTTACGTGGAATTAGAAATCAGCTTTAACAAAGCCAACCTTGTGGTAAGCCTTCTCTAAAGTTCTCTTGGAAATCTTCTGCGCCATATCTGCGCCGTTTTTAAGAACACCTGAGAGATATGCCTTATCCTTTGAGATGCGCTCAAATTCGCTTTTAATTTTGGAAAGCTCATCGGCAACGCACTCACCAACTGCGAGCTTAAATTCGCCGTAGCCCTTGCCCTCAAATTCTCTCTCGATTTCCTCAAAGGTTTTGCCCGAAACGGAAGAATAAATGGACATAAGGTTGTTGATTCCGCCCTTGCCCTCGGCATAGCGGACGCAGGTGTCGCTGTCGGTAACCGCTCTTTTAAACTTGCGGATAATTGTGTCACGATCGTCAAGCAGAGTAACGAAGGAGTTCTGATTTTCGTCCGACTTGCTCATTTTCTTTTCGGGGTCGGAAAGCGACATAACCTTTGCCGAAACCTTTGCAATATAGGGGTCGGGAACGGTAAATGTATTTCCGTAAACTCCGTTAAAGCGCTCAGCGATGTTGCGAGCGAGCTCTAAGTGCTGCTTTTGGTCAACTCCAACGGGAACGAGGTCGGTTTTGTAAAGCAGAATGTCAGCCGCCATTAAAACGGGGTAGGTAAAGAGCCCTGCATTAATGTTGTCTGCGTGGCGCTTGGATTTGTCCTTAAACTGTGTCATTCTCGAGAGCTCTCCAAACTGAGTGTAGCAAGAAAGCACCCAAGCGAGCTCTGCGTGACGGGGGTTGTGGCTCTGAAGGAAAAGAATGCTCTTTTCGGGGTCAATTCCGCAGGCAAGAAGCAGAGCGGCGCTGTCGAGGCTCTGTTTACGAAGAGCTGCGCTGTCCTGACGGACAGTTATAGCGTGCAGGTCGGCAACCGAGAAAAGGCAGTTATAATCGTCCTGCAGATTTTTCCAGTTCTTTATTGCGCCCAGATAGTTTCCGAGAGTGAAAACGCCCGTCGGCTGAATGGCGCTGAATATAATTTTTTTCTTTTCGGGAGCAGTATTTTCCATTTTGTCCTCCAAATTATTTGTGATATTTTAAGCCGCCAATTATAGAAAAGGCGCGGTAAATTTGCTCTAATAAAAGTATTCTGAAAAGCTGATGTGGAAAGGTCATTTTTGAAAAAGAGAGCTTAAAATCCGCCCTGTTTTTAACAGCGTCTGAAAGCCCGTGCGATGAGCCTATGATAAAGCAGATTTTGCTCTTGCCCGAGAGCGAAACGTTCTCTATTTTCTCGGCAAATTCGGGCGAGGAAAGCTCTTTTCCCTCTATGCAGAGCGGAAAAACCGCAGCATCCTTGGGAATTTCCTTAAGTATTGTCTCACTTTCCTTTGAAAGTGCGCTGTCAATTTCTGTCTGCGATGGATTTTCGGGAAGTAGACTTTCCGAAAGCTCTTTTATTTTAAGGTCGCAAAAGCGGGAGAGGCGCTTTGTGTACTCATCGGCGGCGTCTCGCCAGAATTTCTCTTTGAGCTTGCCAACGCAAATGATTGTAACCGAAACCAAAGCACATACCTCCTCATTATACTCCATATTGCATTGTATCACAAAAAACAAATGTTGTCCACAAAAGTTTGCAAAATACTTGATATTTTTAAAGGCTTTGGTATACTTAACTTAGAAACTAATCTAAGGAGATTTTTAAATGAAACCCTTTGTACTTTTAACCCCTGCTCACGGCGTAACCGACACGGGTCTTACCTTCCATCAGGTTATGCGAGGATATACAAACTGCCTCGTGCGTGCAGGCGCAGTTCCCATTATTCTTACACATATGCCCGACGAGGAGGAAATGAACAGACTTTTAGAGCTCTGCTCGGGTCTTATGCTCATTGGCGGCGTTGACGTTCAGCCTAAATATTTTGGCGAGAGTGAAATTCACGAAACCTGCACTATTGATGATGACCGCGACGAGCTTGAATTTCCGCTGCTTGATAAATTTGTGAAGGCTAAAAAGCCAATTTTGGCAATCTGCCGAGGAATGCAGGTTGTTCACACCTATTTTGGCGGCACTCTTTATCAGGACCTTCCCAGCGCAAAGGGAGTAAACCACAGAGGCGTTCTGCATAATATAAGATGCGAAAAGGGTAGCCGTCTCGAGCGCCTTTTCGGAGAGGAATTTGAGGCAAACTCCTTCCATCACCAGGCCGCAAAGGATATGGGAAAGGGCATGCGTGCAACTGCGTGGGGCGAGGACGGAATAGTTGAGGCCATCGAGCACGAGAGCCTTCCTATCTGGGCTGTGCAGTTTCACCCCGAGCGTATGTCGGGAGCTGACCGCAAGGTCGGAACGCAGGCCGTTCCCCGCGAAACCACCGCTGACTTCACTCCCTTCTTTGAGGAGTTTGTAAAAGCGATGAAATAATTTTATACAGGTGATACTCAATGGATAAATTAAACAGATTCTTAGCCAAAAATTCTTGGTTTTCTTATCTATCAACAGGAATAATGCTCGCAATTTTGTGGTACGCTCATTTTATTATTGAGCTTGACCTTACATTCACAATTATTTTCAGCGTTATAATAATTATTGTATATCCGATTATGCCGCTTAGCGCAGCTAATAAGCTGATAATGGATGCGACAAAAAAGCTTGATAACGAGTGCGATCCCTATCCGCTTCTTTTGGAATCTGAAGATCAACTCGGCTATATAAAGAACGCAGGTCGTAGGCAGTTGTGTATGATAAATCGCGCCGCTGCTTTATCTGAATTAACAAGATATACTGAGGCTTACGAATCACAATGCGCCATTGATATAAATTTAGTAGCAGGTACAACACTTGAGGTTAAAGCGCTGTATTATGTGAATCTAAGTAATTTTGCACTTGGCGTGCAGAAAATAGAGGAATCAATTTCCTACCACACAAAAGCCTCACAGATAACCGGACTTTTAAAAAATAAAAAGTATAAGGATTTACTTTTTTCTTCTTTAAGACTTACTTCGGCAGAGCAGGCTATTATTAGCGGCGAATATCAAACCGCTATCGAGCTTATCAAAAGCGTTGAGGTAAAAACTAAAAGGCAATCGGTTGCCAATGCGTTTTTATATGGCAAAATTGCGCTCGCAATGAACGATAAAGAGGGCGCAAGGGCAAACCTTTTGTATGTTATAAACAACGGAAACAAGCTCGGCTGCGTTATGGAAGCAAGAGCGCTTTTAGAAACGTTATAAAAAATTAAAAAGTCGGAGGCCAAGCGGTCTTAGGAAGACAATGAGTCTTACCAACTCCTTGGCTCACAGAACGACATGGCTACGATCCGACTTAGTATCGGAAGAGGCAAAAATGATGGTCTGGAATTGGGTTGGAGTAGATTTGAACACAGGTTTCAATTCGTCCTTATAAAGTCGGAGGCCAAGCGGTCTTAGGAAGACAATGGGTCTTACCAACTCCTTGGGTCCCAGAAAGGGAATGGT
>JAZRHT010000098.1:0-4145 GCA_045644905.1 Oscillospiraceae bacterium
GATAATTTCGAGGTCGACACAGATAACATTCTGCTCTTTGGTTGTAGCGGCGGCGGTCACATGGCGCTTATGATGTCGGCGGTTGCACCTAAGTTATTTCGCGCGGTTGCGGCTTTTGTGCCCATTACGAACCTCTCTAAATGGTACACAGAGAATGAAAATTATGCGCCGCACGTCAAGGCCTGCTGCGGCACCAAGGCAGAAATGCTTCGCCGCTCGCCCGTTTCGTTTATGGACGGCATCGCAAAAGCCAACGTTAAGATTTTTGCAGGAAAATATGATCCCGTTGTCCCTGTTGCCCATAGTGAAGATTTTTATTACACTATGAAAAAGAAATACCCCGAAGCAAAAATCTACCTCGACATTTTCGATGGCGGTCACGATATGGATTACGACCTCGCCGCCCATTTCTATTATAGCCAAATGAATAAGCCCCAAACCGAAAAGGTTCAAGGATAACAAAAAGCCTCTCCAAACGGAGAGGCTCTTTTAAGTAATAAGTAGGGGCGACCTGTGGTCGCCCGTTTTTTTATTTACCTTTTCTTGATTTTGTCACTTTAGAAACGTGTTTTTTGCTATCTTTGCGGCTCTGGGGTCTTTTGCCTGAATTTTTTGTAGGAGCGGGAGCGGGCTTTTTATCGGGTGCGACGAGGCAGTTTTTGCCCGTGCCGATTAGGTCATACCGCCCTGCCTTTTTAAGCGCAGAGAGAACAAGCGCGCGGTTTTCGGGTCTGAAATACTGAAGGAGCGCTCTCTGCTCGGCCTTTTCCTGCGGCGTGCGCGGAACATAGACCTTTTGCATTGTCATTGGGTCAAGCCCCGTGTAAAACATACAGGTCGAAATCGTTCCGGGGGTGGGGTAAAAGTCCTGTACCTGCTCGGGATGAAGCCCCTCTTTCTTTAAAAAGCGTGCAAGCTCGATGGCATCGTTTATGGTGCTGCCGGGGTGCGAGGACATAAGATAGGGCACCAAAAACTGCTTTTTGCCTGCCTTTTCAGATAGCTCATAAAACCGCTTTTTAAATTTATTGTAGGTTTCAATATTAGGCTTGCCCATATATTTAAGAACATTATCCGAGCAATGCTCGGGCGCAACCTTTAATTGACCGCTTGTGTGGTGTTCTACAAGCTCACGGAAAAATTCCTCGTTTTTGTCGGCGATAAGATAGTCAAACCTAATTCCCGAGCGGATAAACACTTTTTTAACCTTGGGAAGTGCGCGCAGTTTTCTGAGAAGCGAGAGATAATCTGTGTGATCAGCCTTTATTGCAGGGCAAACCGAGGGCGCGAGGCACTTTTTGTCCCTGCAAAGTCCGTTTTTAAGCTGACCCATACAAGAAGGCGCACGGAAATTGGCGGTAGGGCCGCCAACATCGTGTATATACCCCTTAAAATCGGGCATTTCAGTAATCTTTTTAGCCTCGTCAATGACAGAATCGTGGCTTCGGCAGGTAATCTGCCTGCCCTGATGATAAGCGAGGGCGCAGAAATTGCAGGCTCCGAAGCAGCCTCTGTTGTGAATAATCGAAAACTTAACCTCTTCAATGCCGGGAACGCCGCCGAGAGCCTCATAAGAGGGGTGGTAATCTCGCATAAAGGGCAGAGCGTAAACCTCGTCCATTTCCTGTTGCGAAAGCGGCGGCATAGGCGGATTTTGTATAACAATTTTGTCGCCGTGCCTTTGAATAACGAGCCTGCCCCTGACGGCATCGTGCTCCTCATTCTGAATTTTCGTCGCCTTGGCATAAGCGATAAAGCCTTTTTCATTTCTTTCGCTAACCGCCTCAAAGGAGGGGCAGTCCTTTGCCGACTGCGGAGTGTAATCTTTTGTAAAAACACTATAACAAGTGCCCAAAACATCTCGAATTTCAGAAATTTGCTCGCCGTTATCGAGCCTTTTGGCTATTTCGGCAATGTGCTTTTCGCCCATTCCGTACATTAAGAGATCTGCTCCCGAATCGAGCAAAATCGAGGGACGCACATTATCGTCCCAATAATCATAATGCGCAAAGCGGCGCAGGGAAGCCTCGATGCCGCCAATTAAAATGGGGGTTTCTCCAAAAAGGCGGCGCAGAGCCTTTGAATAAACAATAACTGCTCTGTCGGGTCTTGCGCCCGCTTTTCCGCCGGGGGTATAAGCATCGTCGGAGCGGCGCTTTTTGGCGGCGGTGTAGTGCGCAACCATCGAGTCAATGTTTCCGCTGTTTACTAAAAATGCAAGCCTCGGTTCTCCAAAGCGCATATAATCTCGGTCATTTTGAGGCTGCGGGATGATTGCAACCCTAAAACCCTCGCGTTCGAGCACACGGGAAATAATGGCAGTACCAAAAGAGGGGTGATCGACGTAGGCGTCCCCCGTAACGATAACAAAGTCGGGTCTTTCCCAACCTTTTTCTATCATTTCCTGTCTTGTAATGGGTAAAAACGGCATCTTTCCCGCTCCTTTTAAGGTTTCTGTTTTAATTATATCACATTTTTAAAAGAAACACAATAAAAAGCTCCCCTCGTTTGAGGGGAGCTACATTTTAAGCTTACTTATTTAGCTTCCTTTGCTTTTTTAAGAGCAATGATTCTGTTCATTTCGTTGTAAACGATCATAAATCCTTCGTCAACGCCCATACCGGGTTTTGCAAGAATCTGAACAGGCTGAGTAGCCATAGCGCAGTGAACGCAAACCTGAGCACTTCTGTCGGTTTCGTTGCAGGTACCGCCCTGATATGCGCCGATGCCCTTTTCCTTGCAGTAGAGAACTGCTTCAATGGTGTTGTTAACGCCGCCGAGGTCGGGGGTCTTAATCTGAACCATGTGACCTGCCTTGTTGTCAGCAAAGAGCTTGATGTCCTCTAAGGTGTTGCACCATTCGTCAGCAACGAGCTCAACGTCACAGCCACGGTCGTCGAGCTCTTTTGTAAGACCTGCGAGAGCCTCAATCTGAGTTTCTCTGTCGCAGTCGCAGTCCATAGGACCTTCAATGCGAAGGTGGAAAGGCTTTGCAATCTTTCCGAGCTCTTCGATGTAATCGGCCATAGCCTTGTAGTTGTTGTTGCCGAATGCGGCGCCGATGGTGCCGTAAACGTCAATGTGCATAACGGGAGCATAGTCCTCGCTTGCACGATTTGCTAAAATTCTGTCACGCAGCCAAGCAATATACTCAGCGAGCTTCTCGCCCTTGGTTCCGAGCTTGTCTGCAACATTGTTGATAAGAGCGTGAGGAAGAACCTGAGCGCCCTTGATAATCATTTTGTCAGCGTTGTCATAGCGATCGTCGCCAGACTGAGTGAAGATTGCGATAGGCTCGCTCGAAACCTCGCAGCCATACTCCTCGGCAACAACCTCGCACATCATCTTGCCCTTTGCTTTCGAGACGGCATCAAGAATTGCCTGAGAAAGTCCGTAACGGATAGCGGTGTGAAGGCGCTTGCCGTCAACCTCGATAGCTTCCATCATAGCAGCGAGCTCGCGGAAATTGTCAGCCTCTTTGCCAACGAGCTGAGGCTTAATGTAGTTTTCGATAACGGGGATGAAATCCTGTGCGAGGAAGAGGGGATCTCTTCCGCCTGCGCCGGAATACTGAACAGCAGCGCAGTCGCCGTATGCAACCTGACCGTCCTCAAGAACGATCATAACAGAGATGGACTCACCAGCCTGACGAACAGCGGTAAAGCCCTCGGTTACGGGAGCGCCGGTGTAGAAAACACCGTCATGACCTGCGCCGCCTTTGATAGCGCGCTGGTCGTCGAAATAGAAGCCGGTACGTCCGGCAGAGCAAACAACATTAGTAATTTTCATCGTAACTTACTCCTTAAAACTTAATATTTGGGGCGACCAACAAGGCGGCCTTTACCAATAGCATAAACGTCATCAATAACCATCTGGAAGGAAGCTTCACGCTTTTCAGCCTTAGCTCTCTCCTCGATCTTAGCCTTGTGGAAGTCGAGAAGATCCTTATTGAAGGGAAGATTACCGGGATTTAAGATACGAACTGCGCCGTCATTATCACGGCAGGGAAGCATAAGACCGGCGTTTGCGCGGCAGGGAGCGAAGGGAACGTCGAGTGCGCCTGCCTCAACACCACGGCATACCCCGATAGCGATATCGCCATTACCCAGCTCGAAGCACTTGTCAACGATTGCCCGGGTCTCCTG
>JAZRHT010000099.1:0-4640 GCA_045644905.1 Oscillospiraceae bacterium
TATGGCGAATATATGAATCCGTACGACAGAGTCAGCACCTTCCTTTCGGAATATGATATGAAGGAAGACACCGACAAGCTAAGAGAAAATTGCGCCGATAATTTTGTTGTTACAAAGACGGGATTTAAGAGCGAAATCACTCTTAAGCGAGATAATCTCGTATTCTTCTCTGTTCCTTATGATGACGGTTGGAGCGCCTACGTTAACGGCGAAAAGGTAGATGTTGAAAGGGTTAACAGCGGTTTTGTTGCCGTTTTTGCACAGGCTGGAGAAAACGTAATCGAATTTAAGTACACCACCCCGGGACTTATGCTCGGAACAATTATTTCAATTATTTCTTTAGTTATTTTGCTTGCATATCTCTTATGCGTTAAGCTTTACAGAAAAAAGCATCCCAGAACAGTTACCGAAAATGACGAGGCCTTTGATGAACTCAAGGCTATGTTGGAAGCACAGTCGGAGAATGCTCCCGCTTTTACAATTCACGCACAGAGCGAGGGTGAAATTGAGCCGCTCAAATTCGAGCCCGACGACGAGCTTAAAGAAATTGTTTCTGAAATTTTGGATGAGGAAAATAGTAAAACCGAAGAACAAAACAGTGAGGAGGAAATTTAAATGAAAACAGTTTATTTTGTAGTTCCCTGCTACAACGAGCAGGAGGTTTTGCCCGAAACCTCAAAAAGACTTCTTGAAAAGCTTGAAAGTCTTATTGAAAGATGCATGATTAGTCCTGATAGCCGCATCGTTTTTGTAAACGACGGAAGCCGCGATGGCACATATAAAATCATAACTGAACTTCACGAGCAGGACGAAAGATTCTGCGGCATTAAACTTTCGAGAAATCAGGGGCATCAGAATGCACTGCTTGCGGGTCTTATGACTGTCAAAGACAAGTGTGACGCCGCCATTTCGCTCGATGCTGACCTTCAAGACGATATCGACGTTATCGATCAGTTTGTTGAGAAGTTTAACGAGGGTTGTGACGTTGTTTACGGAGTTAGAAGCAGCAGAAAGACTGACACCTTCTTTAAAAGATCAACCGCACTCGGTTTTTACAAGCTTATGAAATTCTTAGGCGTTGAGGTTGTTTACAATCACGCCGATTACAGACTTATGAGCAAAAGGGCTTTAGAGGGGCTTTCCGAATTCAAGGAGGTAAATCTCTTCCTTCGCGGAATTGTTCCTCTTGTTGGATACAAGAGCACCACAGTTGAGTACGAGCGCCACGAGCGATTTGCAGGCGAAAGCAAATATCCCTTTAAAAAGATGATGGCTTTTGCTATTGACGGAATCACCTCGTTCAGTGTTAAGCCCATTAGAATGGTATTTTCACTTGGCGTTATCATTTTCCTTTGCAGCATCGCAGTTTTAATCTATTCCCTTATCCGTTGGGCATTTGGGCAGACTGTTACAGGCTGGACAACACTTATCATTTCGATTTGGGCGCTTGGCGGAATTCAGCTGCTTTCATTAGGACTTATTGGAGAATATATCGGCAAAATTTACAAGGAAGTTAAGGCGAGACCCAAATATATAATTGATGAAACTCTGTTTTAAGGAGCAGTTTAAGAGATGAGTGACAAATTTATTTTCGTTATAAATCCCAAGGCGGGCAAAAACGCACGTGCTATGAGCTTTATCAATACAATCGAATCTGCCTGCAAGGCCTATGATATTGAATACGAAATCTACATCACCAAGGCTATTGGTGATGCAAGAGAATTTGTAAGTGAGCGATGCAAGACCCTTACTGCTCCGACAAGGTTTTATGCCTGCGGCGGTGACGGAACAATTAACGAGGTTATAAACGGCGCCGTCGGCACTCCTTTAGCAAAGGTTGGCATTTTGCCTCTCGGCTCGGGCAACGATTACATAAAGGCATTCCCCAAGGTTGATTTTCTCGATATGGTCGCTCAAATAAACGGTACGCCGACACCCGTTGACCTTATCAAGGTCGGCGACAGATACGTTGCAAATATGTGCAACATCGGTTTTGATGCCAAGGTTGGCGGAAACTTTGTTAAGTTTAAAAGAATTCCCGGTGTATCGGGAAAGATGGCTTACGCTCTCAGTGTTGTTGACTGTTTCCTTAAGAAAATCTCAAGCGATATGACTATCACAATGGACGACGGCACCGAAATTCATGACAAGATGCTCCTTTGTTGTGTTTCCAAGGGTCGTTATTGCGGCGGACAGTACTTAGCCTCGCCCAAGAGCGAGCTTTCGGACGGATATATGGATGTTTGCCCTATTAAAAAGATTTCAAGAACACAGTTCTTAAAATTCTTCGATCTTTACAAGCATGGAAAACACGTTGACAATCCTGACCTCGCAAGGTGGGTTTCCTATCACAAGGTTAAGAAAATGACTATAAAAAGTCAGGAAAAAATTCCCTTTGCTTATGACGGCGACGTTGTTTATCTTGATGGCACAACCACCTTTGAGCTTGTGCCTGCCGCACTCGAAATCGTTATTCCCGCAATGCCCGACAAAATGGCAGAGGCCGACAAAAAAATGGCCGCCGAGGTTATGTAAAATAAGCCTGCGTGAATTTTTCACGCAGGCTTATTATGTATCTTTTCGAATAAAAGCGAGCCTTCCGGGTAACTGCCGACAAAGACATTGCAGAGCTGCTCGGCGGTTTTTCTGCAGATTTCCTGCGTTTCTTTATCAAGGTCATCAGTTATTATAAAAACCGCAGTTTTTTGATGACTTGATAGCCTTTTTGCGTCACTACTAAGGCTCCGAATTATTATTTCGGCATTTTGCTCGCCCTCTTTTAGCTTATAAAACAAAACTATAGGGTCTTTATTTTTTATTCTTACAAGCTCATAAAGTAAGTCTACAATTCTATGAATACCAATAAGAGCAAGAACAAAAATCACAGAAACTATAATGGCTTTTTCCATTTCTTTGCCTCCTTTAATACAGTTTATGAAAAAGGCGGAAAAATGTGAAAAAGCCTATAATTATATAAGGTTTTCTATGTCTTTTTTAAGTCTACCTATTATTTTCTTTTCGAGCCTTGAAATATAGGATTGCGAAATACCGATAAGGCTTGCAACCTCCTTTTGTGTGTGCTCCCTAAAGCCCCCGAGGCCGAAGCGCATTTCCATTATTCTTTTTTCCCTTGGAGAAAGCTTGGAAACAGCAGAGAGCAGTACGTCACGCTCCACCTCTCTGTCAATTCGGGCGTTTATTATGTCGGGGTCGGTGCCCAATATATCCGATAAAAGAAGCTCGTTTCCGTCCCAATCGATATTGAGTGGCTCATCTATCGAAACCTCGGCATGCTCTTTATTTTTGCGAAGATACATTAATATTTCGTTTTCTATACAACGGGATGCGTAGGTTGCGAGCTTGATATTTCGCTCGGGACAGAAGGTGTTTACGGCTTTAATAAGTCCTATTGTGCCAATGGATATTAAATCCTCGATTCCTATACCCGTTGATTCAAATTTGCGTGCAATATAAACAACAAGCCGCAGGTTATGTACTATAAGCATTTCCCTTGCCTTATCCGAGTTGACGCTCATTAGCTCAAAGGCGTTTTCCTCCTCTTCGCTCGTTAGCGGCGGCGGAAGATTTTCGGGACCATTTACATAGTAAACGCCTCCTGCGTGCAGTTTTTTTAATATAATTAAAATAAACAGGGTCACCCTGCTTTTAAGACTATTCAAGATTTCACCTTCTTTTTAAACCGCTATGAGTTCGGGATTTAAAATCACGTCAAACTCGCCGCCCGCCATTTTTTTATGGGTTACAGCCATTATTACATTTTCTATATCGGTTTCGTTTTTTTCTGATTTGAGCGTTGCGCCATCTATAATAAGCGCCGCCATAAGCCCGCTATCGCCAAGACTATCAAACGGAATTACTCTAAATCGCTCAGAAAAGCCGCTCGATATTATATCCTCGTAAAAGCCGAGCTCGAAATTCTGCTTTTTAAAGATTTTTACCATTTCGTCGGTTAATATGGGTTTGATTTTACGATAATCGCAGACTATAACGGGAGAGCCCGAAAGCGAGTCGTAGAGCATATTCCCGTTATCGACTATGCCGACAAGGTCAACTTGTTTGCCGTCGAGTTTTAGGGTTACGGTGTACTCTTTACCGACGTTTTTTCTGTGTGAAATTATTTTTGACACAACAAGAGAAAGGATATAGACCACCGCCGTTGTCAGAATTAGAGCTACGGGCGAAATATTATAGAAAACACTTCCGTTTCGCACCACTATATTGCCCGTTTTGAAAAATGACCACAAGAGCAGAGCTCCACCTGCGAAAAGGACGTTTGACGCATAGAAAAAGACTGCCGATTTTATGTATCTTATAGGGTTTTTATAGCCAAAAGCGAGAAAAACGACCACAAGTGAAATCAGTAGTTTTGTTATGATTTCTAAGATTGCAGGCATTTCGGGAGCAAAAATCAAAAGCGAGGAAAGGCTTGCGAAAAAGCCTGACAAAATAAGGCGCCACCTCTTTATCGGGGCTTTTATAAATTTTGCACACAAAAGAAGCAAAAAATAATCAACTATGAAATTAACAAGCACCAAAACATCAACGTAAACTGTTTGCACACGCTCACCTCCTCTGCACAATGTATTGTAGCAAAAGCGTGTGCGTTTTTTTGTCGAAAC
>JAZRHT010000100.1:0-12609 GCA_045644905.1 Oscillospiraceae bacterium
ATTTGTTTGCATTACTCTTTCCCGAAAAATTATTTAATTGCATATAATGTAATGTTTAAATATAAATTTCAGGAAGGTGTTTTCATGCAAAAAAAATATTTCAATTTTCCTTCTATTACATTTGCAATGAAATCAGAAAAATTATTAAAATCTAATGGTATTAATTGTTCCCTTGTTAAGACGCCATCGCGCTATAGTAGTTGTGGCTGCGGCTATAGCGTTATAACTGATATATCAGACTCAGACCGCTCATTGAAAATCATTTTAGATCATAATATTGTTCTAAACGACGCACAGTCTTGTGAGGAGTGATTTTATGATTTATTTTGATAATGCGGCGACTTCGTTTCCAAAGCCAACCGAGGTTTCGCGAGCTATGTATAGGTGTTTGACTGAATTTGGAGGAAACCCTGGACGTAGTGGTCATAAAATGTCTATTTCGGCTGCAAAAATCGTATATAATATGCGTGAAATTGTTGCACGATTTTTTGGTTTTAGTGAACCTGAACGCGTAATTTTAACAAAAAATTGTACGGAATCACTTAATATTGCTATATTTGGTGTAATGAAAAATGGTGGTAATACTGTGATTTCACACTTTGAGCACAATTCTGTTGTGCGACCACTCGAGCATTTAAGAAAAAACGGAATTTGTGACTATAAAATCGCTAATGCCTCGCTCGAAAATCCTGAGGTTTTGGCTTTAGAGTTTGAAAAACTCATTGATTCCGAAACAAAAATGATAATATGCACCCACGCATCAAATGTTACGGGAAAAATTGCGCCGATATATGAGATTTCGCGCATTTGCAAACGTCGTGGAGTCATTTTCTGCCTTGATGCTTCGCAAACTGCGGGCATTGTTAACATTGATATGGATAAAAGTGGCATAGATATTTTATGCTGTCCCGGTCATAAGTCACTTTTGGGCCCTACGGGTACAGGTCTTTTATTGGCTCAAAAAAATGTTGAACTATCCCCTTTTATTTTTGGCGGCACTGGCAGCATTTCTGTAAATCTCGATATGCCGGATTTTTATCCCGATATGCTTGAAAGCGGAACGATTAATGTTGTTGGTGCTGCAGGTCTTATGGCGGGCATTTCTTATATAAACCGAGTTGGAATTGACAAGATATACGACCATGAAATAAAACTATCACAGAAATTTTACAATCAATTGTATGATGCGCCTAATATACAGTTGTATTCAGGCGTTCCACGTAGAAATAGCGCCGTTCCAACGCTTTCGTTCAGTGTAAAGGGAAAAACCTGTACAGAGGTTTCTGAGATACTTGACGATAAAAATATTGCAGTAAGAAGCGGACTTCATTGTGCACCGCTTGCTCATAGGCTTATAGGCACGGGTGAAATGGGTACTGTAAGGGCGAGTTTTTCTAATTTTAACACCACAGATCAGGTTGATTATGCATGTAAGGTGATTTTTAGCATTTAAAATAAAAATATATTGTTAATATGCGAAATTTTTGATTGAAATTTCTAAAAAATATGTTAAAATATATATGATAGGGTTTTTATGTAATTTTATCTTTAACTTATTTAGAAAAGGAAAAGAAATATGCAGGAATTTTTAGTTAGCGTAGGAGACTTTTTCGTCAGACTGTTTTCTGATCTAATAAACGTCGATAGGTGGTATCTTGACATTATAGATATCGCCCTTGTCGCAGTTATTTTGTATTATAGCATTAAGTTCGTGCGCGAAACTCGTGCTGCTCAGCTTGTAAAGGCAATTTTGATATTCTTCATTGTCTTTTTGATCTCTTCCCTATTAAAGCTTACAACCATCTCTTTCCTGCTTGAATATATTTTCCAGTATGGACTTGTTGCAATTGCTATTATTTTCCAGCCCGAAATACGCAGAGGTCTTGAAAAAATTGGCAGAAGCAAATTTAATCTTAAACTTTTTGACGTTATTTCAAAGCAAAATCAAGACGATGCAAACTCAAAATGGAAATATGCTATTGAGCCAATTTGCGAAGCATGCTACCGTCTTTCAAGTGAAAAGACGGGCGCATTGATTGTAATCGAAAGAACTATTCGTTTAGGCGAATCGGTTGAGAGAGCTGTGGTTATTGATTCAATCCCGTCAGTTTCGCTTATAACAAATATTTTCTTTATCAATTCCCCGCTTCATGATGGTGGTCTTATCGTGCGTGATGGAAGGCTTTATGCTGCAAGCTGCTTCTTTCAGCCTTCTGACAAGGTTGAAAACATCAGTCTTGGTTCAAGACATCGTGCAGCACTCGGTGTTAGTGAGGTTTCGGATGCTATTGTCATAGTTGTTTCCGAAGAAACCGGAATTATTTCGATTGCAACTGAAGGAAGACTTATTAGAGATTTTACAAAGGATACTCTTAAAGATTATCTTTTGAATAATTTAATAGAAGAAAATGGCGATGACAATAATTCTTCGCAGAAAAAACAAGGAAAAATCAAATCTGTTTTAGGAAGGCGGAATGTGAAATGAAAAAAATAGCAGGTTCCAGCCTTTTTGATAACAAAACCTTTTGCAAGGTTATTTCTGTTATTGGCGCAATTGCAATTTGGGCAATCATTACCCTTACTGTTAAAACCAATAGTGAACGTCTTATCAGAAACGTGCCTATTGACTTTTCTCTTACAGGAACTGCGGTTGAAGCTCTTGGACTTAATGCTTTTGAGCGTAGCGATGAGGCGCTAAATATTAGGCTTGCGGGAAATCGCTCCTCCATCAATGCGGTTTCTAAAGAAGATTTTATTGTTACTCTTTCAACCGGAAGAGTAACTAAAGCAGGAAAATATACAGTTAAAGTTGATGTTTCTCTCAAAGAAGAAATCGGTAATGCAGAGATAATTGATTATTCTCCCAAATCAATTCAAGTTGCTTTTGACCGTACCGCAACCAAGGCATTGCCAGTTACTGTTGATGTTTCTGATATATCTGCAAAGAATGGTTTTATGCTTGATAAAGGATACCCTTCTGTGCCCGAAGTTACGGTAAGTGGTCCTGAAAGCATTATTAAATCTATTACATCGTGTGTTGCTGATATAGACTCAAAGAACAGCATCTTAGAGGAAACACTCGTTGTTTCGGATATTCCTATTTCGCTTTTTGATGAAAACGGAAACAAGGTAACCAGTCCCTTTGTTGTTCTTGACAAAGAGAAAACCGATGTTTCGGTTCCCGTTTTAAAGGTTAAAGAGCTTCCTATTTTTGTTCATTTTATCAATATGCCCGCAAACTTTGGCGAGAAAGATTTTAAGTATACCCTTTCAAGCCAGGATATCCAACTTGCAGGTCCTGAGGAGACTATTGATGCTATGACACAGCTTGACGTTAGGTATGTTGATATGAAAACGACTAAGCCGGGCGATGTTGTAACGCTTAATGTTGAGTTACCCGCCGGATTTGTAAACCTTTCCAATACACAAACTGTAGATGTTACTATTCCATCGGAAAATATAACAAGAAAACAGTTTTCTGTTAAGGAGTTTAAGGTCATAGGTGCACCCGAGGATTCGAATGTCAGATTTGTTACTAAACGACTCAATAATGTAACTCTTTATGGAGATAAAACTGTTTTAAGAAGTATTGCAGCTAATGATATCGTTGTTGAGGTAAATCTTTCGGGCACAACACTATCGGGCGGAACTATGACGGTCCCTGCTACAATTACAGTTCCTGGAAAAACCGGCGTATTCTGGGCGTATGGTGACTACGAGGTTGTAATCAGAAGTTAAACAAATAGCCGCTTTGCCTATTGCAGAGCGGCTGATTTTTTGAAGGAGCCTAAAATGATTGTTGTATCAAATATCATAACTAAACTAAATGACGATATTTCTGTTGCTTTTAACAAAGCATGTAAGCTGCTTAATATAGGCTCCAATGCTATCGATGATATTTTTATCATTAAAACATCTATTGATGCTCGCCATAATAAGGAGCCTCAATTTGTTTCTTCGGTTGGTATTTTAGTAAAATGCGACGAGGAAAAATGCGTTAAGAGATGTAATAACAAAAATGTTAGCATTAGAATTCAAAATGATGGTATTCCCTCTTTTGAATACGGAACTGAAACACTTGAAAATAGACCAATTATTGCAGGATTTGGACCAGCTGGAATGTTTGCGGGGCTTATATTAGCGCAAAACGGATACCGTCCGATAATTTTAGAGCGCGGACAAGACATTGATAGGCGAGTCAAGAGCGTTGAGGATTTTTGGAAAACGGGAAAGCTCAATATAAGTAGCAACGTTCAGTTTGGTGAAGGTGGCGCAGGAACATTTTCAGATGGTAAATTAACAACAAGAATAAACGATCCTCTGTGTGAGTTTGTTTTAAAAGAATTTGTGAGATTTGGAGCTCCTCAGGAAATTTCGAGAAAAGCGAAACCTCATATTGGAACGGATAATTTGCGTAAGATTGTAAAAGAAATAAAAAATGAGATAATTCGCTTGGGAGGCGAGGTTTTAACGTCTTCTAAGCTCTCGGATATCGAAGTTAGAAATGGAAAGCTTTGCTCAGTTACCGTAAATGGTGACAAGCTACCCTGCTCTACTCTTGTGCTTGCAATTGGACATAGCGCAAGAGACACTTTCCAAATGCTAATGCAGAAGTCTATTATGTTTGAGGCAAAGCCATTCTCTGTTGGCGTGCGAATTGAACATTTGCAGGAAAAAATTAACGAGGGCTTGTACGGAAAGTATGCAGGACATCCCTTTCTTCCACAGGGTGAATATCAACTTTCGCTCAGATGTGGTGACAGAGCTGCATATACGTTTTGTATGTGCCCGGGAGGAATTGTTGTACCATCGTCCTCCGAGCAGGATTCGGTTGTTACCAATGGAATGAGCGAGTTTGCACGAAATAAAAAGAACTCCAATTCTGCACTTGTTGTGTCAGTTTCTCCCGAAGATTTTGGCACCGATCCAAAAAATGCAATAGAATATCAGAGGAAATTCGAAAAAGCAGCATTTGTTGCGGGTGGCTCAAACTATTCGGCACCCGCTCAAACGGTTGGATGCTTTTTGGATGGAAGAAAAGGAATCGAAATAAACAGTGTTGACCCTTCCTATGCACTGGGTGTTAAAGAGTGTGATTTTAATGCTATTTTTCCCTCTTATATTTCATCTATGATGAAAGATGGACTTATATCATTTGGACGAAAAATACGCGGTTTTGACGCAAAAGATAGCGTTTTAACGGGAATTGAGACAAGAACCTCCTCTCCGGTTAGAATCTTGAGAAATGAATTTGGTGAAAGCATTTCAACAAAAGGACTATATCCTTGCGGAGAAGGTGCGGGATATGCGGGTGGAATAATGAGTGCCGCAGTCGACGGGATAAAAACAGCTCTTTGTATAATGAAAAAATATAAGCCTGCAAAATAAGAAAAACCGCTCAATCGAGCGGTTTTTTTGTTTGTTTATCCAACAATTGAAGCAATTTCGAGAAGTTTTTTGTCGATCGACTTTTTCATATTAAGAGCTTCCTGAATATCGTAATCTACGATTTCGTTGCTCTTTATTGCAAGAACTCTGTTGCTCTTTCCTTCTTTAAGAAGGTTTACGGCGTAATCACCCATACGGGTTGCAACGATTCTGTCTTTAGCGGAAGGGCTGCCGCCACGCTGAACGTGAGCAAGAATTGCGCCACGGGATTCAATTCCGGTGATTTCTTCGATTTTCTTTGCAATTTTAAGAGAACCGCCAACGCCTTCTGCAACCATAATGATATAGTGGCGTCTTCCGGAATTTCTTGCATTGTAGATTTTAGCAAGAACGTCCTTTTCAAAATCGAAAGGAATCTCAGGAACTAAGATTGCGGTAGCGCCGCAAGCGATACCAGCATTGAGAGCAAGGTCGCCGCAACGTCTTCCCATAACTTCAACAACACTGCAACGGTTGTGTGAGTTACAGGTGTCACGGAGTTTATCAACCATATCCATAACGGTGTTCATGGCCGTATCGTAACCGATTGTATATTCTGTACAAGCAATATCGTTATCGATTGTTGCAGGAATACCAACACAAGGAACTCCTGCTGCAGAAAGGTCAGCAGCACCACGAAAAGATCCGTCACCACCGATAACAACAAGACCCTCAATACCGAGATCATCACAGGTTTTCTTTCCTTTTGCGATGCCCTCAGGTGTCTTAAAATCAAGGCATCTTGCGGTATAGATAGTTGTTCCGCCACGATTTATAATCTGAGAAACGCTGTGTCTATCCATTTCGCGGACATCGCCTTTGATAAGACCGTTATATCCGTCGTAAATTCCATAGACTTTAAACCCATTTGCAATAGCAGAACGAACAACTGCACGAACGGCAGCATTCATTCCGGGTGCGTCTCCGGCACTTGTTAAAACGCCGATAGATTTCATAATAGTTCCCCCGAAACATATAGTATACACATAGAATTTTATTACTGATCTGATACAAAGTCAATATTGTGCTTTGGCATTTTTATGGACAAATCGCTCATTTTTATAAGAAAAAAGAATTAAATATGCACTTTTGTTACCGAAGAATTACACAATCCTGTCCTAAAATGCCCTTAAGATTATTTAAAAGATCTGCGTTTGCGTCTGTAGAGTATTTATCCGAAAGCTTAATGAGCATATTTGTGTCTGCAAGCCTTACGATTACTTCGCAGTCGCCTTTATTTTGTGATAAAAGATTAATCGTACTGTTATACTCATACGAATCTTTAGAATTTATCTTCAAAAATAGCTTTCTTTTCTTTTGAGCATCCACATCGCTAAGTATTGGATGAGTTACGCTATCGCATATAATCTTAGCATTTCCCTCATCCTTTAAATCAACGGTGCCATTTATGATTACTATACTTTTCTTGTCGTCCGTCTTGTATTCGCACAATTCAGATTCGTATTTTAAAAGTATATTCGGGAAAACGAGAACTTCGCAGCTACCCTCTAAATCCTCTAAAAGCACAGTTGCCATTGATCTGTTGTTACGTGTGTTTCTTAGTTTTATCTGAGTTACAACGCCTAAAATACTTATTTTTTCGCCGTCCGAAAGGGCTTTTTCTTCTTCCTTTAGCATTCCAGAAGTGGTCAACTTCTTTTGTTTTATCAGAGGAATATACGGCATAACGGGATGACCAGAGAGGAACATTCCGATAGTTTCTTTTTCGAAGCGGAGAATGATATCTTTTGAAAATTCCTCTGCACTTTTAAGAGAGTGGTCGTCTACGTAGCCTGACTGCTCACTTTCAAAGGCGAATAAATTAGTTTGACCGAACAGTGTGCGGCGGTTTTCAGCATCTATTCTTTCGAAAATTTCCTCGATACTGTTCATCATTTCTCGTCGATTGTTTCTGAGCGAATCGAGAGCCCCGCTTTTTATAAGGCTTTCGATTGATTTCTTGTTAAAGTCTCTGCCGTGAATTCGCTTGCAGAAGTCATAGAAGGATTTAAACTCCCCGTCTCTTTTTCTGCTATTTATAATAGTTGAGATAACACCTTTTCCAAGGTTTTTGATAGCAAGAAGACCAAAACGTATATTATTTCCGTCAACAGAGAAGCCCATATCACTCTTTGAAATATCAGGCGGAAGCACTTTAATTCCCGCGTCACTACAAGATGAAACGTAGGAAATGAGTTTGTCGGTATTGTCAAGAACGCTTGTCATAAGTGCGGCCATAAATTGAGTGGGATAGTGGCACTTGAGATATGCAGTTTTATAGGATACAAAAGCATAAGCGGCTGCGTGTGACTTGTTAAATGCGTATGATGCAAAACTAAGCATTTGATCAAAAATCTCGTTGGCGGTTTTCTCGTCAACTCCCCTTTTAATCGCACCGTCAATTTCTTCGGAACCGTATATAAAGTTCTGACGCTCCTTTTCCATAACGTCAAACTTTTTCTTTGACATAGCACGTCTTACAAGGTCGGCTCTGCCAAGTGAGAAGCCCGCAAGTTCTCTGAAAATTTGCATAACTTGCTCTTGATATACGATACATCCGTAGGTAACCTCTAAAATAGGTTTTAAAAGAGGATGCTTGTAGGTTATGCCCTCGGGATTATGTCTGTTTCTGTTGTATTGCGGAATAGAATCCATAGGGCCGGGACGATAAAGCGAGATAACAGCAATTAAATCCTCAATGCAGGTAGGTTTTAATTCCATAAGTTCTTCACGCATACCCGCCGATTCAAACTGGAATACACCCTTGGTGTTGCCTTTTGAGAGCATTTCAAAGGTTGCTTTATCGTTTATGTCAATTTCATTTTCATTAAAATCGGGATTTACTTTTTTTATTAGTTTTACAGTGTCCTCAATTACTGTAAGGGTTCTTAGTCCTAAAAAGTCCATTTTTAAAAGACCAAGTTCTTCAAGTGTAGTCATTGGAAACTGAGTAACAACCGAATCATCGTTTTTCTGGAGTGGGACGTAATCTGAAACGGGCTTGTCAGTTATGACGACGCCTGCCGCGTGCATTGAACTATGCCTCGGCATTCCTTCAAGCTTTCTTGCCATATCAATTAGTTCTTTGATCTGACTGCTTTCATTGTACTTTTCGCTCAGTTTTTCTGATGCTTTTAGAGCTTTATCAATTGTAATTTTAAGGTCGTTAGGAACAAGCTTGGCAATTTCATCGACTGCTTGATAACTCATTCCGAGAGCTCTTCCAACGTCACGAATAGCCTGCTTTGCTGCCATTGTTCCGAAGGTTACGATTTGAGCTACGTGGTCTGCGCCGTACTTTTCAATGACGTAGTCAATAACCTCCTGCCTTCTTTCGTAGCAGAAGTCAACATCAAAGTCGGGCATACTTACTCGCTCGGGGTTTAAGAAACGCTCAAAAAGGAGATTAAATCTTATGGGGTCAATGCCTGTTATGCCAATACAGTAAGCCGCTAAGCTTCCTGCGCCCGATCCTCTGCCGGGCCCTACTGGAATACCCTTTTCCTTTGCAAATCTTATAAAATCGTAAACAATGAGATAGTATGTAATATATCCCATTTTTTCTATGATTGAAAGCTCGTAATTTAGTCTGTCGATAATGGTTTTATCAACGTTGTTTCCGTAATTTCTATACAGTCCTTCAAAGCAAAGGCGATAAAAATAATCTCTGTTGCTTTCGCCGGTAGGCGCAGTAAAATTAGGGAGTTTGGTATTTCCAAATTCAAAGGAAACGTTGCATCTTTCGGCAATTTTAACTGTATTTTCAATTGCATCGGGGTATGCAGAAAATAGAGTTTGCATTTCATCCTGAGATTTTATATAAAACTCCTCTGTAGAGAACTCAAGTCCGCCTTCCTCATCAACCGTGCGGTTAGTTTGTATGCAGATTAAAACATGCTGCATACGGGAATCTTCTTTTTCAATGTAATGGGCGTCATTTGTTGCAACAAGACCTACGCCCGTTTCCTGAGAAAGTCTGTATAAATCGCTTAAAATCTTTTTCTGCTCTGGGATTCCGTGGTCTTGAATTTCAATAAAGAAGTTATCTTTTCCGAATATGTCGATATATTCTTCGGCGGCTTTAAGCGCCCCGTTATAATCTTCGTTAACGAGATTTCTTGGGATTTCTCCCGCAAGGCAGGCAGAAAGCGCAATAAGCCCCTCAGAATACTCTCTGAGAAGCTCTAAGTCAACACGAGGCTTGCTATAAAAACCTTCGTTAAACGCCTTAGAAACCATTTTTATAAGGTTTTGGTAGCCTGTGTTATCCTTGCATAGCAAAACAAGGTGGTATGGAGAACTATCGAGCCCAGCAACCTTATCAAAACGAGTTCTCGGCGCAACGTAAACCTCACAGCCGATAATCGGCTTTATCCCCTGCTCTTTACACTCTTTATAGAAATCAACAACGCCATTCATAACACCATGGTCAGTGATTGCAACGGCGGTTTGTCCGAGTTCTTTTGCGCGGCTAACAAGACGCTTGATTCTGCAAGCGCCGTCAAGTAAGCTGTATTCACTATGCACGTGAAGATGAACGAATCCCGACATTTAATCACTTCCCTTTTTGATCTTTTAATTCTTTAGCAGTTAAAACTATTTTTTTAAGTCTTCTGTCAATTGCAGATTTTGAAAACTCGCCCGCAAGTTCTCTTGCCATACTACTGAGCGGCATTTCGGGGTTCTGCAATCTGAAATTTGCTATTTTTTGAAGATCGTCTGAGAGAAAATCGATTCCTCGCTTGGAAATTATGTATTCGATTGCGCTAACCTGCTCGGCGCATGCAGAAATGGTTCTCTGCATGTTGGCGGTTTCGCAGTTATTTCTGCGATTTATACGATTTCTCAGATCCTTTATAACCTTACTATCCATAAGCTGCAGAACTTTTTTAACCGCGCCAATTCCCGTTAAAATATCCTCAATCGATGTGCTATCCTTAAAATAAACAAGATGCGCCTCGCGTCTCGTGGTTCTTTTAGGAGAAAATGAGAGTGACGTCATCATATTTTCTGCAAAAATTGCGTCATCTCGTCTTTTAAATGAAAATTCAAGATGATACTCACTTTCAGGACCTGAGACGCTTCCACAACCTAAAAATATGCCTTTTATAAATGCCCAGGTTATTCTTTCGTCAAGTGAAATCATACTTATTGCTTCGGCAAATTTGCCGCAATTAAAGCTATCACAAATGATTTTGCATATCTTTTTGTCTGATATTTTGAGTTGGAACAGTTCTTTTTTGTGTTCACTCGTCCCGTTTGGAGTTGTAACGGGCGCGTTTACGTGATATAATCTTCCAATTAGCTTAGATGTATATTCTGAAACCTCTTTGGTTTCAGATAAAAATTCGATTTCAGATTCTGAGAATGTTCGGGCAGCAGAAAGAACACCGTAAAGCATTACAGCTTTACAGTCTTCGGACATCTTATACGTTTCACAAATTTCGATTTTTACTTCATTTGAAAAACTCAAAACGCATTTCTCCTGCTTAGTTTTTAGTAATATCTCTATGATTTATGGTAGCGTTGATTCCGTTTGCGGAAATATGCTTGTACACAAGCTCAGAAAATACTACAGAGCGGTGTTTTCCTCCGGTACAACCTATTGCTACAACGAGTTGACTCTTTCCTTCGTCAATATAAAGTGGAATTAGATAATCTATCATATCAAGAAGCCTTTTCTCAAATTCTTGAGCCTGAGGCCACTGCATTACATAGTCATAAACAGGCTTGTCTAATCCCGTTTGAAGTTTAAGTTCGTCTATATAGAAAGGGTTGGGAAGACATCTTACGTCGAAAACAAGGTCTGCTTCTGTTGGTAGACCATATTTAAAGCCAAAAGATTGGCAGTTTACAATCATGGATTTTCTTATGTCACCAAGAAAGAGATTATTTATCCTTTCTTTGAGTTGCGCGGGTGAAATAAGCGAGGTATCTATGATGTAATCTGCTTGTTCCCTAACCTTTTTAAGCATTTCTCTCTCAAGCGTTACAGCCGCTTGTGTTCCCGAGGTCTCTCCATTATCAAGAGGGTGCTTGCGCCTGGTTTCTTTGTATCGTCGAATAAGAACGTTGTCGCCGCAGTCAAGGAAAAGGATTTTATATGTAAAGTTATTCTGTACAAGGCTATTTAGTGCATCGTAGAGCGAAAAGAAGAGGTTTCCGCCTCTCATGTCTGCTGCAATTGCAACCTTAGAGAGCTTGCTATTTTTTTCGTCATTGCACATCTCTGCAATTTTGGGAATGAGCTGAGGAGGCATATTATCAATGCAGAAAAATCCGATGTCCTCTAAAGCATCCATTACTTTTGATTTTCCCGAGCCCGAAAGTCCCGTTACAATTACTATTTCCATCGTTAACCTCTTTAAATTAGTTTGACTTCGGGCTCTAAAACGTATCCCGTTTTCTCAAACACAATTTTTTTAACTTCATCTATAAGCTTCAAGACGTCCTTGCAGCTCGCATTTCCACGGTTAATCACAAAGCCTGCGTGCTTTTCGCTTACCTGTGCATCGCCTATCGAAAATCCTTTGAGGCCGCACTGGTCAACGAGAAACGAAGCGTAGCTTCCCTCGGGACGCTTGAAGGTGCTTCCTGCGCTCGGAAATTCGAGTGGTTGTTTTTCTTTTCTGCGAGAAATGAGCTCGGTCATTGTGTTGTGAATTTCGTCTTTATTGCCATGCTTTAGCTCAAGCGTAGCTCCAACTATACAGAATTTCTTATCCGAAAAAAAGCTGCGTCTGTATGAAAAATCAAGCTCATCTTTTGATATTGTTTTCAAATTACCGTTTTCATCGATGTAATCGCAGCTAACGACAACATCCTTCATTTCGCCGCCGTAGGCGCCTGCATTCATAAAGACCGCGCCGCCTACCGAGCCGGGGATTCCGTGGGCAAATTCAAGGCCTGTAAGAGATGCATCTGCCGCGACGGTTGCAAGACGCGAAAGAAGCGCACCGCATTCGGCGGTTATTTCGTTGCCGTTTACCGTTATCTCTTTAAGCTCCTTGGTACTGATAACCGCGCCGTCAAATCCGTTATCGGAAAAGACGGTGTTTGAACCGTTTCCGAGAAAGAGCGCATTGGTGGCTGTCATCCTCGCACCTGAAAAGGCGTGGACCGCTTCCCTTATGCATTTGGGAATAACGAAATATTTTATCTCTCCGCCCGCCTTCATCGTTA
>JAZRHT010000101.1:0-5042 GCA_045644905.1 Oscillospiraceae bacterium
ATTGCGCTTGCAAATAATCCTAAGCTTCACTATTTTATATGCGGCAAGGGTCCTGAAAAGGAAAATTTAGAGGCTTTGGCGAAGGAATTAAACGTCGAAAAACAAATTCATTTCTTAGGCTTCAGAAGTGATGTTAAGGAGCTTATGGCTGCATCTGACATCTTCCTTTTCACAACGCTTCAGGAAGGTATGCCCCGCAGTATGATGGAGGCTATGGCAACAGGTCTTCCCTGCGTTGCATCTGCAATTCGAGGAAACGTTGACCTTATTGAAAACGGCCAAAACGGCTTTATTTGCACAGCAAAAGACGTTGAGGCTTTCGCAAAAGCAATCTCTAAGCTTGCAGAAAATAAAGGCCTCAGAGAGGAAATTTCAAGGAAAAACCTTGAAAAAATAAAGGAATACGACGTTTCGGTTGTAGAAAAAGAACTAAAGGAAATATATAGCGAGGTTTTGAGTAAGTAGGCATTGATTTAAATTTGTTTATATGGTATATTAAAGCGGTCGGGCAAATGCCCGTCCGCTTTCTAATTTAAAGGAGATTTTTATGGTAATTCAGTTATCCGACCATTTTGATTACAAGAGGCTTTTTCGCTTTACCCTGCCCTCTGTAATTATGATGGTTTTCACCTCTATTTACGGTGTTGTAGACGGCTTTTTTGTTTCCAATTTTGTTGGAAAAACACCCTTTGCCGCCGTTAACTTTATAATGCCTTTTCTTATGATGCTTGGCGCTGTCGGCTTTATGTTCGGTACAGGTGGCGGCGCTATCATTTCAAAAACACTCGGCGAGGGAGATAACAACAAGGCACAGCAAATTTTCTCGCTATTTGTTTACGTTACCATTATTTTAAGCGCAGTAATTTCGGCACTCGGCATTATTTTTATAGAGCCCATTGCCGCGGCGCTCGGAGCCGAGGGGGAGCTGCTTGAAAACTGCGTTGTTTACGGCAGAATTAACCTTTGTGCGCTGCCATTTTTAATGCTGCAGTTTGAGTTTCAGACCTATTTTGTGGTTGCCGAAAAGCCCAAGCTGGGCCTTTATATGAGCATTCTCGCCGGCATTACAAATATGGCCTTGGATGCACTTTTTATGGCAGTTTTTAATTGGGGAGTTGTTGGCGCAGCTCTCGCTACCGCGATAAGTCAATTTGTTGGCGGCATTATGCCGATAGTTTATTTCTCTAAAAGAAACACAAGCCTTCTAAGGCTTACACGTCCGAAAATGGACTTAAGGGCGCTATTTAATGCGGTTACAAACGGCTCCTCTGAGCTTATGAGCAACATTTCTATGTCGCTTGTCAGCATGCTCTATAACATACAACTCATGCGCTATGCGGGCGAAAACGGAATTGCCGCTTATGGAGTTTTGATGTATGTAAACTTTGTTTTTATCTCGATTTTCATAGGCTACAGTGTAGGTGTAGCGCCCGTTGTCGGCTTTCATTTTGGCGCCAAGAACACATCCGAGCTTAAAAACCTACGAAAGAAAAGTACCAATATTATACTTATATGCTCTCTTTTAATGTTTGCGCTTTCGCTCATTTTAGCAAGACCGCTCTCGCTCATCTTCGTCGGCTATGACAAGGTGCTTTTTGATCTTACTGTACGCGGGTTTACTCTCTATTCCTTCTCGTTTTTATTTGCGGGCTTTGCCATTTTCGGCTCATCATTTTTCACCGCCCTTTCCAATGGACTTACATCTGCCATCATCTCGTTTTTGAGAACGCTCGTTTTTCAGATTTCGGCGGTTATGCTGCTTCCTATTGTCTTTAAGGTTGACGGAATTTGGCTCTCTATTGTGGTGGCCGAGGTTATGGCCGTTGTTGTAACTGTCATATTTATGATAGCAAAGCGCAGAAAATACGATTATTAATTTTTTAACGGGCCCCAAATCTATTGCTTTTGTCTCATTCATATGGTAAAATTTACTCATTAGTTTATACATAGAAAGGAAATTCGGTTATGTATATTTACAGTAATACCGCTGCAAAGCTTTTATTTGTTAAAACAGAAAAGGCTTTCGACTCCTATCGCATCTTAGACAAGGATGGCAAAGAGGTTGCCGCCGCTCTTATGGGCACAAAGAAAGTTGATGACGGCTTTCTCACTACTCTCGATGCCGAAAATTTAGAGCTTTGGAGCGTTGAATCTCCTGTTCTCTACACATTCGAGGCAAACGGAGAGGCTCAGAGATTTGGACATATGTCTCTTAGAACCTTCCAGAACAAGCAGGTTCTTTTAAACGACTCTCCTATATATCTTCGCGGACACATCCGTGGAATTACCGCTCACGAGCATCCCAATATGACCGGTCTTTCTGACTACGAGGCCGCTCTTAAAAACATCCGTCAGGCAAAGAAATACGGCTTTAACTTAGTTCGTTTTCACTCGACAGTTCCTACCGAGGACTTTATGCGTGCCGCTGACGAGCTGGGATTTTTAGTTCACATGGAAATCGGCTTTGCATACGACTACGATTCCGAGGGACACAAGAAGAACCTTTCTATGAACAACGAAAAATGGGTTGAGGTTATTACAAATTTCCGCAACCATCCCTCGCTTGCAATCTGCTGTATCGGTAACGAAATGCACAATTCGGGTCGTTATCCTCAGGTTCACGCACTTTATAAATTAGGAAAAGAGCTTGCTCCTAATAAGCTCATCCTTGACAACTCAGGATGGGGCGAATATGACAGAAATTCCGCTGACATTTACGCTCAGCACATCGCTTACTTCTTCCCTTATGCTCATCACGCCGATATGTTTGACGTTGACACTCCTTGGCTCTTTAACGGCTCTACCTACCAGGTGCCTTTTGAGACAGAGGCAAGCGGCAACGGCGCAGATGCTAAGGCTACAAGAAAGGTTACACCCATTCGTCCTACCATTTCGCACGAGGCAATTCACTACATTGACATCCCCAACTACGCTGCAATGAACGAGAAATTCGATGCATTTGCCCAGAAGGTTGGCGAGGAATACTTAAAACAGCACGAGATTAAAAAGCCTAAATATTTAACCGAGCTTCCCAAGCTTATCGAGCGCAAGGGTCTTAGCTCTTATATGGACGATTATTACCGCTGCTCCAAGGCTTTTAAAGAGCTTGGAATGAAGGTTTTCTGGGAAAAACTTCGTCTTTCCTCGCTCTGCGGATATGAAATGCTCCAGTTTGCAGACTGCTTTAAATACGAGAACAAGAATGGTCTTGTTGACTTCTTTGATGACGACAAGGGCTACGATGCCGCTTGGGTCAGAAAGATGAATAGCGACTTGGTTCTCCTTTGCGATATGAAGGCTCCCTACTGCTACGAGGGCGAAACTGTCACGATAGAGGTTTACGCCTCCGACTTCTTACCCAAGGCAGAGATTATCGGAACTCTTACCGTTAAATTTGGCGACGAGGTTATCTACAAGGGCGAGAATTTCGTTCTTGCAGGCGGACTTCAGAAGCTCGTTACCCTCGATGTTACCGCTAAGAAAGCGGGAGCTACCGAGGTTACTGCAGAGTTTGTTTCCGAGGGCGGATGCGCTGACAACTCTTGGAAATTCTGGGTTTATCCCAAGGTAGAAGTCAAGGCTCAGCCCGAGCTTAACTTAAAAGACGGCGCTTTAAAAGAGCTTCTCTCTTCGGGCAGCGAGAAATCCGAGCTTTACGTAACCGACGCTCTTAACGAGGAGCTTATTGAGAGACTTGAAAAGGGTCAAAACGCAGTTTTACTCTACGAGCACCTCTCCGAAAGAAACACATGGCAGCTGCAGGGCGCTCTCGAGCGCTTTAAGCCTTGCATTTGGGACAGAGGAAGCAACCTCGGCGGCGTTATCAAGAACGAGGCAGTTCTCAAAGCCGCACAGAACGAGCTCTTTGACCTCAATATGCAGCCGCTTTTAGAGGCAGGCTACAAGGTTAACCTCGACGATGTTCCCTTCGCAGTTTCTGAACACGTTATCGGCGCTGACAAGCCCGTTCGTGACAGAATGAAGGGTCTTGTTGCAAAAATCAAGGACTTCCTTGACACCGACACACTCAGAAAGTTCAGCCACCTTCTGAGCGTTAAGGTTGGCGCAGGTCAGCTCATTGTTTGCACATTTAACCTTTCCGATACCTGCAATCCCGTTGTCGCAAACTTTATCAAGGTTCTCTTTGACAGCCCTGAGGCTCTCTACTCCGACAAGGAGATTACTAAAGATGAGTTTATCGCTTATCTTAAAGAGACAAACGCTAAGGGCATCCGCAAGGAAGATGTTATGAATCACTTCTGGGAGATTGATAACAAGCTCGTTGAGGACACTCTCTTCTGGGAAGAGGCTCAGGTTGACCTCTCTAAGATGGAAGAAAGCGGAAAATAAACATTATAAGCACAAAAAATATCTCAAAACAAAAAGCTCTGGCATCACAAGTTGCCAGGGCTTTTTTATTATTTAATAAGTGAGTCATAAAGGGTTTTGGAAACAAGCTTAAACTGCTCGGTTGTGATACCGTTGTCGGGGGTGGCGGTCATCATAGTCATAACCGCTTTTCTACCATTGGGAAGTAGCATAATTGCGGCATCGTGCAGTACGCGACCCTGAAGAGAACCGCCCTTGTTCGCCATAATAACCTTGCCCTCAGGCACGGGAGGGAGCGGATTTAAAGTTCTTGAAAATCTCTCAACGGGGATAGGGAGATTAAACTTTCCAAACTGCTGAGCCGCCATTATTTGCATCATCTGACGGCTTACATTTTCGCTTACCATTTTGCCAAAAAGCACCTTTTCCATCATATCGCCAAGGTCGGCGGCAGAGGTGGAGTTATAGTCCTCAGTACCGTCAGGGAGGAGCGGTTTCTTATGGAAAAGCTTGCCTGCAAGGTGGGTTTCATTCCAGCCGTTCTCTTTGAAAAACTCGTTTGCTCGCTCAAGACCTACCGCATCAATCACCTGATTTGTGGCACTATTGTCACTTACGATTATCATCAAAACCGCATAGTCATACAGTGACATAGAAAAATTGGAGCTAAGCGATTTTAAAACTCCCGAGCCCAAAACATTATTCTCTTCTGA
>JAZRHT010000102.1:0-2127 GCA_045644905.1 Oscillospiraceae bacterium
AGTTTTCCAAAGAGCAGTCTTTAAAACATCCTCTTTTGAGGGCATCTGTCCGTCTGTCTGAACGCCCGCCATAGCGAGTGTCTGACAAAGGGTCTTGGTCTGACCCGCTTTAAGAGTCCACTCGTATTCCATCGCATAAACGGGTGGATAAGAATAAATCTGAGTTTCGTCGTAGAATTTTCCGTATTCCTTTCCGCTTTCTGCGGGAATGTTAAGAGCGCCGTCTATTGCAAACTGTGGGCAGTATTCCGAGCCGCTACCAATAAACTTTTCTCGGCTGATTTCAACGCTCTTTAAATTATCCATCTCGGTCACTAAGGTCATAGTGCGCCTTTTTTCGCGGTTTCCCGAGGGGTTTAAAAGATTTGTCCAGAAAATGCCGGTATCTCCCTCAACTCCGTATCCGCTTCGCAGATACCATTCGTTTTTATCCCAGGGCGCGAGCATGGCAACATTAACATAAGGCATAAGGAAAGGACAAATTCTCAGCTTGACATCCTTGTCCGAATTATTTGTAAGCGAAAATCTCATTGCAATTTCTCTGCCTTTAAGAGGAATTGCAAATTCGGTTTTAACTAAAAGTCCCTCGTTTTCAAAGGAGTAAACCGCCTTTTCGGGCAGAAATTTAATGCTTAAATTTTCGGGCTCATCGTTTTGACGCGCAACATTTGCATGCGGTCTTAAAAAGTTATTAAAAGGCTCTGCGCCCTCTTTTTTTATCCAAACAATCCAGTTTGAAAACTTCTGTCCGCTCTCACGTCTGAACATCTGAATGTCGCCGGGAGGGTCCATTTGCGCATAAACAGGTCCAAACTGATCGACCTTCATAAGAACGTCGCGGTTTTGATAGATATATTCCCAAGCACTCGGCAGATTTAAGGATGTAATTTCAAAGCCGGCTGTTGACTCTATAAATTGTCCTAATTTTTTGCCCGTTTTTTTGTCAAAAATAGCGTCCATAAGCTTCTCCTTTGTTTTGCTTAAAATAAATGCCGAAAGGAGAGTCCTTTCGGCAAAATCTTAGCGTTTTGAAATCTCCTCGAGCGAAATTTCTGCATTTTTTATAAGATTGAAAAGTGAAGTTGCAAACAGGGGGTAATCCTTCGAGAGACTCTCGGTTGAAATTGAAAGCTTTTCTGTGTTAACGCCGCCCTTTTCATTAAGGCTTGCTCGCATAAAGGCCTGATCTCTGAGCATTGCCGCACCGGCAAGCTCACTGTAGAGCTTTTCGGAAAGCTTGAAAATTTCTGCGTTGTTAGCATCATTTGCGCTGATAACAAGGCGGAAAAGGGAGTAAACATTTAAGAAAAGCGAATCCGAAACAAGCTTAAGTAAATCGTGGTTTTCGCTTTTAGAGAGCAGATCAAAAAGAATGTTAAGCGAGTTTGCAACCAGCTTTTTGTTAAGTGTTGCAAGAATTGAGCCTGCCATAATGCCGTCACGATTATTCTGCTCGGGGGAGGGAATTTCCTCGGCTGAAATCGTCTTGCCCGAGGGCTCGGGGCTTCTGCCTAAAAGATAGTCGCAGGAAACGCCGTAATAATCGGCACATTTTACAAGGAAATTGAGTCCGCACTCGCGGATTCCTTTTTCATAATGCGAGAGCAAAGCCTGCGAAACACCAAGGTCTGCCGCGGCTTTTTTCTGGGTGATTTTTCTTTCTTTTCTAAGAAGGGTAATTATTCTGGGGAAACTAGTCGTCATTACCAATGTCACCTGCCTCTCGTAAATTCGTGTGGAAAATCATTATAACCCATTTTATACAGTTTGTAAAGTGCAAAAGTCGAAATTTGAAGAAAAATTTATGCTTGAAACTTAAAGCTAAAAGATATATACTGTTAGTATCAACTTATAAAGCGGTGACTAAATGAAAACTTATAGAATACACCTTATTCGTCACGGAAAATTAGACGAATCTTATATGGGAAAATATATCGGTAGAAAAACCGATGTGCCGGTTTCAGCAGAAGGTATGAGCGAGCTTAAGGAGCTTCGAGAGAAACTTTGGTATCCCGAAGCCGACGTTATTTTTACAAGCCCCATGATCAGATGCTACCAAACGGCACACGCACTCTATCCCGACCGCAATTATATGGTCGTGGACGAGCTTGCCGAATGCGATTTCGG
>JAZRHT010000103.1:0-1787 GCA_045644905.1 Oscillospiraceae bacterium
CGAGGGCAAGGAGTCTGTAAAGGTTAAAACCTTTGCAGGAGAAACAACGCAAGTTGGTTTCACAGTAGAGGTTTTATCGGACGAGGAAATCTATTTAGAAGCGCCAAAAGTGGTTGTAAACACCTTAAACGTTTATGCTCCAAGGGTTTTACTCGGGAAAAAGTTCACGGATGAGGCTCTCTTGAGCGAATGTGAGAGAATAAAGACCGAGATTAAGAGTGGAAAGACTGCCCTTAGCGCAATTTCTCATAAGAGAGATATTGACGTTTTCAGAAGCCTCTTTTATCTGCACGACACACCGCTTGGAGATGTGCTTTCACGCAGAGAGCAAATTCCCTCAAAGGATATGGGGGTTTACTCGATGTATGGCGGCACTCACGTTGTGACTCCGGAGGTTGCAAGCATCGAGGGCGTTAGATGCACACATATTACTAAAAACGACCTAATGGCAGGAGATGTTATTCTCTGCTCTGATGATGCCTTAGGAAAAGGGCTATACAGCTGCTTTTACGATGGTAAATCACTTTACGGATGCTTTGAGGCAGAGGAAGAAACTTCTATTATTGACGGAGAAAAGCTCGATGAATTTATCGACAGTTTATTCGGTAGATTCTGTTTTATAGTTTTAAGACAATCTCTTGCTTTATAAAAAATAAAAACGGAAGGCTTAAGCCTTCCGTTTTTTGTTTTTTTACTTTCGTTTACATCTTACGGTTACACGAAGTTTTCCGCTTTTATTGCAGGTAAAAAGGGTTAAATCCCAGCCACCCGCTTGCATATCGGAAACCGCGAGACCATCAATGCTTTCAATCTTACAAACCTCAAATAAATATGTTTCGCCAGTGACGGAAATAAACTTAATCTCATCGCCGATTTTGGACTTACTAAGGGGACCAAAATGGCTTTTATAATTATGTGCGACTATTATTAGATCATTCGTTTCGAGGCTTCCACTATAACGGCACGGGGCAGTTTTCATACGGGGATAGTTCCACTTATGATGTACGGGAAGGTCAATTCCGAGCTTTTCAAGAGTTATCTTACCGCAGTATTTCTCGCCGTCTATAACGGCAACCTCGGCGTTATCATCAGAGACCGTGCTCTGTACGTTGTTTAGTTTATCTAAAATGACTGCCGACTGCTTGCCCGCGTTATTATCCTCGGCAATATTATAAGCAAGCCAAATACCAGCTATCAATAAAAACACGAGGCCGATTGATAGAAGGGCTATACCCTTACCTCTTTTTGCCATCTTTTTTAGCTCCAAGTTCAATTATTCCAAGAAGAACGAAGCCTGCACCAGCTAACGCAATTATGGCAATAGGCCACCAATACTGACCTGCTTGCGGAAGCTTGCCGCCGGTGTAGGTGTTGGTTATTATAAAGCCATTTTTAACGTCTCCACTATAGCTTGCTTTATAATTAGAAACGGCTTTCTCACGAACTGAATATTTACCGTCACTTGATAGATCTGTAAAGGTGTGTGACCAAGCGGTGTTGGGGCTTAGGGTTACCGAATCGACAACCGTTTTATCATTTAATAATTCAACGATAATGGCTTCAGGGCGTTTTTTCGCGGCATTATTTCTATCGTCCCATTTCTTATGGACATAGATGCTCATTTTGTTTGCCTTGTTTTCTTCAATCTTGGGAGAGGATACGATTTCATAATGCAGACTACCCTGCGACTTGAAGGGAAGGAAAACTACGTAGGGATTAAAGATGTATTCACTATTCTTATCGGGATAAACGAGCCAGATACCCAAATCAAGATTTGAAAATTCTGC
>JAZRHT010000104.1:0-6033 GCA_045644905.1 Oscillospiraceae bacterium
CAATTTTTAGTTTACTTATTTATCTTCGAGGCAAGCAATTCCGGGAAGCTCAAGACCCTCTAAGAATTCGAGGGATGCGCCGCCGCCTGTAGAAACGTGGGTCATCTTGTCAGCATAGCCGAGCTTTTCAACTGCTGCTGCACTGTCGCCACCGCCGATGATGGAGATAGCATTTGAAGCTGCGATTGCATCAGCAACAGAAGATGTGCCGCCTGCAAAGTTTTTCCACTCGGAAACACCCATAGGTCCGTTCCAAACAACGGTTCCTGCTGCTTTAAGGGTTTCTGCAAAGAGTTTCTGAGTTTCTGCGCCGATGTCAAGACCCATCCAACCGTCAGGAATAGCATCGGAAGCAACGGTCATAAACTCGGTATTTTCGTCGAACTCTTTACCGACAATATTATCAACGGGAAGGAGGAAGTTAACCTTCTTCTCCTCTGCTTTTTTGAGGATGTCTTTTGCAAGGTCGAGCTTGTCATCTTCGCAAATAGAAGTTCCGATATTTCTGCCTAATGCCTTAAAGAAGGTGTAAGCCATACCGCCGCCGATGATGATGCTGTCGCATTTATCAAGAAGGTTGTTGATAACGCCGATCTTATCGGAAACCTTAGCGCCGCCGAGGATTGCAACGAAGGGACGCTTGGGATCAGCAAGAGCTTTACCCATGATGCTGATTTCCTTCTGAATGAGGTAACCGCAAACGGAGGGGAGATAATGAGAAACACCCTCGGTAGAAGCGTGTGCTCTGTGAGCGGTTCCGAATGCATCGTTTACAAAGATTTCAGCGAAGGAAGCGAGAGCCTTAGCAAACTCGGGCTCATTCTTGGTTTCTTCCTTGTGGAAACGAACGTTCTCTAAAAGAGCAACCTCGCCCTCTTTGAGAGACTCGCAGATAGCCTTAGCGTCATCACCGATAACGTCCTTTGCCATTTTAACTTCGCAGCCGAGGAGCTCAGAAAGTCTTACAGCGACGGGAGCGAGAGAATATTCCATTTTGAATTCGCCCTTGGGACGACCCATATGAGAGCAAAGGATAACCTTTGCGCCGTTATCTTTAAGATACTGAATGGTTTTAAGAGCGCCTTTAATTCTCTTATCATCAGCAATTTTTCCATCCTTAAAAGGAACGTTGAAATCGCAACGAACGAGAACTTTTTTGCCCTTTACAGCAATGTCTTCAACAGTTTTTTTGTTTACAGAGATCATTTATAATACATCCTTTCAATAATTTTTAAATTAATATAATTTAACCTTATATATTTTATAACATTTTTAAACTTTTTTCAAGATAATTTTTTAACAAATTTAGCGTTTTATGTAATTTTAATCAAAAAGTGTTCCAAAATTCTGAAGTTTTGGGAAATTCCACTGTCTGAGCACCTCATAAACGCCGATTGCGACCGAGTTTGAGAGGTTTAGGCTTCTTGCCTCGGAAATCATCGGCATACGTACACATTTTTCTCGATTTTGTAAAAGTAGGCTTTCAGGAAGTCCCTTATCTTCCCTACCGAAAAACAGATAGCAGGCATCGGGATAATTTACATCGCTATAAACCTGCTTAGATTTTGTGCTGAAAAAATAAAATTTTCCTGCATCCTCTTTATGCTTTTCCAAGAAATCGGCAAGGCTATCATAATAGGTTATGTCAAGCATATGCCAATAGTCGAGTCCAGCGTGTTTTAGCTTCTTGTCATCAACTGTAAAGCCCATTGGCTTTACAAGGTGAAGTCTTGCACCTGTAACGGCGCAGGTTCTTGCGATATTTCCTGTATTTTGTGGGATTTGAGGTTCTACTAAAACGATATTAATTTGCGACATAAAATTACCTTTTCTTTTTGTTTTTTATAAAAAATTCGGGACAAAATAATATTACACGATGATAAGAAAGGAGAGAAAATTATGAGAAGAAGAACTTCTAATGTAGCTACGTCAGTTGCTATCGGAATGGCCGTTGGTGCAGCTTTGGGAGTTGTTGGTGCTACCCAAGTTCCCAATATGATGAATTCAAAAATGATGAGAAAAACCAAAAAAGCCATTAAAAGAAACACAGACAAGGCAATGCTCGGGATTGAAAGTATTATGAGCAATATTTCTAAAATGCACTGACTTTACAAAGGGATGATTTCATAAAATGAAATCATCCCTTATCTGTTTTTATTTTTGACTAAAAGTAAATTCCGATGAAAAGCTGAGGCTCGAAAGGTCAGCATTCCCAACATTTACATAGTCGGCTTCAAATGTGATACGGACTGGGCGAGATCTTTTGTTTTTAAGGCTGCCGAAGGTATTTTCAGGAAACTTAAAATGATCGAGCGCAACATAATCCTGCGTTTCGGCATTTATAACCGTTATATTGCATTCGATATTATAGATTTCGCTATCCGAAAAATTTCTCAAATATCCGTCCACAACAAGGCTTCCATTTTCGCTTAGATGGGCATTATATCCCACAAAACTTACGCCTTGGCGCACTGCACCGGTTTCATCAATGGTTTTAAGGCGAGCTATGTGCTCTTTTATTGATGTCTCGCTTGCTTCATCTGGGTTTACATCAAGACTAAAGCTAAGCTCGTGTCTATATGCCTTTTCAATTTCCTCTTTCTCAGAGATGTCAGAAGAAGCAGATAAAGAAGAAACATCGGCACTTTCAGATGGTTTGCAAGAGCAAAGTGATGTAGTTAAAACCACCAAAAATACCACAAATATTGATATAACAATTCTATTATTTCTCATTTTATCAGCTGTCCTTTGCATTCACTGAAAAAATTTATAGCCTTATTTAAAGTAGAAATCAAGCTCGGTTGTAACAGTAAACTTTGAAAGGTCAGTGATCTCGACGTTAACATAGTCGCTATCAAAGATAAGGCGCCAAGGACGAGATTTGCCGTTTTTGAGGCTTCCGAAGGTATCTTCGGAAAACTCGAAATATGCGCTACCGATGTGCTCCTCACTTTCGGCAGTTTCAACAGTGATGTTACCTGTAATATTATAAATTTCGTGACCTGTGAAGTTTCTCATATATCCGTCAACAATAAGGTCGCCATCCTCGTTAAATTGAGCATAGGTACCAACATAGTTTACACCTTCACGAATTCCGCCGTTTTTATCGATAATCTTAAGACGACGCTCGTGCTCCTTTGTTCTCTCTTCTGTCATTTCGGCTTCTGTAGCCTTAGGTCCGTAGCTAACGGGACTTTGGGTTGCATAAGAAACAACAAGAGCAGTGAAAGCTCCGACGATTAAGACCGCAAGAATTGAGCAAAGAATGATTACTGTCTTTTTCTGTTTTGCTTTTTGGGGATCGATAGAAGCTGCATGAGCAGTTTGTTTTTTGAGCTCAGAAAGTTCCTTAGAAACCAAGTCAAGCTCCTGAAGGTCGCGTTTTTTTGCCATTTTATCTTCTCCAGACTATTTATTTTTTGAATTTACGAAATTATAACACATTTTTTTAAAAAGGGCAACACTTATTGATATTTGAGTTCTAAATTCAGAATATTTTTCTGTTTATTCTGAGAGTATGACACCGAGCCGCCAGTCACTATCTTTTTATTAAATCTGTTGTTATTAACGATTGCGGCTACTGTCCTTGAGTTTTTAAGATAATAGTCAACTGCTTCACTTGGAGTATTATTCGTAAATTTAAAATACGCGTAATTATATCCGTTTTTCATCGAGAAGCTAATTGAATTCACAAAAATATCATTACTAATTGATGAGAATTCGAGTCCATAATATTTAAAGAAATTATATTTAGTTGCAGTAGCCTTAGGAACATCAACTAAATTATCTATGATATTATGAGTTTTTTGGATTTCGGCATCGGTTATATTGAAATATTCAAATCGGAGCACCTGCTCACCACTGCTGAGTACAGGATCATCTGAGGTTACGTCAATATGATACCACTGGCCATCAAGCTTTATCATATTCCAAACGTGGTTTTCACCTGACAATGTTCCCTCAACCATAAAGCACTCAATACCGCAAAGGCGCATTATATACAAGAATGATTCGGCGTAGCCCTCGCAGACGCTCGTTCCGTTTATAAGCGCTCCGTACATATCGTGGCTGCGGTCAGCCTTGTGGGTTGTATCGTATTTAATATTATTTACAAGATAATCGTGCACCGCTCTCACGGTTTCGATTTCATTTTTATAAACGCCATTTGGGAAAAGGTTTAAAACAATATTGTAAACCTTATCCTGCACCAAGGTTTTCATCTCAATGACTTTATTTTTAGGAAGCGACATTATATCGCTCTTTACTGTAAAATCGACTACGTTATCCTTGGAATCCATAGTATAAGAGGCTTTACCAAGAAAGAATTCTTCGGGATGATCCTCCATATAGATTTCATAAGCCCTATGGACTTCATTTGCAGTTATTTTAAAGTCAAATTCAACCGTCTTTTCATACTGCGAAAAGGCTTTTTCAAAGGCTATATATGCTTTTTGTTCAGCCTGTGTGCCCTTATTCTTAAGATACTGCCAGCCATAATATTCCTCTCGGCTCAGCGGCTTTATTTCCTTAAATTCATCACCCGTCGGAGTTATTTCAGGGTGGGTTGGAATAGACGGAATTGATGGTGCTTCGTCCTTTGAAGAGGTAGGCTTTTTAGAGCTCGTCTTATCCTCACTGCTATTCTTATCGGGAGCTTTATTTGAGGAGGTGGGCTTATTTTGGGGCTTTGAGGAAATGCTTTCCTCGTTCTTATTTTCAGAGGCTGTTGTGTTGGAATTAGTTCCCTCTTGATTTATTTCGGATTGCACCATATTTGCGCCTTCCGAATTATTTGAGTCATTTTGAGGCTTTTGAACTGCGCAAGAGGCTGTAAACATCGATAAAATTATTATTGAAATTATAATAGCAAAAAATTTTTTCATTAAAATCATTCCTCGTTATCTATAAGGAGCTTATAAAGTTCATTTTTTCTAAAGCCGCTTTGCTTGGAGGCAAGCTTTGCAGCATCATTTTTGCTTTTGCCCGAACGAACACTTTCGAGCATAAGCTCTAAGCAATCATCAAGGGTTAAATCCTGCTTTTCTATCTCGGCGCCCTCGATTACTAAAACAAATTCCCCTCTCGGCTCATTTTCATTATAATATGCAATCGCCTTATCAAGAGTCATAATAAGCACTTGCTCGTGGATTTTAGTAAGCTCTCGGCAGAAGGAAATTCTTCTCTCGCCGCCAAAATATTTTCTAAAATCCGAAAGGGTGTTTTTCAGCTTGTGAGGTGCTTCATAAAAAATCATTGTGCGCACTTCATTTTTAAGGCTCTCTAAATGCTCGAAACGGCTCTTTTTAGAGGTCGAGAGAAAGCCCTCAAAACAAAATCGAGAGCAGGAAATTCCCGAAACAGCAACCGCTGACATTGCGGCAGTAGGGCCCGGAACAACTTCTATAGCAATGTTTTGCTCTCTGCAAATGGCAACCAAATCTTCGCCGGGGTCAGATATGCAGGGCATTCCCGCATCGGTTACAACGGCGCAATTTTCACCCATTAAAAGACGCTCTATAATCTGCGCGCCCTTCTCTGCCCTATTATGCTCGTGGTAGCTCACAAGGTTATTTTTTATGTCAAAAAAGTTAAGAAGCTTTAATGTAACTCGGGTGTCCTCAGCGGCAATAAAATCTACGCTTTTAAGGGTTTCTATCGCTCTCGGGGTCATATCGGAAAGGTTACCTATCGGAGTTCCGACAACATATAATTTTCCTGCCATTTTTTCACATCCTGTTTTTATTATCGCCATAAATCCTATTAAGTTCTCTTTGACCCTCCTCGCTTCTCATAACAAGCGGCGGAAGGACCTCGAGAAATGGATTTGAGCCTTTTTTACCCTCTACAAGAACAAGCCACGGGGCTTTATCGGCATCTGTGTGAATAAATCTGAGTTTTTTGGGCTCTATGCCATTTTTTCGCATAGCGTCAATTAAATCACATAATCTTTGCGGTTTATAGCAAACACAAAGTCTACCGCCATGATTTAAAAGTCTTCTCGCGGCGTCCGCAACGTCATAAATAGTAAGGCAC
>JAZRHT010000105.1:0-2460 GCA_045644905.1 Oscillospiraceae bacterium
ATTGTCTTCCTAAGACCGCTTGGCCTCCGACTTATTCATTCTGGTGGTTTTCTGCCAAATGATTGCTCCCATATAATCCATACCTAAAGATTCACAAAAACGAATAATTTCTGTACGAATAGGAATGACCTTATATCTTCCATAGTACACAGACCGAGCAAATTGATCTCCAATATTGATACAAAGCCGACATCCATCTGCCAATACACGATTACACTCTTTCCAAACAAGATTGAGATTGTTTATGTATTCCTCGTAACTATCATTAAATCCTATTTGATCTTCTGCTCCGTAATCTTTTAATTGCCAATATGGTGGAGATGTTATAATTAGTTGTACAGATTTATCCTTAATTTGATTTAGCGAACGACTGTCGCCAAATATTATTTTATGTGCAGTCATAACTAAATCCTTTCTTATTTAACTTGCTCGCCGTTAGCTAATACAAAGTACTGTTCATAGGTAACGCCAAGAACACTTGCGATTTGGTTAAGTTCGTTTTGAGTAACGGTGTTTCTTTTGAGTTTGGCATTAAAATTTTGGGGGGTTTGATTTATGCGTCGTGCAAGTTCAGACAAACTAACACCTGTCCTCACGCACAATACTCGAATTTGTTCTGAAGTGGTCATACTTAACCTCCACAATTAAAATCTAATTGATATTATAAAACAATTGGTTGATAATGTCAATGTTTATTGCGATAAAATATTAATTTTATAGTCCTTTTGCCTAACTACCGGCATTTTTGCGATTATTTGTCAGGTTGGTTATGAACACCTGCACCAAGTAAAAAGGAAGAGCAAAAGCTCTTCCTTTTTACTTTATCCAGGAGATATGATATAAACATTGTGAGTGTTATCTTGCGAGCAAAGCAAGCGTGCTTGTTTTGGGCAAAGAGTCCGAGCGCTCGCAGTGCGAGATGAAGCGAGGACGATTTTGGCGTAGCGGTCGAAATTCTGCTAAGCGAGCAGCGAGCAAAGAATTTCGGGCACCGCAAGAGGCGGCGCAGCCGAAGATGCCGCAGGTTCGAGTCCTGTCACCTCGACCAAAAGTGAGGATGTGTCCGACTTGACGGACTGCCTCACTTTTTCTTTTTTATTCAGATTACTTATTTAAATATCTCGAGTCGCAGTCCGTCGTTTATGAAATCATCGCCACGGATTTGACCGCCGCCGAAGCCTGCCGAGCGCATAAATTTCTCTTTTTCGTCTATTTCACAAGAAATTGAACCGATTTCTTTGCCGATGTTCTTAAGAATCTCTCCGTCAGGCGCAACTATCATAGAATTGCCACCGTGAGCCTCGTTATCCATACTGTAAGACGAGCGGACAACAAAGGCATTGCATCTAAATGCGGTGAGCTTTGCCTGAGCGCAGATAATATCGGTGCGCTCGCCCCTTTGATAGCCAGGGACTAAAATAATATCGGGCTTGTTTTTTGCAAGAAACTCAATCTGCTCGTTAAAATAAACGTCAAAGCAGGTCATAAAGCCAAATTTAATGCCGTCAACCTCGCAAACGCAGGCGCCACTTCCGTATTTTACCCCCAAAGTAACCTCGGAGGGCGGCAGGTGGATTTTATCGTAGATAAAGGCGACCTCGCCGTTTTTATTAAATAAATAGGTGCTGTTGTAGATATCTCCGTTTCGCTTTTCCAAAACGTTTATGCCTACGTAAGAGCCATTTTCTTTTGCAATTTCCTTCGCCCTGCAAAGCATTTTTTCAGCCCTCGGAAGAGCGGCGAGCTCACTTTCTACGTCCGAAACTCCGCCGGCATTGGAATATTCGGGCATTAAAATGAGCCCCGATTTTGCTTTTTCAGCCTCGCTGAGCAGAAAATCAGCAATCTTCTCGCTCGGATTTTCTCCTGCAAAATAGGGCGGCTGAATAACTGTTACGTTTAACATAAAAACACTCCGTTTTTAAAAGCGGGCGGGTTTTACCCGCCCGCTTGAAAATTTATTTTGTGCCGAAAAGTCTATCGCCAGCGTCGCCGAGGCCAGGAAGAATATAGCCGTTTTCGTTAAGGCAGCGGTCAAGGGTTGAAACATAGATTTCAACATCGGGGTGAGCCTCTGCAACCTTGCTAACGCCCTCGGGAGCGCCGATGATTGCCATAAACTTAATCTGCTTGCAGCCTCTGGCTTTAAGTCTGTCGATAGCGTCGCAGGCGCTGCCGCCGGTTGCAAGCATGGGGTCAACCAACATAACGAGCTTGTCCTCAATGCCCTCGGGGAGCTTGCAGTAATATTCGCAGGGCTCGAGAGTTTCCTCGTTTCTATAAAGACCGATGTGTCCGACTCTTGCACTGGGGAAAAGAACGTGGATTCCGTTGACCATTCCAAGACCTGCTCTCAAAATAGGAACGATAACGATGGAATTGTCACTAACAACACTCTGCTCACAAACCTCGAGCGGAGTTTTGACGTTTATTTTTGTTGTGGGAACGCCTGTTCTAAGG
>JAZRHT010000106.1:0-23145 GCA_045644905.1 Oscillospiraceae bacterium
TCACCTGCAGCGTACGGACTGGTTGCGGTAGTGTCGGCGAAAGCAGTAAAGGAAACTGCGCCGAGAACCATAGCAACCGACAGAACGAGCGCTAAAATTCTTTTTTTCATTTTCTTGACCTCCATTTATTTAAAAATAGAATATGCACCTTTCGGTTATACATTTATTATACAAATTTTATCTAAAAAAGTAAATTATCAATATATCCAAAATATGCCTCCTCAATTAGTGCAACTTGCACAAAAATTCCTCTCACACCTTGAATTTACTACCATTTTTTGCCTTTTTTGTTATCATTTTAAAAGCATTTGACCGATAGCATAAAATGTGATACAATAATAAGCGAGCAAGCTATGTGGCAGCGCAAGAGCCTTGAGTTTTTGTGAGGAAAGTCCGGGCTTCACAGGGCAGGATAACTGCTAACGGCAGCCAAGGGAAACCTTCGGGAAAGTGCAACAGAAAATAACCGCCTGCGTTTTCGCAGGCAAGGATGAAAAGGCGGGGTAAGAGCCCACCGAGGCGCAGGTAACTGCGCCTGCCGTGTAAACCCTATCCGAAGCAACGTCCGATGGAAGAAAAGGCTAATAGAGGCGGCCCGCTTCTCTTTTCTTCGGGCGGCGAAGAGCACGTCGGTGACGGCGGCGCCAAGATAGATTGTCACACTCGACAGAACCCGGCTTACAGGTTTGCTCAAAAAAAGAGGCAAGCGTTTCGCTTGCCTCTTTTTTTATCCTAAATAATTATTCCTCTACAGGAGCGCTTGCAGTCTGCTTGCCTCTCAGTAGCCAGCCGATGATCATTACAACAGCAAAGACGATAAGATACCAAACGCAAGCCATTCTATGTGCGTCAATGCAGGCATAAACCATAAATGCCGAGCCGATAAGTGCAAGAATAGGAAGAACAAATCTGCGGAGAGGATTTTCGTCCTTTTCCTTTATCATCCACATAATAAAGATGGGCAGGTACATTGCATAGATTGTAACGATGGGAATCTCGGTAGGATCAAATACGAATATACCGCTCCAGGTTCCTGCGAGGTTGGAAAGATAGAAATAAACTCCCCAAGCGGCGCATACGAGAAGACCGATAACAGACGAGTTGGAAACACTGTTTGTGTTGGGGTCAACCTGAGAGAAAATCTCGGGACGGGGACCCTCGCCACGAACTGCCATAGAATACATTCCACGGCTACAACCAACCATAAGACCATTTAAGGTTCCCATGCAGGAGATCGCAACAAAGAGGTTGAGAACGTTTCCGAAAACATTTCCGAAAACATTTACGAAAGCCTGAGTTGCGCCCGCGTCAGCAAGCTGCTGGTTACTGTCAGCACCGCCTGCAACACCGATGTAATAGAAAATATAAATTGCAATAATGATAATACCGCCTAAAACAAGAGCACGGGGAAGATTCTTTTTGGGGTTCTTGATTTCGGCATTTATCGAGGTTGCGATAATCCAGCCCTCATAAGCAAAGGAGGTTGCACAAACTGCGCCGAGAAGCGGATTTCCGCTGAAGCCTTCGATTACGGCATCGGTTTCAATATTGTTTGCAAGGTTTCCGGTTGCAACGCCATAGATAATACCGCCAACAGCCATAAGTGCAAGAGGAATTAGCTTTATAAAGGTTGTAGAAACCTGAAATTTACCTGCAAGCTTGGGGGAAAGAACGTTAAGAGCATAAGCCGCAACAAGGAAAAAGAGCATAAGGATTATGCACTCGGGTCCTAAGAGGGGCTCTGCGCCTGCAGCATCTTTGAGCGCAAGAAGAGGGAACTCGGGAGCAACCGATTTAATGAATACTAAAAGATATCTTGCCGAAAGCCAAGCAAGAGCAACTGTCATTGTGGGGTAGTAGATAAACGTGCAGAACCAGCCCATAAGGTAGGCATATTTTTTGCCGACGGTTGCCTCAGCATAGTCAACGACGCCATTAACCTTCTGATATTTCTGCGCCATACTGCTGAACGCAAGAATACAAGAAAGCATAATAAGACCGCCGATGAGCCAAGCGATAATTCCGAGGGGCATATCGCCGCCCGTTTTCTGCAGAACCGTTTGCGCTTTAAAGAAAACGCCCGAACCGACAACAATTCCGACAACCATGCAGATTGCGGTTATCAGTCCGTATTTTTTAGTGAGTTTAGTTTCCATAATTTTTCTCCTTTTCATTAAGGATCATTTTATGCTTTGAGTTTAACACATTATTTTAAAAAAGCAAGGATTTTTTCAAAACTTCTATCAAAATTTAACTTTTTATAAACAAAAGCAACATTTATGTTAGATTTTGCAGGAAATCCTTTATTTTAGTCTGCTTTTTTATACGCTTTAAAAACACCGAAAGCGACAGGCTGCTAACGAGCAGAGAAATGGCAAGCAGAATAATACCAAGCACCTGCAATCTTGCACTCTGAAAATTATTCTGGATTAGGTACATCACAAAAAGCTCTGCTATAAAAATCAGCAAAACTCCCGATTTATAAAAAAGCGGTGTGCTCTTTTTATATAAAGTAAGGAGCGGGGATTTCCCGCTCCATTTTTTAATTTCCATAGCATCGCCCCCTACATAATTTTATGCAGAGAGAACCTTGTTAGAATTTGTCCTGCCAATATTTTCTATCCAAGCTGCGATACTGAATTGCCTCTAAGATATGGTCTTCCTCAATTCGCTCGCTTTCCGCTAAGTCAGCAATTGTTCTTGCTACCTTTAACACTCGGCTATAGGCACGCGCTGACATACCCGTTTTTTCAAAAGCAAATCTCAAAAGTGTTTTTGCGTCCTCAGATAACTCGCAGATTTTTTCACTCAGTCTTTCGGTAAGCTGTGCGTTGCAGAAAATATCCTTGTCGGCGCAAAGAGATTTTAGTCTTTCGCTTTGGATTTCACGGGCTCGGTTTACCCTTTTTCTGATTTCAGAGGAAGGCTCTTCCTTTATCTTTGAGGTAAGCTCACCGAACTCTACCGGCATAACCTCGATGTGCATATCGAATCTATCAAGAAGAGGTCCGCTTATGCGGTTTACATACTGAAATGCCGATTTAGGTGTACAGGTGCAGGGCTTTGTGGGATGACCTCTGTAACCGCACTTGCAAGGGTTCATTGCCGCAACCGTCATAAAGGTGCTTGGGAATGTAACGCTTGCGGAAACTCGAGAAACGGTTACTCTGCCGTCCTCTAAGGGCTGTCTTAAAGCCTCCAAGGCTTCCCTTTTAAATTCGGGGAGCTCGTCTAAAAACAGCACCCCGTTATGCGCAAGGCTAATTTCACCGGGGCGAGGATATGCGCCGCCGCCCGAAAGAGCAAAGGGCGAAACGGTGTGGTGCGGGCTGCGGAACGGACGCTCGGTTATAAGCGAAACCCCGCTCGGGAGCGCTCCTGCAACAGAGTGAATCTCAGTTGTGCGAAGCGATTCTTCAAAGGTCATTTCGGGGAGAATTGATGGCAGTCTTTTAGCGAGCATACTTTTGCCCGAGCCGGGAGGTCCAACCATTAAAATGTTATGTCCTCCTGCAGCGGCAATTTCTAGGGCTCTCTTGGCGGTTTGCTGACCCTTAACGTCGCAGAAATCGGGAGCGGTTTTATTGTTTTCGCTCGCTGTGGGGATTTCGCTCTGATAGGGTGTGAGCTTGGTGTCGCCGAAAAGATGCTCGACCACCTCTCGCACGCAGGAGACAGGAAAAACGTCTATCCCTCTTATAACGCCCGCTTCAAAGCGGTTTTCATAAGGCACGAAAATGCTCTCAAAGCCCATATCACGAGCCTTCAAGGTCATAGAAAGCACGCCGTTTACTGCCCTGACATCCCCCTTTAGCGAAAGCTCGCCGACAAAGGCGGTTTTGGGATTCACCTCGCCTGTTTGACCCGACGAGGCAAGAATTCCCATTAAAATCGCAAGATCATAAACGGGGCCTATCTTTTTAGTGTCGGCAGGGGCTAAATTTACTGTTATGCGGCTTACAGGGAAGGCATAGCCGCAGTTTTTTATAGCAGAGCGGACTCTGTCACGAGATTCTTTAACAGCGGCGTCGGGAAGTCCCACGATTTCAAAGGAAGGAAGACCGCCCGAAAGATCGGTTTCGACGTTTACTTCGAAGCAATTAAGCCCGCTAAGTCCAAAGCTTTTAACACTTGAAAACAATTTAATTCACCCTTACATTTCGCCTATTCCCGAGGCATTTTGCTTTACATAGATGATGCCCGAAACGATGGTTGCAAAAACGCAAAGACCGAAAGCGACATCGCCTACAAGTCTGAGCCACTCGGGGAGAATGGGGAACCAAGCAAGAGCCTGCTCAATAGCAAGTATTAAGAGAATCGCAACAAACTGAGTTACAGTTTTAACCTTGCCCCACATATTAGCGGCAATAACGTTTCCCTGCTCAACGCAGACAAGTCTTAATGCAGAAACCATAAATTCACGAGCTAAAATGATGATAATTCCAATAAGCCAGAGGATAAAAGCGGTGTCGGAATAGGTTTTTAAAACCGTCATACCAACAAGGGCGCTGATAACCAAAACCTTATCGGCAAGGGGATCTAAGAATTTGCCGAAATTGGTGATAAGTCCATATTTTCTTGCCATTTTACCGTCAATCATATCGGTAAGTGCAAGTCCGCCAAAGATAAGTCCCGAGAGTAAAAAACGGGCAGGGATTGCTTCTATTAAAAGCACCGCAAGAAAAACCGGAACCATAACTGCTCTGAAAACTGTTAATTTATTAGGTGTGTTCATTGTTTTCCTCCTTCTGTGAATACCGCTTCTCCCATTAAATCGTAATCCATAGCCTCTAAAATTTCGACCTCTACAAAGTCACCGATTCTAAGCGGCTTTTCGGATGCAAAGAATATTTTTGCATCAATTTCGGGAGCATCAAATTCACTTCTGCCGAAATAGCACTCGGCATATTTATCAAAGCCCTCAACCACTGTTGTAAGGGTTTTTCCAATCATTTTCTCGTTGTTTTCATCTACAACTCTCTGCTGCGAGAGCATAATTATTTCAGCTCGTCTCTCAGCAACCTCGGGATCTATCTGATCCTCAAAATCGGCGGCAACTGTTCCCTCCTCACGAGAGTAAGCGAAGCAGCCGAGCCTATCGAATTTGGCCTCTTTTAAGAACTCGCAAAGCTCAGTAAACTGTTCTTCGGTTTCCCCTGGGAAGCCTGCAATAAGAGTTGTTCGCAGTACTACGTTGGGGATTCTTGCTCTGAGCTTTTTAACAAGCGCTAAAAGGCTCTTGCTATCGCCGCTTCTATTCATTCGGCGCAAAACCTCAGCGTTAGAGTGCTGAATGGGAATCTCTATGTATTTTACAACTTTGGCGAGTTTCGCCATAGCCTCAATGAGCTCATCGGTTATAACCTCGGGATAGGCATAAAGAATTCTTATCCAGCGAAGTCCCTCAATTTCATTGAGCTTATAAAGAAGGTCGGAAAGCGAAGGCTTACCGTAAAGATCCATTCCGTAGCGGGTTGTATCCTGAGCGACTAAGATAAGCTCCTCAACGCCCGCAGAGGCTAAGCTCTTTGCTTCAGCGATAATGCTTTGCATTTCTCTGCTTCTGAAGCGGCCTCTTATTTCGGGAATTGCGCAGTATGTACAGCAGTTGTCGCAGCCCTCGGCGATTTTAAGATAAGCGTAAAACGGGAGAGTGGTTAAAACTCTGTCGCCCTCTAAAGCGAGGCAGGTTTTTTCATTAAAGCTTGCCTGAGGCTTATCTTCCTCGAGTGCCTTATTAATAACCTCGCAAAGCTCACTGTTACTTCCGATTCCTAAAATTACGTCGGCCTCAGGAATTTCCTTTTGAAGCTCCTCGCGATATCTCTCCGCAAGGCATCCTGTTACAACTATTTTCTTAATTCTGCCCTCTTTTTTAAGAAGTCCCATCTCCAAAATCTGCTCGATGGATTCCCTTTTTGCCGACTCGATAAAGCCGCAGGTGTTGATAATTACAACCTCTGCCATTGCGGCATCGCCGATTAGCTCAAATCCGTTCTTTTTAAGGTCGGCGAGCATTATCTCGGCGTCCACCTGATTTTTGGGGCAACCCAAGCTAATCATTCCAACGGTTGTTGCCATAACTTTTTCCTTTCACTAATCTAAATCCTCTAAATTCTCGTCACAAAGAGAGCGCATTACCCTCCTAATGACGCCGTAACTAAAACCTTTTCTCGTAAGTGCGGCAAAAAGCCTCTGCCTGCCCTTAGGAGTGTCTAAATCGTTCTGATATTTTCTTGCAACCTCTTTTGCCGACTCAAATTCATCGTCCTCATCGCAGAAATATTCGTCCAAAACAATATCAATAATGTCTCTTGAAACGCCCTTTAAAATGAGCTCCTGCCGTATGGCATAAGGACCTTTTTTGAGCGCCTCTTTTCTATGCTCACAAAAGGCTTTTGCAAATGCCTCATCATCTATAAGTCCTAATGAGTCGAGCTCATTTATAGCCGCATCGATTATGTCGGGAGGATAATCCCTTCTGAGCTTTTCCCTGAGTTCCTTTTCGGAATGCAGGCGGCGGTCAAGGGCATATAAAAGCCTTTCTCTCGCCTTTCGAACAAGAACGTTTCTTGAAATTTCGGGGATTTCATCCTCGCCAATTTCCTTGTTTTCATAAAGAAGGCGGCGGGCAATTATCTCATCCGAAACCGACATAAAAAACTGCCCGTCAATATAAATCCTCTTAAAGCCTTTCTTTTTGGAAGGCTCAATTTTGGTAATTTTCATTATTCGTCGTCAACTTCAGCGTCTAAAGAAACTGCGCCTGCGCTCTTTACTGCGGCAGCCTTTTTAGCGGCGGTAGGCTTCTTTGCGCCGTTTGCGTTTTCCTCTTTCATAGCTGCTCTGACCTTCTCTGTAATTTCAGAGAGAAGCTCAGGTCTTTCCTCTAAGAGAGCCTTAACGTTATCTCTGCCCTGAGCGAGTCTCTCGGTGCCGTAGCTAAACCAAGCGCCGCTCTTCTGAATAATATCTCTTTCAACTGCAAGGTCAACAATCTCGCCAACAGCGCTGATGCCCTTGCCGTAAATAATATCAAAGTAAGCCTCTTTGAAGGGAGGTGCAACCTTGTTTTTAACAATCTTGCAGCGAATGTGGTTACCGATGTTTTCGCTGCCGACCTTAATGGTGTCAGCCTTTCTAACGTCGATACGAACAGAAGCATAATATTTAAGCGCACGACCACCGGGAGTGGTTTCAGGGTTTCCGTACATAACGCCAACCTTTTCACGAAGCTGGTTGATAAAGATAACAACAGTGTTAGAACGGGAAACGAGCGGAGTGAGTTTTCTTAAGGCCTGCGACATAAGTCTTGCCTGCTGACCGACGTGGCTATCGCCCATATCACCCTCGATTTCAGCCTTTGTTGACATAGCGGCAACCGAGTCGATAACGACAACGTCAACCGAGCCGGAACGGATAAGCATTTCGGCAATCTCGAGCGCCTGCTCACCCGAATCAGGCTGAGAAACTAAGAGAGAGTCAACGTCTACGCCGAGGTTTGCGGCATAGGTGGGGTCGAGCGCGTGCTCAACGTCGATAAATGCAACGATTCCGTCATTCTTCTGTGCCTCTGCCGAAATATGCAGAGCAACGGTTGTTTTACCGGAACTTTCTGGTCCAAAAATTTCAACGATTCTGCCACGAGGCACACCGCCGATTCCGAGAGCAATATCAAGGGAAAGCGAGCCTGTTGAGATAGCCTCAACGTTTAAGGTAGTCTCTTGACCTAAGCGCATAACCGCTCCCTGACCATATTTCTTTTCGATATTGGAAAGTGCGAGCGCCAGTGCTTTCTGCTTGTCAAAGCTTGTGCTTTTGTTGTCTTCAACCTGTTTTGCAATGCTTACTTTTGCCATAATTTTATCCTCCTTGAAAGCGGTTTTCCGCTTTTTATTTTTATTTAAACGCGCCAACGGCACGTCGTTTGCCACTAAAATCTTTTTTCTCTTGGGGGTTTTTGTACCCCTCGCTCTTTAAAATTTCGAGCACGTCGTCCGCTTGTCTGAAGCCTACCTCAAAGCAGATAGCCGCGCCATCTTTTAGTTTATCTTTATAGACTCTTGCAATCTCTCTGTAATAATCGAGTCCATCCTCGCCGCCGAAGAGTGCCTCTTTCGGTTCGTTTAAAACTCGCTTATCTAAGCCTTTCATTTCCTCTTTTGTTATGTAAGGCGGATTTGAAATAACCAAGTCAAGTTGAGGAAGCTTTTCTAAAATTTCCCGAGAAAACATATCTCCCAAAAGTGCCTCTACCCTGCCGTCTGCCATTTTTACATTCTGCGAAAGATAGGAAAAGGCTTTTTCAGAGCGCTCTACCGCAAGGCCGCTCATTTTATAATCGCAAACGAGGGTTACTGCGATACATCCGCTTCCGCTGCCTAAATCGACAAAGGTTTTGTTTTGGGTGTCCGAGAGCATCTCGGTGGCAAGTTCTATTACAGCACCGGTATCCTCTCGAGGAATAAGAACACCATCTCCGACCTTATATTCTCTACCGAAAAATTCCCATTTGCCTAAAATATACTGAAGCGGCTCTGCGCTTTCAAATCTATTAAAGTTTTCGCAAAGAGGCTTTTGTTTTTGGGTATCAATTTCTCTATCGGGATATAGAATGAGGGTTTGTTTTGAAATTTCGAGCGTTTCCAGAGCTAAAATTGTGTATTCGCTCTTTTCTTCCCCGCAGTTTTTAAGAAAATCTGAAACATCTTTAAACCTTAAAAACTCCATTACCACTGCGCCTCGTTTTTGTCCTCGGGCATAACCGCCTTGAGCGACTCTATTGCAACCTCGAGCTGACTATCATCAGGCTCGCAGGTTGTGAGCCTTTGAAGCCAAAGACCAGGGGCGGAAATCACTCTTGTAAAAGCGTTATCGTGTCTTCCGACCAGCTTAATTATTTCATAGCCGACGCCCACAACAATAGGAAGGAGCAAAATTCTTAAAGCAAATCTCAAAAGAACTCCCCATTCCGACGGAACTGCTAAGAAAAGAACGATGCTGACTATAAGCACAATAAGTATAAACGACGTGCCGCAACGAGGGTGAAAACGAGCGTATTTTCTTGCGTTTTCGGCATTTAATTCCTCGCCTGCCTCATAGCAAGCAATGGTCTTGTGCTCGGCACCGTGATACTGAAAGGTTCTCTTAATATCGGGCATAAGGCTAACGAGCGCAATGTATGCGACGAAAACGCCGATTTTGATAAGTCCCTCTGCGACGGCGGTAAAGCCTTTTAAGTCAAAAACATAGGTATTAAAAAGCTTTACAAGTCCTGTCGGAACAAGCACAAACAGTGCTACCGCCAAGACAACTCCAAGCACCATCGAAATTGCCCCAATTATCGAAAAGAGCTTTTCTCCAAGTTTCTCATTTAGAAATTTATCGAATTTTGACATCTCAGCGCCATCGTCATCCTCAAGGCCCGAAAGCTCTGCCGAGCGCATAATTGCCTTGTAGCCTAAGAGCATTGTCTGAACAAAGTTAAATAAACCTCTTATAACGGGTAATCTGAAAATTTTGGGTATTTTCTTATCGCGGCTGTCATCAACATCCTCGATTATGATTTCGCCCTCTTTGTTTCTAACGGCCATGGCGGTTTTCTCAGGGCCACGCATCATAACACCTTCGATAAGCGCCTGACCGCCTATTGAGGTTCTAAATCCGACAGGGCAAGACCCGGCCTTCTTTTCTTCACTCATTTTTATGCCTCCTTACTCGTTTCCTGCATTGTTGGGAATGCAAGCGTTACAGTTGTGCCTACGCCGAGCTGACTTTCAATCTCAAAGCTACCGCCGAGCATACTGACTATCTCATCAACAACCGCAAGTCCAATACCTGAGCCGCGGCGAGTGAGATTTCCTTTGTAAAATTTCTTTTTAATTTTGGGAAGATCCTCTGGGCTTATGCCGCATCCGTGATCCTCTATTTTTATATAAATCATTCCGTATTCCTCTAAGGCGGTAACAATTATCTCGCTTCCCTTTTCGGAATATTTAATTGCGTTGTCAAGAATGTTTACAAAAACCTGACGGATTCTGTTTTTATCGCCGACTATGGGCGAAAGCATTTCGGGCTCGTTATAGGAAAGCAAAATTCCCTCTCGCTCAGCTCTCTGAGAAAAGGCTAAAAGCGCCTCCTCGAGCTCGGCTAAAATATCCATTTTTTCTTTTTTTATGGTAAAGCGGCCGCTTTGAATCTTTGAAAAGTCGAGTAAATCCTCAACTATCGAGGAAAGCCGCTCGGTTTCGCTGATTATAACGTTCATTCCCTTTTTTCGCATATTATTGTCGCAAAGCGCGTCGTCATTAAGGGTTTCACCCCAGCCTCTTATGGCTGTAAGGGGAGTTCTCAGCTCGTGCGAAACAGAGGAAATGAACTCATTTTTCATATTTTCGCTCTGGGAAAGCTCGTCTGCCATATAGTTTACTATATCGCACAAATCCCCGAGCTCGTCCTTGTATCTTGTTTCAATTCTCGCATCAAAATCACCTGCCGCAATTCTTCTTGCGGTTTTTTCAACCTCTGCAACAGGGCGCATTATCGAATGTAGAAACACTATGTTTACTATTAAAATAAAAACTGCTATAAGCACGCCGACAAGTAGATAGATGAGTGCCATATTTCTTATCTGCACGTCGCTCGGCTCAAGCGAGGCTAAGAGCCTCAGCGCCAAAATATCGCCTGACTGCGAGGGTGACATTACCGTAACGCAGTATATATTTTCGCCGTTTACGTTTTTCTGCAGCGTTTCTCCAACGCCGTTTTCACTTTTCTGCGCAAGGGTTATATCCTCGGGGGAAAGCTCTGTTTTTGGAGCAAATCCGCTTGACGACATAATAGGCTTCTTGTTTTTGTCGATAGCAACAAGCTCCATTATGTTTTTTTCGGAAAAGTTTTCGATAAGCTCACGTGTTCGCTCATAATAGTCCGAATCATTGTCGGCAGCATAGGAGGAAAGGGTGTTCTGAATAACGGTTGCCCTTGTTCTGACTATCTGCTGAGCCTGATTATAATAGCTATTATGAGTGATTGCGATAACGAGAGCCTCAATGGCAACAAGCACCGCCACGATAATGATAAAGCTCTTAAGAATCCATCTTTTAGTCAGTCTTGCGACTTTCATGGCGCTGCTCCTTTCCTTTACATTTTAGGCCATTTATATCCAAATCCCCAAATAGTTTGTATATACTGCGGATTTGAAGGCTCGTCCTCTATCTTCATTCTGATTCGCCTGATATTAACGTCAACGATTTTTTCTTCGGCCTTAAGCCTTTCGTCCCACACAGCCTTTAAAATCGCCGAGCGTGAAAGCGCAGTATCGGCATTTTTGAAAAAGAGCTCCATTATCTGAAACTCGACTCCTGTAAGCTCGATTTCGCGTCCGTTTTTATAAAGCACGCGGCTTTTTAGGTCAATTTCGAAGGGGCCACTTCTTATCATTTCTGCTTCATCCTTAAGAGCAGAAAGGCTTTGTGCCGCCGTGATTCTGCGGCAAAGAGCATCTATTCGAGCAATAAGCTCTGAAGGAGAGAACGGCTTTGTTACGTAGTCGTCTGCGCCAGTCATAAGTCCGTTTATTCTATCTATTTCCTGAGTTTTGGCGGTGAGCATTATTATGCCTAAGGTTTGGCTTTGCGCTCTCAGGCGCCTTAAAACCTCAAAGCCGTCAATTCCGGGAAGCATTACGTCCAAAAGAGCAACGTCGAACATTCCGTCCTCTTTTGAAAATATCTCGAGCGCTTCTTCGCCGCTTGCGGCTCCAATCGCCTCATAGCCGGCTCTTGTAAGGTTTATAACTAAAAGGTCGCGAATAGCGTCCTCATCCTCGCATATAAGAATTCGGCGGGGCATAGCCTTACCTCCTACATAATTTCTACTATACTGTAAAGAGTTTTCCAGGTGGGGCAAAACTCACTTTCATCGTCTGTTATCTTAACTGTTACAACCGTAAAATCGGTAGATTTTAATACCTCATAGCCCTGCGTTTTCTGATAGTTTTTCTTATCGGAAACGCGAATGCTGAAAATTTCCTTTGTGCTTTCAGTAAGGCTGCCGCCATATTCGTAAAACACAAGCTCATTTTGTGCCGCAAGCGGCTTTATTGTAACAAACGTATCCAGTTTTTCGGGAATTGTTATTCTAATTCCGAGCGCTGTGCTGATATAAACAACATGGCTCTTTTTAAGCTTTGTGCCCTCTAACTTTTTAAAGACAGTCTTGTAAATCTTTTCGCTTTCGGGAACGTTTTCATAGCCGGTTACCGCTCTCTGATGCGGAACCTCTAAAATTCCGTCACCGTCCATATCCTGAGTCAGAAGTGTCGGCTTGTGGACGTTCTCATCGTCGGTTTTATCACCATTTAAGAGCGGATTTTCAAGCTGTCCTTTTTTATTTACAAGCAAAATCTGACTGTTAACTGTTGCGGCATCGATAAGTCCATCTAAGAAAAATGCCGTTTGAGTTTCATTTACCTTTCCTGCAATGCAGCTTTTATAACCTGTAACACGAATGTCAAGCGGTGTGCTCGATACGGCAGAAAATCCGTCTTTTCCATAGGTTATAAGCCTTGCGTGCTGGGTAGGCTCGGTTAAATTCTCGGTGGTTTGAGAGTAGTTTAGGGTTATAAGCTCGTCACCCTCGTTCTCGCTCCAAAAATCCGAAAGGGCAAATTCAACGTATGTAGCCGAGAAATCTCTCTTTGGGGTTTTGTCGGTTACACTGTAACAGACAAGGGTCTTTTCTCTGTCACGCATAAGCTCCCAGCCGACAATAATTTCTTTCTTGCCGCCGAAGTTTCCAATGCTGACTCTGTCAATTCCCTTAGCCTCGCCAACGATATCGCAGACCGAAACCCACTTTCCGTCCACCTCGTCAAGAATGTTGATATGGGCAACGTCCTGAGTTATTTCCTCGGAAACGGGGCGGTAAAATGCGATAACCTCGGGCTGAGTGTCGCCGTTTAAATCAGAAAGCACAAAGGCCGAGCGGTTTTCTCCCGTTTTGGGATATTCGAGAGAGATATTCTCTCCAACCGAGGCTTTAAGCGCCTTCATAATTTCGTTTTGACCCTCAAAAAGCGCAGGGGGAGAGATGAGCGCGCCTTTGTTTTCAACGTTTCTGTCGCAGGCTGAAAAAAGGCAAACTGCCGCCATTAAAACGCAGAGCAATAAGGCCTTCTTTTTCATACATCTCTCTCCTTTCATTTTTATTTATGGGTAACTACAATCTTATCATCGTCGGCAAAAACATTAAATTCTTTAATGCTTCCCTCGGCGCTTTGTGTGTAAATAAAGGCGATTTTATCCTCGACCTCGCGGCGAATAATGTGCCTTAAATCTCTTGCGGCGAATTTACCACCGTTTGCCTTTTGGCATATAAGCGAAAGAGCCTCGTTTGTGACTGTAAGAGCGATTCCCTTTTCACTCAGGGCAGGCTCGAGCTCTTTGACCATAAGCTCAGCAATCTTTTCTAAATTCTCGGAGCTTAGGGGCTTAAATACAACAACCTCGTCAACTCTTGCGATAAACTCGGGTCTTAAAAACTCCGAAAGCGCTTTTCTTGCCTTTTCGCTCGCAAGCTCCTCGGCGCTCTTTTCAAAGCCTAATCCAAAGCCGTTTTTATCCGAGCCTGCATTAGAGGTCATAACAATAACGGTGTGCTCAAAGTTAACCGTTCTGCCGTGAGCATCGGTTATTCTGCCCTCGTCTAAAATCTGAAGCAGAATGTTCATAACGTCGGGATGTGCCTTTTCAATCTCGTCAAAGAGAATTACGCTGTAAGGACGGCGGCGAACCTTCTCGGTTAGCTGACCTGCCTCGTCATATCCGACGTATCCTGGAGGGGAGCCGATAATTTTGGAAACGGCATGCTTCTCCATATACTCCGACATATCAAGGCGGATAAGGGGGTCGCAGCCGTCAAAAAGCTCGCCGGCTAAGCTTCTGACAAGCTCGGTTTTTCCAACGCCAGTAGGTCCCACAAATATAAAGGATGCAGGGCGGCGGCGCATAGAAAGACCCGCTCTGTTTCTTGTTATGGCACGGACAACGCTATCAATAGCCTCGTCCTGACCGATGATTTTTGCTTTAAGATTATTTTCTAAAACCCCAAGACGATTTCTCTCGCTCTCCTCGATTTTGGAGGCAGGGATTCCCGTCCAAAGCTCGATAACTCCTGCAAGGTCGGAGATTGTAACGTGAGTTTTGAGTGCCTCAAAGTCGATTTTCTCAACCTCGGCTTCTAATTTGCAGATGTCCGAGCGCACAAGCGCAAGAGCCTCGTAGTCAATAGTTTCCTCGCCCGAAAGCGCTCCCTCGCGGCTCTTTAGCTTTTTAAGCTCATTTTGGTGGCGCTCAGCTTCGCCCCTCAGCACGTTTCTAAGGCAGGCATAAGCGCAGGCCTCGCCTAAAAGGTCGATTGCTTTGTCGGGCAGGAATCTATCGGTTATATATCTTTCCGAAAGCACGACGGCACGAGCGGCAATATCATCCGAAACGACTGCATCGTGATACTGTTCATAATAGCCCTTAATTCCGCGGATAAGCTCGATGCTATCCGAAATTGAAGGCTCCTCAACAGTTATTGGCTGGAAGCGGCGCTCTAAGGCGGCATCCTTTTCTATATATTTGCGATACTCGGCGAAGGTAGTTGCGCCGATAACCTGAATTTCACCTCTTGAAAGGGCAGGCTTTAGGATATTGGCAGCATTCATACTGCCCTCGCTCTCGCCCGCTCCGACAAGGTTATGCACCTCGTCAACAAACAGAATTATGTTTCCTGCGCTCTTAACCTCGTCAATAAGTCCCTTAATTCTGCTTTCAAACTGTCCTCTGAACTGCGTTCCTGCAACGAGGGCGGTTAAATCTAAAAGATAAAGTTCTTTATCAGAAAGTCGGGCAGGAACGTCGCCTGCCGCAATCTTAAGGGCAAGACCCTCGACAATGGCAGTTTTACCAACACCGGGCTCACCGATAAGGCAGGGGTTGTTTTTACTGCGGCGGCAGAGAATCTGAGTCATTCTCGCGATTTCCTTTTCTCTTCCGATAATTCGGTCGAGCTTATTTTCACGAGCCTTTCGTGTTAAATTGTCGCAGAAATTTTCAAGATATTTAAATTTAGTCTTTTTCTTTTTGTTGTCTTCTTTTTTATTAGAGCCGCTTTCCTTAGAATCTTCCTCTTTTTCTTCGCCCTCGGAAAGCTTATCTAAGGGGAAGGTTTGTGCGCCGCCCGCCTCAAAAAGCTCACCTAAATCGCCGTTTTCGGAAAACATATCGGTCATCTGGTCGGAAAGCATATCTATCTGCTCATCTGTAAGTCCCATTTGTTTTATAATATCGTTGACAGGACCTATTCCCATTTCCTTTGCACATACAAGGCAAAGTCCCTGAGTTTGTTTAGAACTATCGCCGTCCATAGTTGACATAAAAACAACGGCAGGTCTTTTTTTACAACGTGAACAAAGCATAGGGTTAGTTTCTCCTTTAAGGTTTAGTTGCTATTTTCTTTTTTGGTTGCCATCATTCTGAAATAATCGCGAAGATACTGGAAAAATGCGAAAAGCATAAATGCAGCGGCAACAAGAATGAGAATAAACGAGGTTTTCGTGCCTAAATCAAACAAGGCAATTGCGGCCATAACAATGTAGAAAACCGCCGTTGCAACCTTGCCATACCACTGCGAAGGCTGAATTATAATATTGTTTTTGAGAATGATATAGCCGCCTATAAGCATTGCAATTTCCTTTAAAACAAAAAGCGTAAGCGCCAGAGTTATTTCAATGTTATTCAGCTTAATTGCAACGCAGATAACAACTGCCATCTGTGTTAATTTATCGGCGATGGGGTCAAGAATTTTTCCAAGCTCTGTTATCTGATTGAATTTTCTTGCGATTACACCGTCAAAAAGGTCGGTAAGGCCTGAAAGAATCAGCGCAGATGCGGCATAGACATAGTAAATGTAATCGGTTTTATCTGCCATCATATAGAATACTATGAATACGGGTATTAAAAGCATTCTGAAAAATGACAGCGCATTTGGAATATTCAGATTTTTGTTTACTTTCTTTTCCATTTTCTTTTCCTTTACTTAAATACTACTTTGTGCCCAAAACCGATGCTAAAAGCGAGTTTAATGGGTTTACAAGCGCAAGATTTTTCATAATAAGCGAAGAATTGACTGTTTCGGCGGTGATAACACCGAGAATATTTGTGCCTGAAGATGTAACTGAAACGATAACGTAGTTTATGATAAGTACAATGATAAGAGCCTTTAAAAGTCCGATTATGCCGCCGAGAAGTGCATTTACGCCACCGAGCAGAGGGATTTTATTAACTATTTTAAGCGCCTTTGAAAGTATTGCGCATATAATCAAAACGGCAAGGAAAATAGTTATGAAAACGACCGCCGATATAATCGAAATGAGAACCGGCTTTAAAACCTTTTCGGTTGCCGCTTTAGAAAGCTCTGCGATGTCAGGGGTGTAAACTGATTTTATATCCTCTTTAAGCTCTGCTCTCTTTTCCTCAGTGCCAAAAAGATTTTTAATAAAGGCGGGGGTTTTCTCGTCTTCAATTTTTTCTTCTATGCCGGAAATAAGCATATCGAGTGACGGAGCGTTTTCAGAAGTAGAATTAGCCTGATCCTTGATAACGTTTTCAACCGCAGTTTCGATAGGCTTCTGCGCAAAATTTGTATAGGCATAATTTGCAATAGGCTTTGAGATGCTCACCGCTAAAATTATAGCGATAAAAATTCCTGCAAAGCTCACGATGGTTTTGGCAAAGCCATCCTTGCTACCCTTTCTTATGCACAAAAGTGCGATGGCAACTAAAATAACGTCAAGTAAAATTCCAATTACCCAATTCATAGATGACACCTCTTTTTAATTCTTAACGTCAGCTTTAATCACTTCTGAAGCCGCTGTTATAACGTATGCACCTGACGTGCCGGCGCATACCATCTCCGCATCGTCCTCAATGGCACATTCGTCACGCCTTATGAGATTTTCCGCTTCGTAAAGGAATATTCCCTTTTCGGAAACAAGATAGATATTATCTGAGCTCGTTGCCATATCAATAATATTTTCGGCAACGTTGGTCTCTGCTTTAAGTTCGGCTTTTGAGCTAAGTGTACAAAGAACGCTCTTGTTGGGATCGTTTACATCCTCAAATATAAGAGCGTGGCCACCGTTTGAGTCCGCTACATCAAGAAGCTTTTTCTCGTTAAAGGAGAAGGTTCCAACCTCGGTGCCGTATTCATCAAGCCTTGTGTACTGCATATCTGTAATGACAGTGACACCGTTTTTATCACAAGAAAGAGTGCGCACTATCTGATTTTCAATTTTATATGAGAAAAGCGCCTCGGATTTACTTGTTGAGAATAAATGTATTCCCGACATAATTTTTCCGCCCTGAGTGTAAAGGGTTGCGGCGGCAACTCTATTTCCGTCCGGGGAAATGGAGAGCGAGGAAATAACGCCAACCGAGGGAGTCCATTTAAAAACTGCGTTTGCATTTTTATCGTAGACCTTCATTTCAGAGGTGTAAACGTCCGACTGAGTTGCGATTACGAACTCGCCGTTCTTACAAACCTCACCTGTGATTATGGGCTTTTCTGTTTTAAGGGTTGCGGCGGTTTTCTTAATGGTTTCAACCGAGGCCTCCTGCGCTCCTACCGAATATACGAGCAGGTTATTTCCCGCCGCCTTGGCCTGAACGTTTTTTCTCGCGTGCTGAACGCTGCGCATCTGATTTCCGCGCGAGGAATAGAAATAAACGTTAGTCTGATTGGTAAGGGCGATATCCGAGCCGAGCATATCAAGGCTCACCGCCTCGCCTGACGGCATTTTAACGGGGAAACCTCCCTCGCCGCTTTGCATAACTGTGCCTGAAAGCCAATTTGAAATTGCTTCGGGGGTTAAATTATCCTTATTTATGATTATTACCGCTGCAAGGGAAACGACTATAACAGAAATAGCAATTCTGCGGATAAGTCTTGCGCGCTTGCGCTTTTTTAGGGCATCTCTTATTTCTCTTACCTCTGCCAAGTCTATTCCTCCTTTTCTAAAAATGGATCGATTTCGTAAATTACGCGGTTTAGATATAGTCCGCTTGCACTTGCGGTGGCACCCGCTTTTTGTCTGTCGCAGCTTTCTAAAATATCACGAATGCTTCCTTCTTTTATCTTGCCCTCCGACATCCATAAAAGAGTTCCCACCATAATGCGTACCATATTATAAAGAAATCCATCGGCTCTAAATGTAAAAACCACATCGTCGCCCTCTCGCTGTACGCTTGCGTGTGTAATTGTTCGCACATGGTTTTTAGCGCCGTCATCGGCTGAGCAGAACGCAGAGAAATCGTGAGTACCGAGTAGGTCCTGCGCCTGTTTATTTAAAAACTGAGCATCGAGCTTTTTTATTCCATAGCGGAAAACTCTACCCTCACAAAAGGGATCCTTTTGCCGAGTGTTGCGGATTATATATTTGTATTCCTTTTGACTGGTATCGTATCTTGCATGAAAGTCGTCACGTGTTACCACTGCGTCAAAAACGCCGATATCCTCGGGCAAAAAGTGGTTTAGCGCACTCTTTAATTTTTGGGGAGTGATAGCATTTTCAGTTTTAAAACTGAAAACATATTCTGCCGCGCTGACACCCGTATCGGTGCGGCTGCAACCGAATATAACTGTATTTTCGCCTAAGATTTTAAGTAGCGCATCTTCTATAACCTCTTGCACGGTAAGAGCATTTTGTTGTCTTTGAAATCCGTGATAGTTTGCACCTAAAAAGCGGATTTTAACTGCAAAGGTTTTCATAGCTGCGCTCCTTTCTTAGATGATTTTAGGGGTAAAAATTCCTGCGACTATAACGGCCACAATTACAAGCACCATAACCGAGAGAGCAACAAAATCTCCCCTGCCTGCCTTTAATTTTTTCATTCTTGTTCTGCCGATTCCGTTATGATAGCAACGGCTTTCCATAGCGGTTGCAAGGTCTCCTGCTCTCTTAATAGCCGAAATGAAAAGCGGAATTAAAATGGGCATAAGCGCCTTGGCTCTCTTTATGAGGTTGCCGCTTTCAAAATCTGCGCCTCGAGCCTTTTGTGCCGACATTATCTTTTCGGTTTCCTCGATAAGAGTCGGGATAAAGCGAAGTGCAATAGTCATCATCATTGCAAGCTCGTGAACGGGGAATTTTATAACCTTCAAGGGTGAGAGCAGGCTCTCAATAGCATCGGTAAGCTCGATGGACGAAGTTGTGTAGGTAAGAAGCGCCGTTCCCGAAATGATGAGAATGATTCTGAAAACCATAAATGCCGCCGAGTAGAGTCCCTCTTTGGTTATGCTCAGTATCCATATTTTGTAAAGCACCGTTTCACCCTGATAGAAAAAGACGTTGAAAAGCATCATAAACAAAACTATCGGAACTATCGGCTTTATTGTTTTAATAAGCATCTTAAAGGGAATTTTCGAAAGAGCATAAGCAGCTATTACGAAAATTATGTTAATGGCAATTCCGATGTACGTGTTGGCGCAGAAAAGCATTACGACAAACATAATGGTAAAGACCATCTTAAATCGAGGGTCAAGCCTATGCACAACTGAATTTGCAGGGTACATCTGACCTATAGTAATATCACCTAACATAAGTCGCCGCCCCCTTTCCCACTTCGCGAGAGAATATATTCTGCCGCGTCATCTGCCGTGTATATATCTTCGGGAAGGTTGTAGCCTTCTTCTATGAGCTTGTGGAAAATTCTTGTAATGGGCGGCACCGAGAGACCTATCTCTGAAAGCTCCTGAGATTTTGAGAAAAGCTCTCTTACCTTGCCCTCAAAGAAAAGCTTGCCGTCATTCATAACCAAAACTCTGTCAGCATATTTTGCCGCGGTTTCCATAGAATGAGAAACTATTATAACGGTGCTGCCGGTGTTTTTTCGATAATCGTCGATAAGGCGCATAACCCTTTTTCTGCCCTTGGGGTCGAGACCTGCGGCAGGCTCGTCTAACACTAAAACTTCGGGCTGCATAGCTATAACGCCTGCGATAGCGACCCTTCTTTTTTGTCCGCCCGAAAGCTCGAAGGGGGACTTTTTAAGCAGTTCGGGACGAATTTCAAGCGCCTTTGCCGCCGAAAGCACCCTCTCTTTAACTTCCGTCTCTGAAAGTCCCATATTTTTAGGACCGAAAGCGATATCCTTAAAAACGGTTTCCTCAAAAAGCTGATACTCGGGGTATTGGAAAACGAGTCCAACTCTGAAACGAGCGGCTCTGAGATCATATCCCTTTTTGAAGATATCCTCGCCGTCGAGATAAACGCTTCCGCTCTCGGGGGTTATAAGGCCGTTAAGGTGCGAAACTAAGGTTGACTTGCCGCTTCCGGTGTGACCGATAATTGCGACAAACTCACCCTTCTCTATATTAAAGCTAACCTTGTCAAGAGCAACCTTTTCAAAAGGTGTGCCCCTGCCGTAGCAATATGTCAAATCACTTACTTTAATGACAGACATTTTTTCCTCCAATTTATTTTGCTAAAATTTTGCGAAGACTCTCTAAACATTCATCCTCGCTGATAATGTCAGGCTCAATATCGAGCCCCGCCTTTGAAAGCTGTGAACAAAGCTGCGTTACCGATGGAACAGCAAGTCCAACCTCTAAAAGCTTTTCTCCCTCTCTGAAAACCTCTCGGGGAGTGCCGTCTAAGATAGCTTTACCGTCGTTCATAACAACGACTCTATTAGCTCTTGCCGCCTCATCCATAAAATGAGTTATAAGCACGACTGTTATGCCCTCGGAAGAAAGCTTTTCAATAGTTCTCATAACCTGCGCTCTGCCCTCGGGATCGAGCATTGCGGTCGGCTCGTCGAGAATTATGCATTTGGGGTTCATTGCAAGCACGCCTGCAATAGCAACCCTCTGCTTCTGACCGCCCGAAAGCTTGTGCGGCTGGCGATCCTTGTATTTATACATTCCAACCGTCTTTAAAGCCTCATCCACTCTTTTTCGGATTTCGTTCGGCTCAATGCCTAAGTTTTCGGGAGCGAAAGCAACGTCCTCCTCGACGATAGTTGCAACTATCTGATTGTCGGGGTTTTGGAAAACCATTCCGACTCGGCTACGGAGCTCAAAGAGCTTTTCCTCGTCGCGAGTGTTAATCCCGTCAACAATAACGTCGCCGCTTGTGGGAGTCAGTATTCCGTTAAAGTGCTTGGAAAGGGTTGATTTGCCGCTTCCGTTGTGACCCAAAATCGCAACAAATTCGCCCTCATTTATGGTTAGGTTAAGATTATCTATTGCAACAACGGTTTCCTCTTCTTCGCCGTAAGCGTAGGAAACGTTCTTGCACTCTATAAATGCTTTAGCCATTCTTTTATCCTTCTTTATTTTTTAAGCCAGATAGCGGTTGAGCCGCAGGGCAGACACTGACCCGTTTTCTCAACCATAATTCCGATTTCATCGGCAGAAAGCTCTCCGCCTCTACCCTTTGCAACTGTCTGACTCAGAACGTATTTCATAACCGAGGGAGTTAAGCCTGCGGTGTAGGAATTGATTACAAAGAACAGAGGATCGTCGCTGAGAACTCCCGAGCAAAGCTCGACTAAATCATAAATCTGATCCTCAAGCTGCCAAACCTCGCCCGAAGGACCTCTGCCATAGGAGGGAGGGTCCATAATAATTGCATCATACCTTCTGCCGCGGCGGATCTCTCTTTCAACGAACTTCTTGCAGTCGTCAACTATCCATCTTATCGGCTTATCCGAAAGTCCCGAAAGGGCGGCATTTTCTCTCGCCCAGGAAACCATACCCTTAGATGCGTCAACGTGGCAGACGTTTGCTCCTGCCTTGGCGCAGGCGAGTGTCGCACCGCCTGTGTATGCAAAAAGGTTTAAAACCGAAACCTCTCTATTTGCATTTTTTATTATTTCATCGAACATCTGCCAGTTTACTGCCTGCTCGGGGAAAACACCTGTGTGCTTAAATCCCGTTGGGCGAACAAGCATTGTAATGTCGCCGAAATTAACATTCCAGGCTTCCTTTGTTTTGCGGTAAATTTCCCAATGTCCGCCGCCTTTGTTAGAGCGGATATAACGGGCATCGGCCTCATCCCATTCTTTTCCCTTTTCGGTTTTCCAGATTATCTGTGGGTCGGGGCGGATAAGGGTAACATCGCCCCAACGCTCAAGTCTCTCTCCCGACGAGGTGTCGATGAGCTTATATTCTGAATTCTGCGTGCTGTATCTCATATTTTCTCCTATTTTTTAAAAAGAAATCTGTCCATTTTCGCTATTAGGCTTAAGTCCTAAATGCTCGTAACCTAAAACCGTTACGCATCGGCCTCTCGGTGTGCGGCTTAAAAAGCCTATCTGCATAAGGTAAGGCTCGTAAACATCCTCGAGTGTGACTGTTTCTTCGCCGATTGCCGCCGCAAGGGTTTCTAAACCGACAGGACCGCCGTTGTAGCCCTTTATAATGGTCTCTAACATTCGTCTGTCGATGTTATCAAGACCCATGTGGTCAATTTCAAGCCTGAGAAGCGCGGTGTCGGCAATTTCTCTGTCAATTCTGCCGTTTCCGATAACCTCGGCAAAGTCACGAACTCGCTTTAAAAGGCGGTTTGCGATTCGGGGAGTTCCTCTCGAGCGCTTTGCAATTTCCAAAGCTCCGTCCTCTTCGCAGTCGATGCCGAGTAGGCTGGCGCTTCTCTTAACAATGAGCGAAAGCTCCTCGGGAGTGTACATTTCAAGGCGCAGGATAACGCCGAATCTATCTCTAAGAGGAGCTGAGAGCTGACCCGCTCTTGTTGTCGCTCCGATAAGGGTAAACTTTTTAAGGTCGAGTCTAATTGAGCGAGCCGAAGGACCTTTTCCTATTATAATATCGAGCGCATAGTCCTCCATTGCAGGATATAAAATTTCCTCAACCGCTCTTGAAAGTCTATGAATTTCGTCGATAAAGAGAATGTCGCCTTCTTCAAGACCTGTAAGCAGTGCGGCAAGGTCGCCGGGCTTTTCGATGGCAGGTCCGCTGGTTACACGAATGTTTACATTCATTTCATTAGCAACGATTCCTGCAAGCGTTGTTTTACCGAGTCCCGGAGGGCCATATAAAAGCACGTGGTCTAAGGACTGCTTTCTCTTTCTTGCG
>JAZRHT010000107.1:0-2964 GCA_045644905.1 Oscillospiraceae bacterium
GGCTTTTCGATGGCAGGTCCGCTGGTTACACGAATGTTTACATTCATTTCATTAGCAACGATTCCTGCAAGCGTTGTTTTACCGAGTCCCGGAGGGCCATATAAAAGCACGTGGTCTAAGGACTGCTTTCTCTTTCTTGCGGCATCGATATAGATTTTTAAATTTTCCTTTGCCTTCTTTTGACCGATGTATTCATCTAAGGTTTTGGGTCTTAGAGAAATCTCGGTCTCACTGTCCATAGAATTATACTCGGGCATTATTATTCTGTCGTCTAATTTAATCTCGTAATCCTCAACCGGCATTTTACCTGCCTCCTCCCTTTATATTCTTGAAAGCTTTCTAAGCGCAAATCTTATCATATCGTCAGAGCTCATTGAAGGGTCAGCGCCGCCGAGTGCGGTGAGCGCCTCGCTTCTGTTATAACCCAATGTTACAAGAGCGCTTATGGCCTCGGAGAGATTGTCTGAGCCGACGTTTCTCTCGCTTCTACTCGAAAATACGTCGCTATCTGCGGCGATAACTCCGCTGGGAAGTCCCTTTGAAGCCTTGTCTTTGAGCTCTAAAACTATTCTCTGAGCGAGCTTAGGACCAACTCCCTGCGCCTTTGTTATCATCTTTGCATCGCCCGATGCGATAAACAGCATCAGTCTGTCGGGGGCAAATTCCGAAAGGATTGCTAAAGCGGCTTTAGGTCCTACTCCCGAAACCGAAATGAGCATCTTAAATGCGTCAAGCTCGTCGCGAGAAGCAAAGCCGAAAAGGTCGAGCGAATTTTCGGTTATGTGCATATAGGTAAAAACAGTTACGGTGTCGCCAGAAAGACGAGAAATTGTCTGATTTGTGCATATCACACCGTAGCCGACCCCTGCACATTCAATAACGGCAAGTGAGTTTTCCTTATGGATAAGTCTGCCCGTTAAACTGTAAATCATAGGATTTTCTCCTTATTTTTTGAGATTGTTTAAGAGATTGTAGCTTTGCGAATTAAAGCTGTGCGCGTGGCATATCGCAACCGCCAAGGCATCGGCGGTGTCGTCAGGTTTGGGGACTTCTTTAAGCTTAAGAAGCTGCCTTGTCATTTCCATAACCTGCTTTTTCTCAGCAAGTCCATAGCCGACGACCGACTGCTTAACCTGCATAGGTGTGTATTCAAAAATGTCGATGTGCCGTCTTGCCGCCTCGGTTAAGATTACTCCCCTTGCCTGAGCAACATCGATAGCGGTTGTGGTGTTGCTTGCAAAGTAAAGCTTTTCAACCGAAACTGCCTGCGGCTTGTACTTTTCTAAGATAGCTGACATTCTCTCGGATATTTTTAAAAGACGCTCGGGGAAAGGCTCTCCTGCCTGAGTTGTGATAGCTCCAAAGGCGAGCGGAGTGAGTCTGCCGTGTGTAAAATCAATAAGTCCCCAACCGACTATTGCATAGCCGGGGTCAATGCCTAAAACAAGCACACACTTTTCCTCCCTTTCGCCCAAAAATGAGTATAATACACCGATTTTAATCCAACTTACATTATAGCATAAAGAAATCATTATGTCTATATTTTTATCCCCTTAAAACCGCCAAATTTGTGAATATTTTTAGACAGCAATCGCAATTGTAAGTTCAAGCTATGGATTGACAACAATCCGACTAGCCTTTATAATAAAAACTATCCCGACAAGACATAGTTTGATGCAATTAGGCGAGGTGTGACATAGGATATGCAGACTCCTAACAAATATAGAAAGGACAATGCAAAGTGATTGTAGATTATAAATACAACGAGTACGATTTTGAGGTTGCAAAAATTATCAGCGACTTTCTGCCCGACAAGCTTTTTGACGCTCATATGCACATATCCCACAACGAAAATCTCTACAAAGGACTTGCGAATTTTGAAAGCTACTATGAGGATATGCGTCCCTTTGTAAAAGATAGGCTGCTTCGCGCCAACGCAATTCTTTATCCCGAAATCTCTCTTAAAGACGCGGCTCAAATGCATAAATCTCTTGAATTTACGAAAAAACAGCTTGAAGCCTTCCCGAATAATGTTGCAGAAATTGAGGTTTTACCTTCTGATACGGTCGAGGACATTGAAAAAAGGCTTGTTCACCCCAATATTAAGGGACTTAAATGCTATCACATTTTTGCAAACCGCAGTGACACCTTTAATGCTGATATTGAAGAATATCTGCCCGAGTCGGCCTGGGAGGTTGCAAGCAAAAGGCGCCTTGCGATAACCTTGCACATGGTAAAGGACAATGTGCTCGCTGACGAGAGCAATCTCAAATACATAATAAATATGGCAAAAAAATACCCCGATGCGACCTTGATTTTAGCGCACGCTGCAAGAGCCTTTGCCGCCTGGACTGTTTTCGACACCGTTGACAAACTAAAGGATTTAGACAATGTCTGGTTTGATTTTTCGGGAGTTTGCGAGTCGCCCGCCATTCAGTATATCCTTAAAAAAATCGGTACAACACGCTGTATGTGGGGAACAGATTTTCCTGTTTCCTCGCTGGCGGGAAAATGTATTTCCATTGCCGACAGCTTTTACTGGATAAATGCCGACGATATTAACAGCTTTAAGTCAAAAACACAGTTTAAGGCTTGGCACGTTATTTCCGAGGAATTTATGGCACTCAGACAAGCATTTATTCTCGCCGACATTACCCCCTCGCAGATTGAGGACGTTTTCTATAATAATGCAGAGAAACTATTTGGGTGATAAAAATGACAAGATTCAAAGAATTACGAAAAGAAAAAGGCTATACACAGATAAAAATGCAGATGCTGACAGGCATTGATCAAAGCGACTATTCCAAAATAGAGAGCGGCAAAAGACACTATACATTTGAGCAGTGCAGAAAAATTGCGCTCGCACTCGACACAAGTATGGACTATTTGGCTGAGATTACCGACCAAAAGAAGCCCTATCCCCGAAATAAATAGAAAACTGATATTTTAGAAATAATATCCCTC
>JAZRHT010000108.1:0-6265 GCA_045644905.1 Oscillospiraceae bacterium
ATGTGCAAAATCGACCATAAAATCGGTAACCGACGAATGCGAAAAGGACGTTATCATCGTATTTTCGGGCGCGTCGGTCACAGAATGCGAAAACGAAGCTCTCAGAGAGTTTTTAGAGAGCAATTATCCCCTTTGCGATATCGGATTTGTAAACGGCGGACAAGAGGTTTACGATTTTATAATTTCGCTCGAATAGAGGTTTTCTATGAAAAAAATTATCATTGATATCTATGGCGCAGATGCAGGCATAGAGCCGGTTGTTTTGGGAGCTGCCAAGGCGGTAAAAAGCGGCATTGACTTTTTCCCCGTCCTTGTCGGAGAGCAGGCTAAAATTGATGCTCTTATGCAAAACGAGGGCATCGAAAAAGAGAATTACGAGGTTATTGACACCGATAAATTCATTTCAAACTCAGAGCCCCCGACGGTTATTTTCGGCGGCAGAGATGACAGCTCTCTTGCGCTTTCCTATGAGAAATTAAAAGCGGATGACGATGCTATTGCGCTGCTTTCCCCGGGAAATACAGGCGCAGTTTTAGTCGGCTCTATATGTAGATTGGGACTCTTAAAGGGTCTTAAATTCCCTGCGCTCGCTTCGGCTCTGCCCTGCAATGGCGAAGGAAAGCCCCTTGTATGCTTAGTTGACTGCGGCGCTAATATTGACCCTACCGCCGATGACCTTGTCCGCTTTGCAAAGATGGGAAGCGTTTTTGCAGAGAGCTATATCGGCGTTGAAAAAGCGAGAGTCGGACTTATGTCGGTCGGTCGAGAGGAGCAAAAAGGAAACGCTCTTACAAAAGAGGCCTATGCTAAAATAAAAGAGCTCCCCATAAACTTCGTTGGAAATTTAGAGGGAAGCGACCTCGTTTCAGGCTATGCCGACGTTGTTGTTTGCGATGGCTTTGCAGGCAACCTCCTCTTAAAATGCACCGAAGCCGCAGGCAGAAAAGCTCTTGAAGTAATTGAGGAATTAGATCTTGATTTGGGCGAGGAAACCTTATCTAAAATAAGAAATGCAATCTTTAAAACCTTCGATTTCAATTCGCAGGGCGCGGCAACCTTCTTAGGTCCTCGCAAGATTGTTGTTAAAATGCACGGTTGCGCTAATGTTGATACAACAGTTGCGTCTATAGAGCAGATTTTGCGCCTTGATAAAGCTAATTTCTGCGAGAATATGAAAAAAACAATGGAAATCTAAAGAAAAAAGACAAACATTCAAAAGAATGTTTGTCTTTAAGTTTAATCGTGCGGCTTTGATGCTATAAAGATGAATTTGTGCAGATAGTATCTTAGCGGTATGCAGAATATGTAAACGATATTGAATGCAATCCACAGCGGAATTATGGGTGCTGAGAGCATAAATATCGTGCAGAGCAGATAATAGAATAGGTATTCAATAACCGTGTAAATGAGTATCGAAAGATAATCGTAGCACTTTGTGTGGCGGAAAAAGACAAATCTGTTTAAGATAATGGTGATAAGATAGCCTATTGCCGCAGCGCTCGGGAGCGAGAACATAAGGTGCTTATAGCCCCAAAAAATAGTGGCAATTAAAATGAGAAGCTCTATCGCCGCAAAGGATATAAAGCTTGCGCTTGCCAGTTTAAAAAGGCTCTTGTAAATACGAATCGTGTCTTTGACGGGATTAAAATGCGAGCTTTCGTTGTTGCCTATGTAAATTGCGTCAATGGGAATCGTCGAAATTCGCACTCCCTTTTTGGATGCGTAGTAGAGAACGTTCATTTCGTAGTCGTAGTTATCTCTTTCGACCTCGCAGAGCCACTCTATGTGCTCTCTCGAGAAGCCCCTAAGCCCCGACTGGTTGTCCGAGAGGTATTTGTTAGTCAGTAGTGCATAGACAATTCTCGACAAATTATTTCCGAACTTGGAGCGAAAAGGAATTTTGGTTTTGCGCTCGCGCACAGTTAAAACAAACTTGTCCCCTTTGTGTAGGCGCTCGCGAACTCTGATAACGTCCTGCACCTTGTGCTGCCCGTCGGCATCGCAGGTTATAAAGTGCTGACACTCGGGAATGTTGTCACGAATGTGACGCATAGCGGTTTTTAGCGCTGCGCCCTTGCCCATATTCTTTTTGTGAGTTAAAATTGTGGCGTTTTTTTGGGCGGCAGAGAAAATTTCAGCATATTTTTCTCCGCTTCCGTCGTCTACCACTAAAACCTCAAAGCCCTCGCCTGAGAGCTGCTCGGTCAGGGATATAAGCTCACTATCGGGCTCGTAGGCAGGAATGATAACGATATCCAAATTGTGCACCCTCTCTATGAAATACTAAGCCTTAAAAATTCGTCGATTTTCGACATTACAAAGGCGTTTGCACCGCCGTTTTCCGCAAACAAAAGGTCGGTGTGGCCGCCGTCAATAAGCTCGAAATCCGCGTTGGGATTTTCAATTTCGTTTTTATAGGAATAAATCGAATATTTGTCACTCGGAAGCTCGCTGTCGCCCTTTCCGTGAATTATCAAAACGGGGGTATCACAGCTGTCTATAACCTCATCGGCCTCGAGATTAACCGTTTCTGCCCCGAAAATAAGGCTCTGATAAGCCCAAAGGCAAGGGTAATTTAAGTAGGCTATCGCTCCAACCTTATCCTGTGCAGAGCCGATAACTGCCGCCATGGAGCTGTTTACACCGCTAATGCTGACAACGGCGGAAATATCAAATCCGCGCGAGAGCATAAGGCAGGCGGCATATCCGCCTCGGCTGTGACCCATTATTACTATATCATTATAACCGAAACGCGCGCAACTTTCAACATATTTTAGCGTTGCCTCAAGGTCTAAAACCTCTTGTGCAAAGCCAACCGTACTGTCGCCGCCCGAGTTTACACATCCCGTCGGGTCAAAGGCGAAAACCGACCAGCCTTGTTTAAGAAGCGCCTCAATCTGACAAATGTAGCTGTCCGCGCCTGCATTAAAGCCGGGAGCGAGAATGATAAGCGCATTCTTAGAGAGCTCTTTGTCGGCGCGGTAGAGATGCCCTGTTAAAAGCGCATCGCCACAGTGGTAGGTTTTAGTTTCGCGTGTGTCCATTAAATAGGAATACTCTGCGGGGATTTTAATGGGCGCGTCGTAGCGCACGAATATACTGTCATAAATAAATTTTGTCGCCGCCATAGAAATGGCCGAAAAAAGAATTAAAGCGGCAATAATAATGACCAGAACCTTTTTCAAACTGAATTTTTTATTTGTCATTATTATCACCTCTTTTTAAAAAGATAAACAAAGAAACGGAGTTTTAAGATGCAAAGCTTTCCCGAAATTATCTCGGAGGAAATGTTTCCCGAGCAAATTGTGAAAATCGAAAACGAGCTTGAAAAAATAAGAAAAGAAGGTTTTTTCGACAGCTTTGACGGAAAAAAGCTATATTTCGAGTATTTTCTAAAACAAAACGCCAAGGCCTCTGTCGTAATTGTGCATGGACTTAGCGAGTTTACAAAAAAGTTTTATGAAATTGCTTGGTATCTTTTGAGCGCCGGCTACAATGTTTTTCTCTATGACCAGAGATGTCACGGGCGCTCCTGCCGTCTTGGTGTGCGAGATGACATTCTGCACGTCGATAAATTCACCGATTATGCCGCAGATTTAAACGAGTTTATAAACCAAATCGTGCTCAAAGCCTCAAGCGAGCCGATTTATATTTATTCGCATTCTATGGGCGGAGCAGTTACTGCCCTATATCTTTCAAAATGGCAGGACGTTGTAGAAAAAGCCGTAATGTCTGCGCCGCTTTTTGACCCCTGCGTTGCCAAGGTTTCGCACACAGTTGCAAGAGGGAGTGCGCTTTTTTGCTCCATTGTTTTCGGAAAAAGGCAAAAATTCTGGACTTCCAGCGAATTTAACCCCGAAACGCCGCACAGAAAAAGCCACGACGCTTCGTTTAGCCGCTTTAATTACAATATGGATATGCGCCGAAATAACCGAGAATACCAAACAACGCCGATGTCAAACGGCTGGGTTTACAATTCCCTGTGTCTGCGCTCGCAGATTACAAAGGGAAGGCTGCCTTTAAGAATAAAAACTCCAATTCTGCTTATTTCGGCAGAAAACGACAGAGTTGTTGAAATAGAGCCGCAGAGAGAGTTTGCAAGAAAATGTAAGAGCTGCACCCTTCTTTCGCTAAAGGGCGCAAACCACGCAATGCTGACGGGAACGCAAGAAACTATAACCGAACACGTTGGCGCCGTTTTAAACTTTTTTGAGAACTAAGCCTTCTTTGAAGGCTTTTTTCTTTTTGGAGCAGGCTTTGGAGCCTGGCCGTTTTCAAGGTTTCGCATAGCTTCCTTGTAGGCGGCTCTGAAAAATGCTGTGAGCACGCGCACAATCTTAACTCTTATAATAATTTCGTAATCGATTTTATCCTTTTCAATTTCGTGGTCAAGGGCGATGTTTATTTTTCTTGCTTTTTTGGGAATTTTAATAAAAACGCCAAGCCCTGCGGTCAGGGGATAGATAAGAGCGCAGTACTGACCGTAGTTTATTGCCGCATCGGCGGCATCAAGAGCGGCGCATTTAACCTCGATTTTAAAAAGCCTTGCCGAAAAGTGCTTTAAAATGTGACCAAGCTCGCCCAAAATTCCCTTCAAAATGTTTATAGTTTCAAGGGCGGTGGGAACATAGCTGCTTTCTTTGAGCTTCTTTTTAATTTCCTTAACTTCGAGCTTATCAATACCCGTCGTTTTCTTAACAGCCTTGATAATGGGGTTGTTAGGGTCGGGATTTTCGCCGTAAACCTTGAAAAGCAATTTATATCTGAATTGCAAATCGCCCTTCTCGTCGCTTTTAATAATAATATCAACGGGCAGCATTAAAATGGCGGCTACAATAAGCGCTAAAATTAAGAGAATTATAAGAAAAATTTCCATATCCGCCCGCCTTTCTTTTAAAGTTACTACTATTATATAATAGATTTATTTATATTGCAAATAATTTCGGTAGATAGATTTCGACCCAAAATAAAAAAGCCTCCCTTAAAACAGGGAGGCTCATTTTAATTTTAGAAATTGGATGCTGTAACGATTACGGTAATGGCAATTATAGCCACTGCGCAAATCCATCCGATAAGACCCAAGATTTTGCCGGTTTTCGCCATAGGCGATGTGCAGCCCGCATTTACGTTTCCTTTGGAGAGAACAAATCCGACCATTGAAAGAGGAAATGCGAAAAATCCACCAACCCAAATAGCAAAAACGATTGCGACTTCGTGCTCCATTGACATGAACAGAAGTGAGTAAAGAACGGAAAGCACAGCGAAAACAAAGCCTACAATTGCGATAGCCATTCCTGCGATAACCTTGCCAAGAGGAACCTTTTTCTCAGGCTCGTATGCGATAGAAACGGGCTGAGGAACGGTGTAAGCAGGTGCCTGTGGCATAGGCTGAGGAGCACTATAAGCGGGAGCAGAGGGCTCGGGCTGAGTAGCATAAGCGGGAGCCTCGGGAGCGGGTGCAGCAGCCTGAACCTCGGGAGCTTTCTCTACCATGGGAGTTCCGCATTTAAAGCAGAAATTGGTGGGTGTTTCAGATGTGTTTTGGCAGTTAGGACAGATGTACATAATTTTGCCTCCTTAGGTTTTGTAATTATATTATATAAAATGAAAAGTGCGCTGTCAATATTATAAAAATCCGAGACCCTTTGCAACGATTGTGATAAAGTCCTGAACATTTGTAACCATTGTGGCAGCCGAGAGGCTTGCTCGGCCTAAAAGCGCACATCGGGCGCATTTTTAAGGCTATCGAGCTCAAAATCGGGAGGTGTACGTACTTTGGCACTTTAAAGTGCATCAGAATCCTCCTCGCCTTCTATTTTATTCTCTTTAGATACGATTTTTGAGATTATTCCGAGAATAATCTGCGCTACCATTATAACTGCAGAAATAATGAACATAATTCGACCCGCTTTACTGTAAACCGAATCGGGAGCATTATCCAGCCACATAATAAGTCCAGCTATAGCAACGCCAAGCACAATAATTGCAAATACAATTACTATGGATTTTATTATATCAAATGCCTTTTTTGAAAGCTTATGCTTAGGGATTATGAGGGTCATAAGCCAGGCATAGCCATAAGCAACGCCTTCAAAAACAGCTTCCATTAAAATTTCAATAAGACAGCCCATAATAAGCTCCTCTCAAAAGGGCGAGTCGATAACCCTTTAATTCATTATAGCATAGTGGAAAATTCTTGTAAATATACGCCGCAATATAAAAATGGACTATGGGAATTCATAGTCAAGTCGGAGGCCAAGCGGTC
>JAZRHT010000109.1:0-5858 GCA_045644905.1 Oscillospiraceae bacterium
CGATAGAAAAGGCGCTAAAATGCCTATTGTGTGCGGAGGGGCGGTGAGCGAAATTTTAAATTCGGTTCCGCTTTGCGCCGAAATAGAAAATGATGATTTTAAGAACATCGATTTTCTGCTTTGTTATTTTACGATTGAAAGCCCGCAGTCGGCTAAAAACCTCTTGAAATCCATAAAATTCGGAAAGACACCCGAAATAAAGGACGGATTTACACGAGGACTATACAAAAACGGCGCAATTTGATAGAAATTTTGAAAAAATTTACAGTTTTGTATTGTGAAATAATAAATTTAGGGTTATAATATAAGATAGTTTATTATGTGTAAAAATAAATTTCTATATAGGAGAGAAAAAAATGTTCGGATTCAATATGTTTTCAAAAGACATTGGTATCGACCTCGGTACCGCTAACACACTTGTCTATATGAAGGGCAAGGGCATTATTATGCGTGAGCCCTCTGTTGTCGCAAAGGACATCAAAAATAACACAGTTAAGTTTGTCGGTAGAGAGGCAAAAGAGGTTATCGGAAGAACTCCCGGCTCCATCGTTGCCGTAAGTCCTCTTAAGGACGGCGTTATCTCCGACTTTGCCATCGCAGCAACAATGCTCAAAATTTTTATTTCCAAGGTTATCGGAAACTCTGTTTTCAGTAAGCCCCGTGTAGTTATCTGCATTCCCTCTGGAGTTACTGAGGTTGAAAAGAGAGCTGTTAAGGATGCCGCATATAAAGCAGGCGCAAAGCAGGTAAACGTTATTGAAGAGCCTATGGCTGCTGCAATCGGTGCAGGCCTTCCCATCTCCGAGCCTATCGGAAGCATGGTTGTTGATATCGGCGGCGGTACAAGTGAGGTTGCCGTTATTTCTCTCGGCGGTATCGTAACCGCTCGCTCTGTACGTGTAGCAGGCGATCAGTTTGACCTCGCTATTATTAACTACATCAAGAAAAAGTATAACCTGCTCATCGGTGAGAGAACCGCAGAGGCAGTTAAAATTGAAATCGGCTCTGCATATCCTTATGAAAATGAAGGCAGTATGATGATCAAGGGTAGAAACCTTGTTGACGGTTTGCCTAAGGAAATTACAATCGAGGCAGAGGAAGTTAGAGAGGCTCTTTCAGATTCTCTTTTCCAGATTGTTGACGCTGTTAAGTCAACTCTTGAAAACACTCCTCCCGAGCTTTCAGCCGATATTATTGACAATGGTATTACATTAACAGGCGGCGGTGCGCTCCTTCGCGGACTTGACGCACTTATCACTCACGAAACCGGTATTCCCGTTCATATCGCTGAAAATCCCCTTGACTGCGTTGCAGAGGGAACAGGTATGATGCTCGAGGATATTGATAGACTCAGCGATGTTCTGCTTGACGATGAATAAAGCATAGTTTAGTTTGTTAAGAGCGCAGGCGGAATTTTTCCGTCTGCACTTCTGCTTTTTACGAAAATGGAAAGGAGGAAACTTTAGGTGAAGGAATTTTTTAAAGGCAAGGCATTTAAAGCAATTTGTTGCCTTCTTGCCCTTATTATCGGTATGATGATTTATCAGGCGGCATCAGGAAATTATGCATCTCTTCCAGAAGCAGTTGTCGGAACAGTAGTAAGCCCAATAGTCAAGGTTTCCTCTGCTATTTCGGATAAGGTTGCGGGCTTCTTCAATTCGCTTCTTTCGGCAAGCGAAACCCAAAAAGAAAACGAACAGCTTAAAAAAGAGCTTTCGGAAGCCTATAAGGATTTAAGCGATCTTGAAAAATATAAAAACGAAAACGAGCACCTTAAAAAGTTTCTTGAAATAAAGAAGCAAAACCCCGATTATAAATTGGAATCGGCGATGGTTATCGGTAGAGACAGTTCCTCGCAGTTTGGCTCCTTTACAGTTGATAAGGGAAGTATGGCGGGTATCAAGGTAAATTCCCCCGTCATAACGAGCGAGGGTCTTGTCGGCATCGTAAGCCACGTTGGTCCTACCTATAGCGTTGTAACAACAATCCTCGACCCCGAAATCAACGTCGGAGCATACAATTCTCGCACTCAGGCAACAGGAGTTGTCGGTGGAGATGCAAACCTCTATTCCAAGTCTAAGACTAAGCTTCGCCTGCTCCCTCGTGATACTGCGCTTCTTTCGGGTGATATTATCGAAACCTCGGGAATCGGCGGAATGTTCCCCGCAGGAATTTTAATTGGCACAGTCGACTCAATTAAGGCGGAAAATTCTGGCGTTTCTATGTATGGCGAAATTTCACCTATCGTAAACGTCGAAAAGGTTACGGGCGTTATGATTATCACCGAATTTTTGGTTGATGAAAGCCCAAATGCGCCTGCCAAAAACGAGGAAACCGAAGCTACCGATACGTCCTCAAAAACAGAAGACAAAAAATAAACAAAATGTAAGGAGGAGAGAAGTGTGGTACTTAAAAAATATCGCAATTTGGTAAAATGGGTAGTTTACACCCTTTTTGCGCTCCTTCTTTTTTGTTTTCAGTGCGCTCCCGTGAGATTTGGCATCTTTGAGGGCGTGGTATTTTTGCTTCCCTTCGCCGTGGCTCTTTCGTGCTACGAGGGAATAGTGCCGTCGGCCATTGTAGCGAGCCTTTGTGGTCTTTTTTGGGATTACAGTGCACAAAGAGTTTTCGGCTTTCACGCGCTTATTTTGTGCGTTATTTGTGTTGTAGTTTCACTTGTTATGAAATTTTACGTTAGACCCGTGTTTATCAGCGTGATAGTTGCCGTAGCAGTAGCTGTGATGGTTTATTGTCTTGCTGATTTCTTTTTCTTTTACGTGCTAAGAGGCTATGAGGGTGCCTCGGCAGTGTTTACTTCGCACTACCTGCCAACATTCTTGAAAACCTCGCTTTTTGGCATAGTAATAGCGTTTTTGACGGAAAAAATCTATAAGATTTCTCCCCATAAAGCAAAATTTGACGAATAATTTATTTTAAAAACGGTAAGGGAAGTGAGGTAAATGAAACAGAGAAGAATCGCAGTTTCAAGACTGACGATTATTTCAGTGTTGCTTGTAGTAATCTTTGCCTTGTACGCCGTTAGAATGATGCAGCTTCAACTTATTGAGGGAGCAGGCTTCCGTCAGATGAGTGACGTTCGTTACACCCGCGAGCTCACCGTTAAAGCTGCCCGTGGTGAAATCGTTGATCGAAACGGCATACCTCTTGCCGCAAACAGAACTGGCTATAATGTTGTTTTTGATAAAAGCTATATTAAAATGGCCGACGTAAACGAGATAATCCTCGTGGTCGCTGACATTATTTCAAAGCAAAACGAAACCTATCAACAGTCTATTCCTATAACCGACACAGAGCCTTACGCATTCAAGGATGGCTACGAAAATTCGGTTGCCTCGCTCAAGGCAAGAATTGGACTTCAGGATTATGCAACCTTTGAAAACGTCTGGAATGCCCTCTGCGAGCGCTATGACGTTGATGAAAAGCTTTCCGCTAAACAGAAAAGAATAATCATAGCATCTCGCTACGAGATGGAGATAAAAGGCTTTACTGTAAGCACACCCTTCACCTTCTCAAAGGACGTTTCGATGTCCACGGTTTCGGAAATTCTTGAAAAGAGCATAACCTACGAGGGTATTGGAATTTCCGAGGAAAGTATCAGAGAATATCCCGACGGCACCATCGCTCCTCACATTCTCGGCACAATCGGACCCATATACGCCGAGGAATATGCCGAGCTTAAGAGTCAGGGATATGGATATAACGATTACGTTGGCAAAAGCGGAATCGAAAAGCAGTATGAAAGCTATTTAAGGGGCACCGACGGCGTCAAGGTTATTGAATTTGACGTCGAGGGAAACGTTATAAGCTCGTATATGAAGATAGACCCCATTCCCGGCAACACCATCGTATTAACCATTGATAGTGAGCTTCAGAAAACCGCTCAAACAGTTTTAGAAAAGAGAATTAAGGAAATTGCTGCAACCAGTCCCAAGGGCAAGGGAGACGAAGCAAACGCAGGCTGCGTTGTTGCGCTAAATCCCCAAACCGGCGAGATTATGACGGCGGCAAACTACCCCTCTTATGATATAACCGAGTATTATTCCAACTATTCCGAGCTTGCAAATAACGAGCAAAAGCCGCTCTTTAATCGTTGTTTCAACGGAGCATATGCCCCCGGCTCAACCTTTAAGCCTTGTATGGGTGTTGCCGCTATGTGCAGTGGCACGATAAATTCGTCCTCAACCGTAGGCTGCTATCGAGTTTATGATTACCTTGATATGAAATTCACCTGTATGGGTCATCATTCTAAGATTAACCTTGCAAATGCACTCAGAGTTTCCTGCAATATTTTCTTTTACGATGTCGGCAAGCGAATGGGTATTAGCACAATAAATAACTACGCCTCGCTACTTGGCCTCGGAGAAAAAACAGGCCTTGAGCTGCCCGAAAATAAGGGAAGACTTGCAAGCCCCGAATATCGTGAGTCTCAGGGACGCAAATGGTACCCCGGTGACGTACTTCAGGCTTCAATCGGACAGTCTGACAGTATGTTTTCGCCCTTGCAGATTGCCGTTTATACGGGAGCTATTGGTAATAACGGCGTGCGTATGGAGGCGCATATTGTAAAGAAAATCGTAACCTACGATTACAGTAAGGTTGTTTACGAGCATAAGGACAAAGTCCTCTCGACTATCGAAAACAAAAACGGAGCTTTTGAGGCGGTAAAAGAGGGAATGTACCTTGTTTCAACAAAGGGAACAGGACGCTCGGCCTTCGGAAATTATGCCTTTAAGGTCGGAAGTAAAACCGGTTCGCCCGAAAATTACGGAAACAAAGCCGCAAACTCGGTGTTCACTGCAATCGGACCTCTTGACAATTGCAAACTTTCGGTTGCCGCAGTTGTTGAATATGGCTTTAACGGAAATAAGGCCGCTCCCATAGTTAAGGAAATTTTCGATAAGCACTTTTTTGATAAGTCCGAGAGCAACGCTCCCACGGTTGAAAATAGTCTTATTTCGTAAAAAATCACAACAATTCTATTTACAATATAACTAAAATTTGTTATATTATATTATATATGTATTAGGAAACGGGGAAAAAGCATGGGTAATATAATGCTTGTCACCTCCGGAAAGGGAGGTACGGGTAAATCAACAGTTGCGTTAAATCTCGGCCTCGCTCTTTCAAAAGAAGGCAAAAAAGCTATCGTTGTTGAACTTGATAGTGGATTAAGATGCCTTGATTTAATGCTCGGAGTCGATAATATAGTCTATGACCTCGGCGATATTTTGAGTGGAAAATGTGACGCAAACAGCGGTATTTACAGCGCATTCGATGTCCCTAATCTAAGCATTATCGCAGCTCCCACGAGAGTTGACCAAATGATATCGCAAAACCGATTTACTCAGCTCTGCGAATACCTTTCTAAAAGCTATGATTATGTTATTTTAGACACTCCCGCAGGCCTTGGCTCGGCTTTAGAAGTCGCCGCGCACGCGTCTGACCTTGGCATAATCGTTTCGAATATTTCCCCCGTCAGTGTAAGAGATGCCGAAAAGGCGGCTCTCAAGCTAATGGGCTTCGGTCTTAATAATCTTCGCCTCGTTGTGAATATGGTGCCAATGGTTGTTGGCGCAAAAACTGTTCTTCCCGATTTTGACGATATAATCGACAATGTCGGCGCAAGACTTCTTGCAATTATTCCAAACGATGATGTGCTTTCCAAAACAATAATTGACAGACAGAAAAAAGAGCAAAAGAAAAGCGTCGGTGCTAAGGCATTTTGCAATATGGCTCGACGTATTTTGGGACAAGACGTTCCGCTAATTTTAAGATAAATAAAGGAGAGAAGTTTTTATGAACATTGCTTTGATAGCGCACGATGCAAAAAAAGAAAT
>JAZRHT010000110.1:0-7274 GCA_045644905.1 Oscillospiraceae bacterium
CCGCTCCAGCAAACGAAAAGAACATCACTGCAAGGTGATGCTCTTTTTTGTTACTTCTTACCTTTCACTTTTTAACTATTCACTATAAAGAAGTTGCGTAAATAGTTATTGAAAAGGCGATTTCTTTGTGCTAACATATAATTAAAGAGGTGATTCTATGAATAAAAAGAGAATATGGCTCGTTATTTCAACAATTTTACTTCCTTATTTTGTGCTATTTATGTTGGCGACGCTTTTCTTTTCAATCGAACAACCTTTTTTTGGATATATAATGGAGAATATTTTCCGTAATAATGCTTTAAGTTTATTATTGGCTTTATTGATTTATTGCACTGTTGCGATTGCGCTAAGTGTAGTTTGCTTTGTTATCAGTATTCGTAAAAGCTGGGATGCCCTGTCTCTTGCTAAAACTGCAATGATTATAAAACTTATTCAAGTGCCCGCTTATATTGCGATATTTGTTTTGTCAGTGGCATTCATTCTCACAATATTCACATTTGCATTTACTTTTATTTTAATTTTGATTGACTGTCTTACATTGTTATTAACAGGTCTTTTAACCGTTTCATCGGTTATCAATGCTGTTAAAAACGGAACTTTTAGAATTAAAGAGGTAATTTGGGTAATAATCTTACAGTTTGTTTTTTGCGCAGATGTTGTTGCATCAATTATCTATTACAAGAAACTAAGAAAAAGACTTGAAACCGAAAATGAAAGCTTATAACTCTGAAATCCCCGTACATCCGTACGGGGTCTCTTTTTTAATTTATACGAACTGCTTATGTAAATATATGGGACTTTATATATTGCGCTTGTTTGCTTTCTATGGTATAATTTCAATAAAAGAGGGGGCAAATTATGAAAATAGCCGAGATTGAAGCTAAAATAGAACGTGGTGACTGCCGTGAAGAAACAATAGAGCTATTTAAGAGTGCATTGAAGCGTGTCCCTAAAAGTTACCGTTGTCAGCACTGCTACACTACTGCTGCGTCAATGCCACCATACTATCACAAACAAGCAATTGAAATGATTGAATATGGGTTGAGAGAATATTGCAACGATTGGCTTGATAGTATGCGTTCATATCACAATATTGCTAGTATTTTAGAAAGCAACAAGGACTATATTGGCGCAAAAAAGTCATATATTGAAGCCCTTTATTCAATCGATCCAGACCTGCGTTCTGACTATGATTCAGAATATGCTTCACATATAATGCGAATGGAAATGCATATCAGTAATTTTGAATACACTGATGATTTAGAAAATTACTATAATATTGCGATTCAAGATGATGAATTTAGCCAAGCATTTCAAATAAAAAGATTTTATCGTTTGCTTGCAGAAATAATTATATTAAGCAAGTGTGGGGATAAAGTCAGCGCAAAAATCACAATTATCGAAGCTAAGAAAATGTTGCGTCCCAGCTTTATAGGACCGCTTACGCAGTTATTAGCAAGAAAGGGCTTTATTGAAACTTCGGGAGCAACCAAAGAAGCTATAGCATTTTTGCGTAGGGCGAAGCGGGAACTTCGAACTTGAATTTTAAGCCAATTTAAAGCGTATCTTAGATATAATTGCTTTAAAGTTAGCATTACTATTTAGAAATCCCCGTACATCCGTACGGGGATTTTTATTTTAAATATCGTCGGAAAATAATAGTTCTTGCAATTTGTTTGCAAATCGTTTAAAATTGTAGGGAAAGGTGTGAAATTGTGGATATCGAAGTAAATTATAAAAACAAAAAGAGATACAAAACCGCCAAATACCCCCTGCACCAGACCAAGTTCTGGACTTATCTTATATGGATTCTTTCAAAATTTGCTCTCATCGGCAAGGATTACAAGGTTGAAAAAATCAATATGGAAGGCTTAAAGCCGCCCTATATGATGCTTAGTAACCATATGCACTTTATCGATTTTGAGCTTGCCGCCATGGCAACGTTTCCGCATCCTGTCAGTAACGTCGTCAGCATCGATGGATACGTTATCAAGTTTTTCTTGCTCGAATGGATAGGTGCTATCGCAACAAGAAAATTCACAACCGACATTCATCTTGTAAAGTCGATAAAGAAGGTGCTCAAAAGAGGCGACATCCTTGCAATGTACCCCGAAGCGAGATACACTCCATGCGGCACACTGGCTTTCCTTCCCGAGTCGCTCGGTAAACTTATAAAAATGAACAAAGTTCCCGTTGTCGCTGTTGTACATAGAGGAAACCACCTCTACGCTCCATTTTGGAATTTCAGAAATAAAAGAAAAGTTCCTATGCACACGACCTTTGAGCAGATTTTAACCGTTGAGCAGATAGAAAAAATGTCTGTTAATGAGATAAACGAGGCGCTTAAAAAAGCCCTTGACTACGATGAATACCGCTATCAGAAAGAAAACGGCATCAAAATCACAGAACCCTATCGTGCTGAGGGACTTCACAAGGTACTCTATCAGTGTCCTCATTGTAAAGCCGAGTTTAAGATGGACTCAAAGGGCGCAGAAATCTTCTGCACAGAATGCGGTAAACGCTGGACCTGGCGCGAGGACGGCTACTTAGAAGCCCAAAACGGCGAAACCGAATTTGACCACATTCCCGATTGGTTTGAGTGGCAAAGAGAGCAGGTAAAAGAGCAGATAGAAAACGGAACCTACTCTTTTGAGGATGAGGTCGAGGTTTTCTCGCTGCCGAGAGTTTACCGATATATTCCGCTCGGAAAAGCAAAAATCCGCCACGATATCGAAAACGGTTTTACCCTTGACGGCGAATATAGGGGAGAGAAATACCACATTCACAGACTTCCTATCCAAATAAACAGCCTGCACGTTGAATATGATTTCGGACCGCTCAAAAAGATAGACTGCTTTGATATTTCAACAGAGAATGATTCATTTTACTGCAAGCCGACTCAGACAAACGTTCTTACCAAGCTTGCCTTCGCAACCGAGGAAATCTATCTCAGAGCGCAGAATAAAACTAAAAACAAAACAACCGTATAAACCAAAACCGCTGATGCTATTTGCATCAGCGGTTTTTTATTACTGCATATTCTTTTTAAAGATTTCATTTCGCTTTTCGTTTGGTGTAATCCCAAAATATCGCTTAAAGCACACTTCAAAGCCGCTGTACGAACGATATCCTACCTTATAGGCAATCTCGTCAAGCTGAAGCCTGGGATTTTGAAGATAGATTTCGGCAAGCTCCATTCTGCGCCTTATGATAATGCTTTTAAAGTCCTCGCCCATGAATTTTTTAACGAGGGTGCTTGTCTGCCGCTGACTTAAAAAGAGAGCCTGCGATAAACCTTCTATGCCGCTGTCGTCAGTAAAATGCTGGGTTATGTAGTCTTCTATTGTCCACCTTTGCCTTAACGAGAGTGAATCGGTGCTTGCGGATTTGATTCTTACTCCGGTAACACTGCCCATTAAATCAATGGCTAAGTTCAAAAGCTGCATTCCTTGTCTTAGGCTAAGCAGCGAGTCTTGAGGCGACGTAAATAATCGCCTGCATTGTTCAATGTGCATTTTTGCTTCGTCTCCGCTGAAAACTGTCGGTTCCTTTATTGAGAGAAAAAGGTCGACAAGTGGGGAGGATTTCTTTCCAGATGGCTCGACACTGAAATTAAAACAAATGCGGTCAACACTCGTGTTATCGGTATAAACACCATGATAAACCCCGAGCGGAAGCAGTAGGATATCTCCCTTAGAGAGACGAATGTGCTTATTTAATTTAGAAAGGTTTATAATCTCCTCACCGCCAAATATGCAGTGAAACTCCATTGAATAATGCTTGTGAGGATGCTCATATAACGTGTCATTGTGTACAATGTGATTTTTTACTGCACGAATATGACAGTTTGTGTTATCTAACGTAATGTTAAATTCAAGCTGCAAAATATAACCGCCTTTCGAATTAAAAAACAGAAATAAAAGCCTCTGTTTGCTTTGAGTATATTATCACCTTGAATAAAAGTCAATAATTTTTTGCAGAAATATTTAAAAAGCGGAAGTCAAATGAAAAAAATGTAAGTTTTGTGAATGGAATACACAGCGCCTTGTATGTTATAATTTACTAAAAGGGGGCATTTGTATGCACGTAATGAAAATGTTTGATTTGAGCGGAAAGATAGCGCTTGTAACGGGCGGCTCGGGTAACTACGGCAGACCTATAACTCAGGCACTTGCCGAGGCAGGCGCTACTGTTATAACAGCATCAAGAAGCCTTGAAAAAAATGAAGAATTTGCAGAGCGCATGCGTAAGGAAGGCTTAAAGGTTTACGCCGACAGCTACGATCAGGGCGATGAAGAAAGCATTATTTCCTTAGTAAAGCGACTGGTTGATAAATATGGCAAGATTGATATTTTAGTTAATAACTCGGCTCTTCGAGGCTGTTTCAGCGGCGGCTATGAAGAGGGCACTATGGAAGGCTTTGCAAAGAGCCTTTTAGTTAACGGAGCAGGAATGTTTGCGCTTTCCCGTGCAGTCGGAAATGTTATGGCGGAAAATGGCTGGGGCAGAATCATCAATATTGGCTCGTATATGGGAAATCTCGGTCCCAATGAGCCGCTTTATGAGGGGACGGACGGTATGTCCGCTCTCGGCGCTCCCGACTATTTTTATCATAAATCGGGAATGCACAATTTAACCCGCTTCCTCGCCGCTAATTACGGAAATAAGGGAGTTTGCTGCAACTGTCTTGCACTTGGCGGTCTGTTTAATAATCAGCACCCTGCTTTTGTTGAAAATTATAGCAAGGCAACCTACATCGGCCGCCTTGCAAAAGAAGATGATATCAAGGGCATAATTGTTTACCTTGCCTCAGATGCATCCGAATATCTTACAGGAACTGTAATCCCACTTGATGGCGGATACAGTGCAAAATAAGGAGAGAAAACTATGAATATGAGAAAAAGCCGTGTGCTTAGAAAAATGAGAAGCGGCAAGGTTGCAACCTGCACAAAGCTTAATTTACAAGACCCGAGAAGCGCCGAAATCGCTGCCCTTTGCGGATTTGACTGTATATGGATTGACTTAGAGCACGTTCCAAATAGTATGGCCGATGTTGAAAACTGCGTTCGTGCCGCTAAAATTTACGATGTTGACACCCTTACAAGAGTCAGCAAGGGATGTTATAGTGACATCGTAAGACCTCTTGAGGCAGATTCGACAGGTGTAATGATTCCCCATCTTATGAGCCTAAAGGAAGCAAAAGAGATAGTTTACTACACAAAGTTTCAGCCCATCGGACGTCGCCCCATTGACGGCGGCAATGCCGACGGAGCCTACTGCCTTGTTGACGCTAATGACTACGTAAAAGAGGCAAATGAAGAGCGCTTTAATGTTGTGCAGATTGAGGATTTTGAGCCCTTAGATGAACTCGAAGAAATCTGCAAGCTCGAGGGAATTGATATGATTTTCTTTGGTCCTGCCGATTTCGGCCATAGCCTCGGCTCGATTGACGGAAGTGACGCTCGCATAGATGAGGCTCGCCGCCTCGTTGCAAAAACCGCCCGTAAATACGGAAAGTTTGCAGGTACAGTCGGCTCTCCCGCTAACTTTGATGCCCTTGTAGATATGGGCTACACCTTTATCAGCACCGGTGCTGATGTTGTCGCTCTCTGGAAGTATTTTAAGGAAATCTCAGAACAGGTAAGCGATAGAAATATTAAAGAGGTAAAATAATATGAAAAACCTTTCTAAAATGACCTTAGGAACAGTTCAGCTCGGTCTTAATTACGGTATTGCCAATAATGACGGCAAGCCCAGCCAGGAAAAAAGCTTTGCTATCTTAAATGCAGCACTCGAAAATGGCATAAACTGCCTTGACACCGCCCGTGGATATGGCGACTCGGAAGAGGTTATCGGCGCGTTTTTAAAAACCTACAAGGGACAGCGCCCCGCTATCGTAACCAAAATTCCCAAGCTTCAGGGAGATAGTCCCAAGGAGCTTGAAAAATTCACTACCGAGGCTATGGAAAAGTCGCTTGCGGCTCTCGGTGTAAATAAAGTTGATGCAGTAATGCTGCACGGCGCTGATGACCCCAAGAAGTATGGCTCGGCTTGTGCAGATGCAATGAAATCGCTTATAACAAACGGCTATACAGATAAAGTCGGCGTTTCCATCTACACCTCTGAGGATATCCAAAATATGCTTAAATACGATATTTTCTCGCTGACTCAGGTTCCTATGAGCATATTCGATCAGCGCCTTATTATAGACGGATCGATTAAAAAGCTCGCCGAGCGTGATTATACAGTTTTTGTAAGAAGCGTATTTCTGCAGGGCCTTTTCTTCTTAAACCCCGACGAAATGACCGATCCCATATTAGTAGAGCACGTAGCTCCCCGACTTCGTCTTCTTAACAAAATTGCCGAGGAAGAAAATATGAGCATCGCTCAGCTTGCCATCGCCTTTATAAGAGATTTAGAAGGAGTTACAAGCCTTGTGCTCGGCGCTGACACTCCCGAGCAGGTTTTAACTAATGTTGCCTGCTTTGATACAATACCTTTGAGCGCAGAAACCCTCGAAAAACTTAAAAAAGAGTTTGTCGGCATCGACATTCCCGAAATAATGAAGGTCCTTAGCAGACCTAAAAAATAGGAGGTAATTTTATGTTTCCGCTCCCGAATAAAGAACTCAGAATAGGCATTTTAGGTATGACCGAGGGTAATGGACATCCTTACTCTTGGAGTGCTATGTTCAACGGCTATAACAAAGAGGAAATGGAGGATTGCGGCTTCCCCGTTATTCCTCGTTATCTTGAAAAACAGCCTCCCGAAACCTTTGGGATAGAGGGCGCAAAGATAACCTGCGTTTGCTGCACAGGTTTTAAAGACAGAGCGGAGGCAGAGAAAATCGCCCGCGCCGCCAATATCGAAACGGTTTACGACACCCCCGAAGAAATGATTGGCAATATCGATGCCGTCATCGTTGCAACAGATAAGGGAAGTGAACACGTAGAGCGCTGCCGCCCCTTTGTAGAGGCAGGAATTCCTATGTTTATAGATAAGCCTTTAGTCGATAACGAAGAGGATCTTAAAACCTTCTTAAAATGGAGGGAAGAGGGCGCAAAATTTATTTCATCATCTTGTATGAGATTTGCAAAGGAATATGAGCCCTATTACACTAATAGCTACGAACTCGGCAAGCTTATGTTTATTAGCTCGCCTATGAGCAAAATTTTTGAGACCTATGGTATTCACGCATTAGAGGCTATGTATCCCTTCCTTAAAGAAGGCTTTGTTTCGGTCAGACATACGGGCAGCTACGAGCAGGCTTTTGT
>JAZRHT010000111.1:0-2286 GCA_045644905.1 Oscillospiraceae bacterium
CAGGAAAAATTAACATAAATCTCAGTCCTCCTCGCAAAAAGCGCGCAGAATATTAAGACCCACCTTGCCGCTTTTTTCGGGGTGGAATTGGCATCCGTAAACGTTGCCTTTGCCTACGGCGGCGGTAAGAGATGCGCCGTATTCCGCCGTTGCAATAACGCTGTCGCAGTTAGCAGCGTAAAACGAATGAACAAAGTAAACCTGATCGCCCTCGTTTATATACTTAAAAATAGGGCTTTTCTCTCCCTCAAATTTAAGAGCATTCCAGCCCATATGGGGGATTTTAAGGTTTTGGGGGACGACATCGGAAATGGGACGGATTTCGCCTTTTATTAGCGAAAGTCCCTCGTGCTCGCCGTATTCAAAGCCTTTTTCCAAAAGAAGCTGCATTCCGAGGCAAATTCCCATAAGGGGTTTGCCGCTTTTAGCTTCTTCTATTACTACCTTATCAAGTCCGCTTTTTCTAAGCTTCTCTGCGGCATCAGGGAAAGCGCCGACACCGGGGAGAATGATTTTGTCGGCCTTTCTGAGTGTTTCAGCGTCGCTTGTAACGACAACGTCTGCGCCGATAAATTTAAGCGAGCTTGTTAGCGAAAAGAGGTTTCCAACCCCGTAATCTACGATGGCAACCATCAGAGAACTCCCTTCGTTGAGGGGATTTCGTCCTTAAAATCGGGATCGATTTTAACAGCCTCTCTAAGTGCTCTTGCGACCGCCTTGAATGCGCCCTCAATAATGTGGTGTGTGTTGCTTCCGCTAAGGCTCTTTATGTGCAGATTAAGGCCTGCGGTGCGAACAAAGGAAAGGAAAAATTCCTCTACGAGCTCTGTATCAAAGCTGCCGACCCTTTTAGAAGGAAGGTTTACCTCAAAGCCTAAATAGCTTCTGCCCGAAAGGTCGGTTGCGGCGAGTATTAGAGCCTCGTCCATAGGCAGAATGAGGCTGCCGTAACGGCAGATTCCCTTTTTATCAGCGAGCGCATCACGGAAAGCCTCGCCGAGGCAAATTCCGATATCCTCAACGCTGTGGTGGTCGTCAACCTGAACATCTCCCTTGCACTCTACCTCTAAATCGAATTTACCGTGCTTTGCAAAAAGGGTTAGCATATGGTCAAGAAAGCCGACACCTGTATCTATGGTGCTCTCGCCCTTGCCGTCTAAGTTAAGGGAAAGTGTGATATCGGTTTCGTTTGTTTTGCGGCTAAGTTTTGCTTGTCTCATTTTGTTTCCTCCAATATTTCTTCGAGGGTTTTTACAAGTGTTTTCATATCGTCAAGAGTTCCTATTGTAATTCTCAGATACTCGCTTATTTTAGGAGCAGAGAAATGTCGCACCAATATGCCTTTTTGTTTCAGACTCAGATACAACTGTTCTCCACTTGCGGAATTATGCTTTGCAAAAACAAAGTTTGAAAGCGAGGGGGTAAACTCAAAGCCGAGCTTTGTAAGCTCATTTTTAAACCACTCGCGGTTTTCAATAATGGTTTTGCAGTTCTCTTTTGTATATTCCTCATCCGAAAGAGCGCCGACGCCGAGAGCCATTGTAACGGCGTTTACGTTGTAGGGATTGGTTGAGTATTTAATAGCGTTAAGATCGGCAATAAGCTCCTTGCAGGCCACACCGAAACCGAGGCGAGCGCCCGCCATAGAACGCGACTTTGAGAAGGTCTGGGTAACGAGCAGGTTGTCGTATTCGTGAATAAGGTCAATACAGCTCTCTGCTCCGAAATCGACATAAGCCTCATCAATTACAACAACGCTATCACGATTGTGCTCTAAAATCTCACTAATTTCATCCTTAGAAAGAGCGATTCCCGTCGGAGCGTTGGGGTTTGCTATGAAGATGGTTTTGTGCAGATTAAAATAATCAGTTATATCGATTGTGAAATCCTCTTTTAAGGGAATTTTTGTGTAAGGAAGATTGTTTATCTCGGCAAAAACGGGATAAAAGCCATAGGAAATATCGGGGAAGGCCGCCCCCTTATTCTTATCGCAAAATGCCATAAAAGCGAAGTTTAAAATTTCGTCTGAGCCGTTTGTGGGAAGAACCTCATCCTCAGAAACTCCGAAGGTGTCGGCAAGGCTCCTTTTAAGCGCCTTTACCTCGGGGTCAGAATAAAGCTGCAAGGTATTGAGGGTTTCCTTTGCCATTTCCTGAGCCTTTTTTGAGGGAGGAAAGGGCGACTCGTTTGTATTGAGCTTTATATACTTCATAGCCTTGGGCTGCTCACCCGGAGTATATGGCACAAGGCTACTGTATTTTGGGCTTAGGAATTTACTCATTTTTC
>JAZRHT010000112.1:0-5587 GCA_045644905.1 Oscillospiraceae bacterium
GACGTGTGAAATCATTACAAGGCTCGTCAGCTTTGAATTTATATATTACAAAAAGGGTGTATTTCCTGCGCGCAAGCGCTCGCTGACCTGTAGGGTGTATTTAAAAAAGAATAGCTTTATATACTTTTTGCTCCCTGACCTCATCCCTCATTTTTCCGATAACGATTTTCGCAGTACGTTTTTTGAAAATGTTACCGAGGAAAAATTCAAGGCTTGCATGAGCCAGCTTTTTGAAATTCTTGATGAGTATCTTCCCAAATTCGAAGAGGCCTACGAGGATTATCAGGATATCAAGGTCTACGACGAGCTGATTCGCGACTATAAAAAGTTTTTCAAGCTTAAAGATGACGATTTTGACTTCTCTAAAATAGATGACCTGCAGGGTGAGGATTATCTTAAATTTTTAGCTATGCAGTCGAGCCGCGAGTGTTTTATGATGTATAAATACACTCAAAGTCCAGAATACGGTCACTTTGTTCTCGGCAACACCGATGAGGCTATTGCGGCTTATGAGAAAATCGGCAAAAAGGGCGAGCTTTATGAGTATGATAAAAAGCTGCTTGCCTTTTTAAAGACCCCTGCCGCAAAAGGCTATCAGCCACTGCCGAGGGCTTGTATGTCGGTGGGCGAAGGCTCGGGTTACGGCGTTGTAAGCTCTCAGCGAGAGGCAAAAGATATGCTCAGAAACACCGCTATTTGCTATGTGCCTTTAGCAATACTGTTCTGCGCAACTATGGCGATAATCCAGTACACACTCACTGCAGGCTCACTTGTTGATATCGGTCCTGTCTGGCTGTTTGGGCTTGTTTGCGCACTGCTTAGCGCTATCTTTACTGGAATTGCCCACAGAAGACTTATTACAAGGCTTTTGGACAAGGAAAAGGCACAGCAGCATCTTATGATGGACGAAATGATAAACTCCCCCAAAATGAATGTGTTTATCAACATTGCTTGTACAGTTTTCTTTGCGCTATCTCTTATCGGAGTTTTAGGCTTTTCTTCAACCTGTCCTGCAGTTTACGAGGATAGGGTTGAATATTCGTACATTCCCTTTGTTTATGAAGATTACTATTATAAGGATGTCGACGAGGTTTACTACATAAATGCGCGTTATAATGACTATGATGAAAGGATTGATATTCCTTCCTACGTATTTATTATGAAGGATGGAACTTCGTTTGATTTTTACGCAACCTCAATCGAAGTTGATGACGTTGAAAAAACTATTCTGCCTATTTTGGAAGAGTATAACCTTAAACCTATCGTTGTCGATAGCGACCGCGATTTGCCCATAGAAATTTAAACCTATATATATAAATAAAAAAGAGCAAAGGCATTGCCTTTGCTCTTTTACTTTTACTTATTATTTCAAGAAGCCTTCGATTATCTTCTGTTCGGCTTCTTCTCGGGTAAGTCCCAGAGAGCAGAGCTTTAAGAGCTGCTCGCCTGCGATTTTGCCGATTGCCGCCTCGTGAATGAGCTCGCTGTCTGCGCAGTTTGCTGCAAGGCAGGGAGCGGCATCAACCTTGCCGTTTTCAGCTAAGATTGCGTCGCACTCGGTGTGACCGGTGCTAACTGCGTTGCCCTCGATTCTCGAGATGTATTTCTGGGTTGAATTTCCTCTTGCAACCGAGCGGGAAACGACGTCGGTCTTGGAATTTTCGCCGTTTAAGTAAACGGTGAAATTGGTGTCAACGTGGTTGTCGCCGTTTGTAAGAAGACGCTCACGAACGGTGAAAACAGCATCCTTGCCCACTGTGGCAATAGTGTCGCGGAATGCATCGTCAACGCCGCCGAGCTGCTCGGAATCAATGTGAGCGCTCGAGCCCTCGGAGAGAACAAACTCGCTCTCGGTGTTAATCTTTTTACCGGTGGCCTCGCCCGTTCCAATGTGCTTCTCTTTATAGGTCACCTTGGCATTTTTGCCAACAAAAAATCTGTGAATACCGCTGTGCAGAGCCTCGCCCTCCTCAGAGTGCACTCCGCAACCTGCGATAATGGTCACAACAGCGCCCTCGCCGACGTAAAAATCGTTGGTTACAATATCGTTTACGCCCGACTTGGTGATGCAGGCGGGGATAAAGACCGACTCATCATAGGTGTTTTCCTTGATGTGAATTTCGATTCCCGTGCCATCGGGCTTTTTGTCGATGCGGATGTTTTCGGTCGACTGAACTGCGGCGCAGGCTCCGTCCTGCCTTATGCTGAAAGCGCCGTCAAAAGCGTTGTCCTCCCAGCCGATTTTGGAAAGCAGATTTTGTGTAAAATCGTTTAAATTACTCACTCTGGCACCTCTTTCCTACGGGGCAATCCGCCGAGCTCTGATCGAAAAGGGTCGGCAAGATATCAGAAGGCTTGCCCTCTGCGGTTATCTTTCCGCCGCTTACAACGATAATCTTGTCGGCAATATCCAAAATTCCTCTCTGATGAGAGATGATAAGCTGACCTGCCTCTTTATTTTTCCTAAGTCCCTCAAAAACGCTGATAAGCTTCTGGAAGCTCCAGATGTCGATGCCTGCCTCGGGCTCGTCAAAAACATTGTACTTGCAGCCTCTTGCAAGAACGCCTGCAATCTCGATGCGCTTTTGCTCACCGCCAGAAAGGGTGTTGTTAACCTCTCTGTCAACATAGTCGCACATACAAAGTCCAACAGTGCCGAGAAGCTCCATAAGCTTGTCCGCCGAAAGATCTTCGCCCGCCGCGATAGATAACATATCGCGAACGCGGAAGCCTTTAAAGCAAACGGGGCGCTGGAAACCATAACCGAGACCCTTTTTAGCACGCTCGGTGATGTCGAGGGCAGTAATGTCCTGCCCGTCTAAAAGAATTTGACCCGAGGATGCGGTGTAAATTCCCGAGATGAGCTTAGCGATAGTACTCTTGCCGCCACCGTTAGGACCTGTTACAGCAACAATCTGTCCGCTCGGCACAGTTAGACTTATATCGGAAACTATCTCTCTGCCGTCCTCGGCTTTAAAGCTGAGATTTTTAATTTCGAGCAATCTATTTCAACTCCTTATAAAGAACATTTTTTGCCACATTCTATAATACCAATTTTGCCCAACTTTGTCAACAAAATGCATATTAAAAAGTTCTTGACAAATTGCTCTTATGGTGTTACCATATTTACATAGAAAAACCTGCGATTAGGAAGAGTAACTGCGCACGGAAGCTTTAGAGAGCCGCTATCTTGGTGTAAATGCGGTAGGGGAAGGCGCAGCGAATGGACCTATGAGGGCGGTCGAAAGCATTTTTGCAAGTAGCAACCGACGGGGCGCGCCCGTTACAGTGCGGCTCATATTTTGTATGAGGCTGAGCGGATGATTTTTCATCAATTTGGGTGGTACCGCAGGTTATGTTTCCTGTCCCATATATGGGGCGGGTTTTTGTTTTTTTAAGGAGGCTTTTATGGGCAAGTTTTCAGGATGCCTGCTGGCTTGCGATGTTGATGGAACGCTGGTTTGCGGCGATATTTTCCCACAAAGAAATATTGAAAAGATAGCGCAGTTTGTAAAAGAGGGCGGAATTTTTTCTCTCGCTACCGGTCGAAGCGTTGGCGCAGTTAATATGGTGCTGAGCCGTATAAAAGAATATATCGGTCCCAGCGTTGTGGCAAACGGCTGTATGATTTACGATTACGGGAAGGACGAGGTTGTTTTAAATAGCACCATTCCCGACGACGTTAAAGAGCTTGTTTTTGAGGCGGCAGAAAAATTCGAAGGCTTTGGAATCGAGCTTCACAGCGGCTGGAAAACCTTCCTTTATAAGGATGAGCCCGAGGTGCGTGACCATCAGTCGTACGAGGGACTAAGCGGCAAGCCTGCTACACGCAAAGAGGTTGAAAACCTCGGCTGGAACAAAGCTCTTTTCACCAATGTAAACCCCGACGAGCATCAGAAAATCGACGAGTTTTTCAAAGAGAAATGCAAAAACGCCGTCTGCGTTCCAACCAATGCGGATATTTACGGCAGAAAAAGGCATTACCGAGAAATTCTCCCTAAGGGTGTTAACAAAGCAAGTGCCCTAAGCGAGCTTGTAAAAATTTTAAGCATAAAAAAGGGCGGATTTTTTGCCATCGGAGATTATATGAACGATATTTCGATGCTCAAAATTGCCGATATTTCAGCTTGCCCCAAAACATCGCCCGATGAGGTTAAATCGGTTTGCGATTTTCTAACAGTTTCTGCAGATAACGGCGCAGTCGCCGATTTTATAGACTATTTAATGAGTAAGGAGATATAAAAATGAAACTTAACGGCGTTGATTTTGATACCTATTTTAACAACTATCCCGACAAAAACGGCTATTTCGGAAAGTACGGCGGAGTTTATATTGACGATAAGCTCAAAGCCGCTATGGCTGAAATTACCGAGGCTTATTACAGCATTTGCCAGTCGAGAAAATTCATCGCAGAGCTTAGAAGAATCAGAAAAGAATTTCAGGGAAGACCCACCCCCGTTTCCCATCTTGAAAGACTTTCCGATGCTCTCGGCGGCAAGGTTCAGCTTTATGCAAAGCGCGAGGACTTAAACCATTCGGGCGCTCACAAACTCAATCACTGCATGGGCGAGGCTCTGCTTGCTAAATATATGGGCAAGAAAAAGGTTATCGCTGAAACAGGCGCAGGTCAGCATGGTGTTGCTCTTGCAACCGCCGCCGCTTATTTCGGACTTGAATGTGATATTTATATGGGAACTGTCGATATTAAAAAGCAGGCTCCCAATGTTGCCCGTATGAAAATTCTCGGCGCAAACGTTGTCGAGGTAACCCACGGACTTCAAACCCTTAAAGAAGCCGTTGACGCCGCTTTTGACGCTTACAGCAAGGAATATAAAGATTCTATCTACTGCATCGGTTCTGTTTTAGGACCCCATCCCTTTCCTATGATGGTGCGTGACTTCCAGAGCGTTGTCGGCATCGAGGCAAGAGAGCAGTTTATCGATATGACAGGTCATCTGCCCAGCGCAATCGTTGCTTGCGTTGGAGGCGGCTCTAATGCAGCAGGTCTTTTCGCAGGCTTCTTAAACGACCCCGTTGACATTTACGGAATCGAGCCTCTCGGCCGTGGTCCCAAGCTCGGCGACCACGCCGCAAGCCTTAAGTACGGAACGGAAGGCATTATGCACGGCTTCAACAGCATTATGCTCAAGGATGAAAACGGTGAGCCTGCTCCCGTATATTCAGTAGCAAGTGGTCTCGATTACCCATCATCAGGTCCCGAACACGCTTTCTTGCAAGAAATCGGCAGAGTTAAATATGATGTTGTTGATGATGAAGAAACAATAGATGCGTTCTATAAGCTCTCTCGTCTTGAGGGTATCATTCCTGCTATTGAAAGCTCACATGCAGTTGCTTACGCTATGAAAATGGCTAAAGAAATGGACCACGGTTCAATTCTTATTAACCTTTCAGGTCGTGGAGATAAAGATATGGATTATGTTATCGAAAATTTCGGAATTAGATAAAGTGAAAAAACGCTAGGCTTTCAAGCCTGGCGTTTTTTTATGCGGAATGCAGAGTTCGGAATGCGGAGTTATATTTGCCGACCGCGAGACCGGTTCAAGTCCTATTTTTCGAAAACAAAAAA
>JAZRHT010000113.1:0-6366 GCA_045644905.1 Oscillospiraceae bacterium
CGATCCCTACACCCCCGAGGCTGAAGAAAACGTTAAAGATGGCGCTAAAAAGCACACCTCGATGTCCTTCTTTACCGCTCTCTCGCTTAGTCTTAAAAACCTGATGACTAAAAAGGGACGAACAATCTTAACAAGCTTTGCAGGAAGCATCGGTATTGTTGGAATTGCGCTAATACTCGCACTTTCGACAGGTATCAACGCTTATATCGAAAGCGTTGAGGAGGACACTCTTTCGAGCTATCCTCTTACCATTCAGACCTCGACGGTTGACCTTTCCTCCTCAATGCAGGAGCTTATGGAATCGACCAAGGTTGAAGGCGAGCGTGACCCCAATAAGATTTATTCTAACGACGTTATGAGCAAGATGATGAAATCGACCATTTCCTCATCCGTTCAGAACAATCTCACCGATTTTAAGAAGTTCTTAGACGGCAACAAGAGCAATATCAGAGAATACACAAACGACATAAAATACCGCTACTCCACTCCCCTTAACATCTACAAATCGGATATGGAAAACGGCATTGACAAGGTTTCTCCCGATACGGCATTTTCCGACATTGGAATGGGCTCTCAGGGCTCTTCTTCGGGAAATATGAGTATGATGCAGTCGATGATGGCGGTTTGGAAAGAGCTTGTCGGCTCAAATGACCTTCTCGCCGAGCAGTACACCGTTTTAAAGGGAAGACTCCCCGCCGCTTACAACGAGGCTGTTATTATAGTTACTCCCAACAACGAAATCAGCGACTTTACCCTCTATTCGCTCGGCATAAAAGACCCCCAAGAGCTTGCAAACATGATGAAGGAATATCAGGAAACGGGCGAGGTTACCTTTGAGCCGAAGCAAACCGAATACACCTATGACGATCTGCTCTCCCTCTCATACAAGATGCTTGTAAACACCGATTATTTTGATAAACAGGGCAATGTTTGGGTTGACCGCTCGGACGATGATATTTACGTAACTCAGAAGCTCGAAAAGGCCGAGGAAATCAAAATTGTTGGCATTTTAAGACCTAATTCCGATGCCCTCGCAAACGCTGAGGCAGGCTCTATCGGTTACACCCGTGAGCTTATGGAAAAGTTTGTTGAAAAGGTTAACGAAAGCGACATCGTTAAGGAGCAGCTTGCCGACAAGGAAACAGACGTTTTTACCGGTCTTAAATTCTCAAACGGCGAAAAACTTTCCTTTGCAAATATGCAGGAGCTTACCGCATTTGTAGGCAATCTCCCCGAGCCTCAGAAATCACAGGCAGCCGCCTCGCTTTCGCAGATGGCACAATCTGGCATGAGCGAGCAGGCAATACTGAGCGCATTTGCATCGGGACTTTCGCAGTCCTCTGACGAAACCCTCGATTCCCGCCTTGCTCAAATCGGCTACGCAAGCCTGGACACCCCCTCGTCTATTGAGATTTATTCCAGGGACTTTGAGGCCAAGGACTTTGTTGAGAATATCATTCGTGATTACAACGACGACGTTAAGGACGAAACCGACAAAATAACCTACACCGATTATATCGGGCTTATGATGTCCTCGGTTACCGCTATTATCAATGCAATCAGCTATATCCTCATCGCATTCGTTGCGATTTCGCTTGTTGTTTCCTCAATTATGATAGGAATTATAACCTACATTTCCGTTTTAGAGCGCACAAGAGAAATCGGAATCTTACGAGCAATCGGAGCATCTAAGAAGGATATTGCACGAGTTTTCAATGCTGAAACTCTTATCGTCGGATTTACGGCAGGCGCCATCGGAATAGGGCTTACGCTTCTATTTATTCTTCCGATAAACGCAATTCTACACGCAGTTACCGACATTTCGGCCTCGGCATTCCTGCCACCCGTAGCTGCGCTAATCTTAGTTGGAATCAGCATGCTGCTTACCTTTATTGCAGGTCTGTTCCCCTCTAAAGTTGCCGCCAACAAAGACCCCGTTGTTGCACTTAGAACTGAATAATTTATTTCGGTTTAGTCAAAAGAAAAACCGCCTCGGTAAACCCGAGGCGGTTTTAAGTTATTCGGTTTTATCAATCAGGGAACTGTCCCCTGTCTTCTTTTGCTTTCTTCGTTTCATTACAATTATAGCACCTACTATAATAGTTAAAGCTACTATCGCAAGACAAACGTATACCACTTTTCTTATCGTCTGTATTTTTGTGTTTTCTGGAATGGCATTTTCTGTTGACGAAGCATTTTCAACCGACGAGGTGTTTTCCACTGATGATGTATTTTCCATCAATAAGGTGTTTCCCACGGACGAAGTATTTTCCGCTGATGAAGTATTTTTCTCTGATGAAGTATTTTTCACCGACGAAGTATTTTTCTCTGATGAAGTGTTTTTCACCGATGAAGTATTTTTCTCTGATGGAAAATCATCTACTGACGGGCCGTCCGCTGATTCGGGTGAAAAATAATAATTCGGATCTGCGCTCTCAATATAGTCGATTTTTTCAAGCTCCTTTATTGCCTTTAAAACGTTTTCTTTTGAGGGATTTTTAAGTTTAATCACATAAATGTGGCGAAAATTTTCTAAATTGGTCAGTGCAAGAATTTGAGCTTTCTTTTCAGCTTCCTCCGGTGTCGCGCTTGGAGATAATAAATCGCCAATAGCTGATGTAATCCTTTCGATCTCTGCAATTTCAATGTTTTCAAAGTCATCGGGAGTAAACTCCGGGTCTGACTTTGAAAGTTCCTTATTTATAACAAACATAACTGTATCATCTGCAAAGTTATCATCAAGTGTGGCCTCACAAATGTATTTTTCATCGCTTGATATGCCGCTTTCTGTTTGAATAGCATCTGCTGCATAAACATTTATTGTAGAAATAAAAACTGATAATATACATAAAATACTTATAAAAAATCTTTTATGTTTCATTTGTTTTTTCTCCTTTAAAACAAGGACAGGGAATCGTCCCCCGTCTTCTAATAATTTATTCCCCGCTTATCATATAGAACACTCTCAAAACTGAGAACTAACTATAATTATTCTTGGGTTTTATCATCTATATCAGCTTTTTTCGCTCGCCTGATATCTCTAATGCCAAAAAACAATTCTACCAAGAGCACAGTTGACATAACACAATACCCTAAAATTTCCACCCAATTAGGATAATTTACCCATATAAAAGAGATAATAAATGGTAGATACAAAAGCCAAAATATAAAGAAAACTATGTTTTTCTTTTTCATCCCTGCGCCTCCTTATTTAAAATACTCTAACACATTTTGATAAACATCATTCGGCACCACAAAATAAATGTTTATATACCCCTCCGAGTTTATGGACATCCAAGACAATCCGTTTTGCTGACCCTCTAAATTTATATGCATATCTTCCGAAACATAAATTAGTGCCTTTGAATACGATTTTGCAATATGCCGTTTAGGAGTCCACTTTTCGATTTGGAGTTCGCTTATGAACTTTTTAACATCATCCGCGTTGTCAATAATTTTGGTCGGCTCTTTTAGACTTTTTGTTCTTTCAAACGGTCTGAATCCCGCTGAGAATATAATTGAGTCATCATAAATATTAAGAGTTTTTATTTCGGCATTTTTAAGCGCCTTGAGTTGTCTGTCAGCTACATTTAATTCCTCCGCTGTCAGCCCCGTATAATAACCTGTTGCATCTACAGGAGTTTTATCGTATTCAATAAATGACATAACACTATTGTAAACGTCATTGGGAACGACAAAATACACGTTTGCATTTTTTGCCGAATTTATAGACATCCAAGAAATCCCTTGATGCTGGGCCTCTAAATTTATATGTAAATCTTTTGATACGTAAATTACTGCTTTTGGCATTGATTTTAGGTTGAATTTCTTTGGCACCCACCTATCAAGCTTAAGTCCCGATATAAATTTTTCTATTTGTTTGGCACCATCTATAACGTTATGTGGCTGTAATTTCTCTGCCCTTTCACTAAAACTACTAAAGCCAATGCTTCCAAGCGCGGTTTTATCGGTACTGTAAAATCGGATTATATCTGTATTGGTATTTTTAAGCTCATTCATCAATCTGTCAGCTCTTTCAATCCCCTCGGAAGTCAAATCCTCGGGCTGCTGTGCAGAAGTCGAAGGCGTCTGCTGACTGGATTGGGAAACATTCGATGAAGCATCTGCTACTTCTGAGGTATCACCGCCGCTTATTTTCGATTCGGTTTGTACATTTGACTGAGTATTATAGTTTTCACTTTCGGTCGTAACAGAGCTTTGCGAGTTAGAGCCTCGAGCGGCGCAGGAGGCAAGTAGGAAAAGTGCTAATATCACCGATATCATTTTAAATAATCTTCTCTTTTTCATTTTTAAGCCTCCCTTTTTGTGCAAAGATACATTTTAATTATTAACGCTTTTTATATATAAATGGCAAATTTTACTATAACAATATTACATATTTGTTGCCGAAGTTCTATTATTTTCTAATTATATTATACTACTTTTTTATAAATTTGTCTATTGTTATACGTGCACAAATAATAGTTCGCTTTTTTGTGCAAAATACATTTTAGAAGCATAGAGCGGAGCAAAACGAGATTATTTTCTTTGTAAATATGAGAAAAATTTTAGTTTTAACCTTGACAAATGGGGCGGAGATTTATATAATAAATGAGTATGGATATTTTTAGTATCCGAGTTTCGGCCGCATCATGCTGCGGTGCCCCTAAGTATTTGCAGTATGTGAGGTGTCGTTTTAATGGAAATCGATGTCAGACGTCTGTTTGAGATAGAGGGCGAGCGTGAGGATTTTTCCTTTACTCTCGATTTGAGTGACACAGAAATCTGGAGTCACAAGCCTCTTGTCTCCCCCGTCCGCATTGAAGGATATGTACAGAACAGAAGTTCTATTGTAACTCTGGCATACAAGGCTATCTGTGACCTGCACACCTTCTGTGATCGGTGTTTAACTGACTTTGACAAAACGGTTACCTACTCTTTCGAGTACACTCTTGTTCGCGAATTACAAGATAGCGACATTCAGGAGTACATTCTCGTAGAGGGCGATTTCTTTGACTTGGGCGCGCTTGTAGAGTCCGACATTGTTCTGAATTTGCCACTCAAATTCCTTTGTCGAGACGATTGCAAGGGATTATGTCCTGTCTGCGGTAAAAACCTTAATCATTCTGAATGCGATTGTCTTAACACTCAGATTGATCCGAGACTCGCAGCACTTAAAAATCTGCTTAAGTAACAAATTAACAACATTTTCATTATATTCAAGGAGGTTCTATCATGGCTGTTCCTAAGAGAAGAGTGTCAAAAGCTCGTCGTGACAAGAGACGTTCTAACGTCTGGAAACTTACTGCTCCTGCATTTTCAAGATGCCCCCAGTGTGGTGAACTGAAAATGCCCCACAGAGTTTGCGGAAATTGCGGCTACTACAAGGGCAAGGAAGTCATCAAGAAGGAAGACTAATCTTATGTATCTTAGAGGAGGAGCTATGCCCTCCTCTATTTTCGTTTTGAGGGATATTTTATGAGCGTTAAGATTTTCGCGGTCGAAAAAGGCTCGGCGGCCGATAAAAAGAGAATAAAGGCAGAAGAAAAACTCATTTCCATAAACGGCAATGAGATTTTTGACGTGCTCGATTATCGCTTTTATCAGATAAATACCCGCCTTACCCTCAAAATCGAAAAGGCAAACGGGCGTGTTCGCACCGTCAAAATCAAAAAAGACGAATATGAGGAATTGGGACTTCTTTTTGAGACATATCTTATGGATAAGCAGCACTGCTGCAAGAATAAGTGCATTTTCTGTTTCGTTGACCAGCTGCCCTGCGGCATGCGAGATTCCCTTTACTTTAAGGACGATGACAGCCGCCTTTCCTTTTTATTCGGAAATTACGTTACCTTAACCAACGTAACCGAACACGAAATCGAGCGCATTATTAAAATGCACATTAGCCCCATCAATGTTTCGGTTCACACGACTAATCCCGACCTTCGAGTTAAAATGATGGCAAACCCCAACGCTAAAAACGTTCTTTCAATTCTCAAAAGGTTTGCCGATGCGGGCATTTCTATAAACACTCAGCTTGTGCTTTGCCCCGATATAAACGATGGCGCAGAGCTTGAACGCTCTCTTAATGATTTAAGCGAGTTTGTTCCGTCCTTACAGAGCATTGCACTTGTTCCCGTTGGTCTGACCTGCCACAGAGAAGGTCTTTACCCCCTTTCGCCCTACAATGAAGGGAAAGCCAAGGCGGTTATTGAAACAGCAAATAAATTCGGCGAGAAGTTTTTAAAAGAACACGGCACACGCTTAGTTTACTGCTCGGACGAATTTTTCATAAAAGCAAAGCTCCCGCTCCCCGCTTACGATTACTATGAGGAATTCCCTCAAATCGAAAACGGAGTTGGGCTT
>JAZRHT010000114.1:0-3681 GCA_045644905.1 Oscillospiraceae bacterium
GGAGATTTTACGGTCGTTACAGACCCCTTTATTACCGAGTGCAAGGGTACTGACCTGACCTATGAGGCGGTTGAAAAGTGCGACGCTATCTGCCTTGGCCACGCGCACTGGGACCACATAACCGACATTCCAAGACTCTGCGAGAAATTTAAGCCGATGGTTCTGTGCGGAGATATGACCGCTATCCCTCTCGCACAGTGGCTTAATTACACCCCCTCACTTATATACCCTATGTATCCGGATCTTGAACTTGACTTTGGCAAGGTGAAGATACGCGCGCTCTACGGAAGACATAAAATTCTCAAAGACGGTATGGGATATAACGATCTGGTGGCAACCATAAACACAAATGAATACTGTCAGGCTGATGCCGGAATTGCTGCGCTCCAAGGAGTCGGATCTATAGAATACAGAAACTTCCTTTTCACTGCGCCAAACGGAACTAAAGTGCTTATCTGGGGCAACACGCCTACACCCGAGCAGATAAACATCTGCAAGGCGCTCAGTCCCGATATTGCGATTATCCAGAGAGATGTCTCCGATAAGGGAATAGCCGAAAAAGCGAACTTTGCCGCCAAGATAGGCTGCAAGGTGCTTATCCCCCACCACCACAATTTCCACGATATTGAGAACCCCTCTTACATTGAAAAATTCAGAGATGAATTCCTTCGCCTTAACCCCGACGGAAAATTCATATTCCCCGTACACGGAGAGTGGATAAGTCTATAAGCTTTTTGCTCGTGAAATTCGCTTTCAGCATGTGAAACGTCTATGGGCGTTAAAAGTCAAAAATGAAAGAGAGAACAAAACGGTTATTTTCCGTAGAGTTCTCTCTTTGTTTTTATGTATATATTTGCGAATTTTTTCGTTTTTTGCCATCTAAAAGTAAACTTTAGTTGCTTTTTGGGATAAATTTATCACTTTCCTCGAGTCCAAGGGCATCTACGATAGGAGCAAATTTGTTAAATACGGTTTCAAGATTCTTTGCCGTGTGCGCATCTCCGCCAAGGTAAAATTTACAGCCCTCAGCCTTTGCTATACGGTAGGGACGAAGTACTCGCTCGCGGTCTGCCTCGTCGTACGGCCTCAGGGAAAAATTAAGCTCTATTCCGACTCCGACCTCTGCCGCTTTTCCGAAAAGACGGTGAAAGGCTTCGTCTGATATCATATCAAGTACGGTCAGGTGATCCTGCCAATTTGCTCTCGCCATAAGGCTGCAAGTAAGATGGGCAATACCTATCTTATGAAAGGGCAAATCCATATTAAGTACGGCATCAAGGCGCTCCACGTAAGCCTTGGCTCTATCCTCGAGTGTCGCTCCCTTCTCGATAGTAAATCCTTCCATGTGCAGATGCGTGGTCGGAATAATGATAAAGTCGAATTTATCCATATTCTCCGCGGAAAGTCCCAAGGTAAGATTTTTGTCAAGCTCGGTTTCACAGCCGAAGAGAAATTCTATTCCGTCCGCCTTAGGAAGAGGGAGAGCCTCTGAGATATGTGAATAATTCTGCGGACGGTACCAATCCGAAGCGCCCTCTACCGTTTCGTCCCAGAAGTGATCGGTAATACAGATGCGCCTAAGTCCGTTGTCTTTAGCATATTTTAATATTCTCTCTGCGGTTGCTTCGGGATCCCCGGAGCAAGTTGACAGGTGTGAATGAATATGCAAATCGTGGTCATTTACAAATTTCATATTTCCCCCAAAGAACAATAAATCGGATTTATTATAACACACCTCGGAGAGAATGTAAAGCACTTTACATCCTCTTTGATACATAAAGCTGTTAAATTGAAAGTTGACACGGTAATCAATTTGTGCTACAATTGCTATACTTAAGCCTTGTTTTAAGGAGAAAAAATGGGAACTCTTATTATCTTCAATCTTATATTGATACTTATAATAACCGCCGCCCTTATCGGTGTGAAAAAATGGGTGCGCGGTGAGCGAGGGGAATGGGTGACTTTTTTGGTCGCGCCTATCGTCACCATCATCTGTCACTACAGCACCCTGATATACCTTATCTTTACAGGTGGCGAAGCCTACGCCTATCTGAGCGAAAACCCCAATCTCGTATTGCCGATTTATCCGTGCAACGTTGTGATGTGGGTTTGCCTCATCTACGGTTTTCTGAAAAATAAGAAGAGTAAATTTGCCATCTTTCTTTCCGATTATATTTTCTGGTTCGGTATTGCCTCGACGCTTGTAGGTATGTTTGCAAACGTGGACTTTATCGAAAACCCCACTCTGTCTAACTACGAGGTAACGAAAAGCATTCTCGCACACGCAACACTCCTTTTTAACGTGCTTCTTATCCCCGTCTTTAACAGACTCCGCCCGAGCTTTTTCAGAAATATCCTCAATATAGCCCTTTCGGTGATTATGATGTATGTAATCGGACTCTATTGCAACCTAATTTTCAGAGTTCTCGTTTCTTTCGACAAAGCATATGACGTAAACTCTATGTTTATCATTCACTCACCCTTCGAGGCTCTGCCCTTCCTGCGTTATCCTCTGATAGCCGCTGCGGCACTCGTTATCTATCTTATCATTTTCACTGTAGTAGACCTCATTAAAACACCAAAGGGCAGCCGTTGGTTTAACCGCATTTCCAACTTGCGCAAGGGATAGAAAAAAGCCACTATATCAGAAAAAGCCGACCTCAAGCGTCGGTTTTTTCTTTTGCGACAGTTTTATATGACTTCACCGTTTTACTCTTGAAATGCTGCCGCAAGCTATTTTGTTGCCTGCGTTTCCGGACGGCTGTGTTGTAAAATCGTCGGGGCTGTCATGAATGATTACCGTTTTGCCAACGACCTCGTCTACGGTAAATCTGTCTGTAATGAATGTAAGAAAGGCTCTGCCACCTGCACTGAAAAGGGGCGGCATATCTCCCGCGTGATGAGGGTGAGGGCATCCGTCGGGGTTGTAATGAGTTCCCGAATCGGCAAACGAATCTTCCTCGTTTCCGCTGCAGACGGAACCGCTGTGAATATGGAAAGCAAAAATATTGTTTTTGCACGTTTGCTCGGAAACAGGAAGTCCAAAGATATTTGCCATAATCAAAACACCGCGCGCCGTTTGATAAAATTTTACAGTCCCTTCAATCCCGCTGTTTTTTGCGTTCCCTCCCATCACCGCTACCGCGTCGGGCAATCTTCGAAGTATGGGATAAAGATTGATTTCGTTACTCCTATAGTACATATCTACCTCTCATACCGTAATATGTTTTCTAATATCGTTACATACTATGCACAGAGAGGCTCACCTGTGCCGATTTATCTGACCTCGGAGAAATATCCCCATTTCACAGTCTTTCAAGTTTCATATCACTCTCAGACTCCAAAAAATTACAGTCATAACTTGAAATTTTTCTATAGAAATCTCACCCAACAAGCGTATTATTTCTCATTTTTCGCTAAAAATATAAAAAAAGACTTGACAAAGCATTTTTTATGTGCTAAAATAGTCAAGCGCTGAAAAGTGGCACAAATTTTAGCGGAATTGTGTCGCGTAAGCGTAGCGTCGCTTAGCACCTGCAGACTCTTTCGATTGAAAATCGAACTTGTCTGTGTAAATCGAAGTTTAATAGCCTAGCGGAATTGTGTAAAGGTAGCACAGCAGACTCTGACTCTGTATGTCTGGGTTCGAATCCTAGTTCCGCTGCCAAAATGAAAAGGACA
>JAZRHT010000115.1:0-11156 GCA_045644905.1 Oscillospiraceae bacterium
TGGAAACGTACTTACGGCGGCAGAATTACCGAGCAGCTTCGCAGAATTGGTTCTTCCTGCGACTGGGAGAGAGAACGCTTTACCATGGACGAGGGCTGCAGCGAGGCAGTTAAAGAGGTTTTTGTCCGTCTTTACGAGAAAGGCCTTATCTATCGTGGCGAAAGAATCATTAACTGGTGTCCCCACTGCAAAACCTCTATTTCGGACGCCGAGGTTGAATACGAAAACACACCCGGACATTTCTGGCATCTTCGCTATCCCCTTTCGGACGGAAGCGGCTATGTAGAATTAGCTACAACTCGTCCCGAAACTATGCTTGGCGATACCGCTATTGCAGTAAACCCGGGTGACGAGAGATACAAGGACATTGTCGGAAAAACCGTTATTCTTCCCCTTGTTAATAAAGAAATCCCCGTTGTTGCCGACGATTACGTTGAAATGGATTTCGGAACAGGCGTTGTTAAGATTACTCCTGCTCACGACCCCAACGACTTTGAGGTTGGACTCCGTCACAATCTCGAGGTTATCAACACCATGACCGATGACGCTCACATGAACGAGCTTTGCGGCAAATATGCCGGCATGGACAGATACGAGGCAAGAAAAGCCATCGTTGCTGACCTCGAAGAAGGCGGATATCTTGTCCGCACCGAGGATTACGAGCACAACGTTGGTAACTGCTATCGTTGTCATCAGGCTGTTGAGCCGAGAGTTTCTATGCAGTGGTTTGTTAAGATGGCTCCTCTTGCAGAGCCTGCAATCGCCGCTGTTAAGGAAAACAAGACTCAGTTTATTCCCGACAGATTCTCTAAAATATACTATCACTGGATGGAGAACATCAAAGACTGGTGCATTTCCCGTCAGCTTTGGTGGGGTCACAGAATCCCTGCTTGGTACTGTGACGAGTGCGGCGAGGTTATTGTTTCTAAAACTGAGCCTACAGTTTGCCCCCACTGCCAGGGCAAGAAGCTCCGTCAGGACGAGGACACTCTGGATACTTGGTTCTCCTCTGCTCTCTGGCCTTTCTCGACCTTAGGCTGGCCCGAGGAAACCGAAGACCTCAAATACTTCTATCCCACAAACACTCTTGTAACCGGATATGACATTATCTTCTTCTGGGTTGCAAGAATGATATTCTCTGCCCTTGAAAATATGGGCGAAGTTCCCTTTGATACCGTTTTCATTCACGGAATTATTCGTGACGAGTTAGGTAGAAAGATGTCCAAGTCGCTCGGAAACGGAATCGATCCTATCGAGGTTATCGACGAGTACGGCGCTGACGCGCTCCGCTTTATGCTCGCAACCGGAAACAGCCCAGGAAACGATATGCGTTTCAGCTACGACAAGGTTAAGGCTAGCCGTAACTTTGCTAACAAGCTTTGGAATGCTTCGAGATTTATCCTTATGAATCTCACCGATGAGGTTAAAAAGGCTGAGCTTCCCGAAACCCTTACACTTGAAGACAAGTGGGTTGTAACTCGCTTTAACGCGCTCTGCAAAGAGGTTACCGACAACTTAGAGAAATTCGAGCTCGGCGTTGCCGTTTCCAAGCTTTACGACTTTATTTGGGACATTATGTGCGACTGGTACATTGAGCTTTGCAAATCCCGTCTTTCTGAGGGCGGCGAGAGCTCGATCAGCGCACAGAAGGTTCTCCTTTACATTATGAACGGCGCTCTTTCGCTTCTCCACCCCTTTATGCCTTTCATCACTGAGGAAATCTGGCAGGCTCTTCCCCACGAGGGCGAAACTCTGATGACTCAGGAGTATCCTAAATACAGCGAAGTTCTTGATTTCTCGGCAGAGGCTAATGAATTTGAGAAGATTATGGGTGTAATTAAAGGCATCCGTAACCGCCGCAGTGAAATGAACGTTCCTCCTTCAAAGAAGGCAGGCGTTTACATTGAAACTGATGCTGCCGACACCTTTAAGAAGGGTGTTCCCTTTATCGAGCGTCTTGCATTTGCTTCTAAGGTTGAGATTGCAGACTCCTTTAATATGGACGGCGCAACTCAGGTTATCTGCGATGGCGCAAAGGTTTATATTCCTACCGAGGATCTCGTTGACTTTGAAAAAGAGCTTGAGCGCCTCTCTCGTGAGCTTGCAGCTTGCGAAAAGGACGAGGCAATGATCTCGGGCAAGCTTAACAACGAAAACTTCGTAAACCGTGCTCCTGCCGCAGTTGTAGCCGCTGAGCGTGAGAAGCTCGCTAAGATTATCGAGCGCAAAGAGAAAGTTTTAGAGAGTATTTCTAAAATCCGCAAGGACTGATTTTATGAACTATAATGAGGCATTAGAATTTGTGCATTCACTATCAAAGTTTGGCTCCAAGCCGGGACTCGAAAGAGTTTCCCGGCTTGTTTCTCTTAGCCATAACCCTGACAAAAGCCTTAAATTCATTCACATTGCAGGAACGAGCGGAAAGGGTTCTACTGCAAGTCTTTGCGCTTCGATTTTGCAAAGCGCAGGGCTCAAGATTGGACTTTACACTTCTCCCTATGTAGTAGATTTTCGCGAGAGATTTCAGATAAATGGAGAGCTTATTCCCGAAAAAGATTTCTGCGAGCTTTGTGAGAGGTTGATTCCTCTTGTTAAAGAGTTAAATGAGCAAGGCGCAGTTATAACCGAGTTTGAGTTTAACACCGCTTTAGGCTTTCTTTGGTTTAAACAGCAGAAATGCGATATAGTTTGCCTCGAGGTTGGAATGGGCGGCAGATTTGACGCTACAAACCTCATAGACGCTCCGCTTGTTTCCATAATAACTCGAATCGGACTTGACCACACCGCATATCTCGGAAACACCTACGGGGAGGTCGCATTTGAAAAATGCGGCATCATTAAAAAAGGCTCGAGCGTTGTTTCTTATCCTAACCAGCGAAAAGAGGCGCTCGAGGTTATAAAGAAAACTGCGAGAGAAAATGATTGCGAGCTTTCTCTTCCCTCTTTATCTGACATTAGCGAGATTTCGCTAAACCTTTTAGGCTCGCAGTTTACGTTTGAGGGCGAAAAATATGAGTTAAATATGCCGGGTGAGCATCAAATTCACAATGCTACCGCCTCCATTTATGCCATAAAAGCGCTCAAAAAATACGGATTTGATATTCCCATTTCTGCTATAAAAGAAGGACTTAAAAACGTTAAATGTGCCGCAAGATTAGAGATAATATCAGAAAAGCCTACCGTTATTATTGACGGAGCGCACAATGCCGACAAGGTTTCTGCACTATATGACTTTGCACGTCAGTTTGAAGGCAGAATTATTGCAATATGCGGAATGCTTGCCGACAAAGATTTTGAGGGGGCCGTAGCGCAGATTGCTCCGCTTTGCAAGGCTATCGTTACAGTAACTCCAGATAATCCGAGAGCGCTCTCAAATAGCGATATGGCAAAGGTTTCTCTTAAATACTGTGATGATGTTGTTACAGCAGACTCAAGTACCGATGCAGTTAATAAGGCATTCTCAAAGCTTTCAAAGGGCGATATACTTCTCTGCTGGGGCTCGCTTTATATCGCAGGTGAAATCAGAGAGGAAATAAAAAAGTTTCTTAAAAAATAATAAATCCACCAAGTTGCGACAATATTTTTAAAGACAAGCCGTTATCCTTTTATTTAAAGGATAACGGCTTTTTTTGCCGCAAAAACAAGGAGGAAACAAATGAATGCAAAGATAGACATTCAAAACGACACTCTCACAGTTTTTCTCTCGGGGGAAATAGATCATCACTCGGCAAGAGAAATAAGAGAAGAGGTTGACATGCAGATAACATCGGCAAAGCCGCAGGTGTTAGAGCTTAATTTCAAGGACGTTTCTTTTATGGACAGCTCGGGAATTGGGCTAATTATGGGGCGGTATCGACTGGTTAGTGCATATGGAGGCAAGGTTTGCATATCGGATGTATCCGCATATCTAAAGAGAGTTATGCGCCTTGCAGGAATCGACTCTATTGTCGAAATGAAAAATGAAAAGGAGAACTAATTTTGAAACCGATAAATCAAATGAAATTACAATTTAAAAGTCTCTCAAGCAACGAGGGCTTTGCGAGGGTGGCGGTGGCATCATTTATATCAAGCCTCGACCCTACCATATCCGAAATTGCCGACATAAAAACCGCCGTTTCCGAGGCGGTTACCAACTGCATTGTGCACGCTTACGCCGATAGTATCGGGGTTATTACAATACATACGAAAATTTTTGATAACAGGCGCATTGTTATAAATGTGCGGGACAAGGGCTGCGGAATTGAATGCATTGAAAAAGCGATGGAGCCTCTCTTTACAACTAAGCCGCAGGAGGAGCGCTCAGGATTAGGGTTTTCTGTTATGCAGAGCTTTAGTGACAAGGTTAAGGTTCGCTCTAAAGTCGGCGTCGGAACAAGCGTTAGCTTAGAAAAAATCCTCTCCAAAAAGAAGAACGCCAATGAATAGCGCTACTGCTCTTTCAAGAGAGGAAGCTATCGAGAATAATATTGGGCTTGTCCATTCCTGCGCAAATAGATTTCGCGGACGTGGAATCGAATACGACGACCTTTTTCAAGCAGGTTGCATGGGGCTTGTTAAGGCGTATGATGCTTTCGATCAGTCACGAGGTGTTATGTTCTCGACATATGCCGTTCCGGTGATATTAGGCGAAATTAAGCGTCTTTTTCGTGACGGAGGAGCAGTTAAGGTTAGCCGAGGTTTAAAGGAGCTTTCCTTAAAGGCTGTCAGAGTGAAAGAAAAACTTTCTGTGTCCTTAGGGTACGAGCCGAGTGTTTCTGAAATTGCAAAGGCGCTTTCGATAACACCCGAGGAGGCTGCCGAAGCACTTTGCGCCGCACATCTTCCCCTTTCGCTTACCGAAAGCGAGGACGAGGGCGGCGGTCAGATAGATGTTTTGGTTGAGTCTGAAGAAGAAAACATCTCAAACCGCAGGAGTTTAACTCAAATTCTTTCAAAAATGGACGAGCACGACAGAAGGCTCATAATACTGCGATATTTCAAAAACAAAACTCAAACCGAAACTGCAAAAGAGCTTAATATGACGCAGGTGCAGGTTTCTCGCAAGGAGAAAAAGCTGCTACTATTTATGCGAGAAAAAATGTTGTTATGAGTTTTAAATGCTTCCCTTAATTTTGTCAAGAGCGCCTTTTTCAAGTCGGCTGACCTGCGCCTGAGAAATTCCGATTTCGCTCGCAACCTCCATTTGAGTTTTACCCTCAAAAAATCTGAGTGCAAGTATCTTCTTTTCTCTATCGCCCAAGGCGGAGATTGCCTCTTTCATATTAAGTTCTTCGAGCCAGTTATTGTCGTCGTTTTTGTCTTTTATCTGGTCGAGGACGTAAATGGTGTCGCCGCCATCGGAATAAACGGGGTCATAAAGCGACATGGGCTCAACTATGGCTTCGAGCGCCATAACAACGTCGGCTTTTTTCATTTCAAGCCTTTTTGCGATTTCCGAAATATTAGGCTCTCGGCCTAATTCGGCGGTTAGCGCCTCTTTTGCTTGCATTGCCTTATATGCGGTGTCACGCAGGCTTCGGCTAACCCTGATACTGTTATTATCTCGAAGGTACCTTCTGATTTCGCCGATTATCATAGGAACTGCATAAGTCGAAAAGCGGACGTTCTGCGATATATCAAAGTTGTCGATGGCTTTTATAAGTCCGATGCACCCAACCTGAAAGAGATCGTCTAAGTTTTCGTTTCGGTTTAAAAAACGTTGAATAACGCTCAAAACGAGTCTGAGATTGCCCTCAATTAGCTTGTCCCTTGCGCCACTGTCACCCTCGTGCATCTTTTTAAGAAGTTCGATCTTCTGTGCTTCCTTTAAAACAGTAAGCTTTGCGGTATTAACACCGCAGATTTCAACCTTGTTATAATACAAAAAAATCCCTCCCGATTTAGTGTTGTCAGGTGGGGGAAAATTAAACAAAACCTCCGCTCAAAAGCGGAGGTTTTTAACTATAATATTTTGCGAAAAACGGCATAAAATCTATATAAAATCACATTTTTCGCTTAAATTTCATATTTTTTAAATGAGGTGGTGTTTGTGAGGAAAAAGCTACAAAAAAAGCTTAAAAAATCGCCTTTTATATATTATTTTGCCGTTATTTTTCTTATATTTGCTATCATTCTTGTAATCTGCGATACTCGAGTGCGCCCCGTTATAAAGCGCAAGGTTCGTGACTGTGCTCGAACCGACAGCGTTCTAATCCTGAACAGAATTCTTTTAGAGCAGATAGATACTCTCGATATAAAATACTCAGATATGGCGCACATTCGCACCGGTGCAGACGGGAGCATTACCTCGATTGAGATTGACACCGCTGCTGTCAATACATTTAAAGCAGCATTTGCTCTTTCGGCAAATCGCGCACTGCGCGAAATAGACGAGTTTGAGTTTAATCTGCGGCTTGGAACGTTGCTTGGACCCGAATTTTTAACAGAGCGAGGGCCTGAAATACCATTTAGAGTTGCATCATCAGAATATGTTCAAACCGAAATTCTATCAAAATTCTCCGAGGCAGGAATAAACCAAACGGTACATAGGATACTTCTTGAAGTAACCGTCAATATCTGCTGCTATTTTCCGGGGTATTCAACCTCGGTTACAATAAATTCCGAGCTTACACTCGCCGAAACTGTGATAATCGGAGACGTTCCGCAGTTTTACTCGGACGGAAACTGATTTATTTCTTTTTCTTTTTAACGGAGTATCCGAAGCTGCCGAGTTTTTTGCCCAAATCGAAATATTCGCCGTGGCAATAAGCGGTAAGACGGCACTGATCCATTCTAAGTCTGCCGCTTTCGTCGATGTATTTATCATCGACCTGCACAGCGGTTATCTCTGCTAAAAACATATCGTGAGTGCCTAAAGGCTTTACCTCGGTTACCTTACACTCAAGGCAAATAGGACTTTCCTCTATAAGCGGCGCAGAAACTGTGCTGGCCTGAGCAGGAGTCATTTTCATTTTTTTAAATTTATCCATTTTTGCGCCGGTTCTGACGCCGCAGAAATCAGCGGCACGAACGAGCGAGCGAGGAACTAAGTTTATAACAAACTCGCCGCTTTCCTTGATAATTTTATAGGAATGGCGTTCTGGGCGAATAGAAACGTAGGTCATAGGCGGATCGGAATTGATAATTCCTGTCCAAGCGATTGTTAATGCATTAGGTTTCTCAACACTGCCGCAACTTACTAAAACGGCAGGAACGGGACCTAAAAGAGTTGACGGTTTCCAAATTACTTTAGCCATAAAAATCTCCAAAATTTTAATTTTAAATTTTCGCATAATTCGCCTAAAAATCCTAAAAATAAGCGTGTGACATAAAAACACACAACAAAGGAGGGCGAATACTGTGAAAATCGTTGATAGAATTGCTCTGCTTCTGACCATCATTGGTGCTCTTAACTGGGGAAGCATCGGTCTTTTCAAATTCGATATTGTTGCCGCGATTTTCGGCGGAACTGATGCGCTGATAAGCAGAATTATTTTTACACTTGTCGGTCTCGCAGGACTTTGGTGCATTACCTTGCTTTTCAGAAGCAGAGATTACGATTAAATAAAACAGGGATCGGATACCTTTTTAAGAAGGTATCCGATTTCGCCTTTTTTATTCTTTATCTGTTTTTGCAAGTCCGATATGAAGCTCGGAAAGCTGAGCATCATCTACGGGCGAGGGGCATTCTGTCATAAGCTCCATCATATTCTGAACCTTGGGGAATGCAATGATATCACGAAGGCTCTCGGCTCCGAGCATAAGCATAACGAGTCTGTCAAGTCCAAGACCCATACCGCCGTGAGGAGGTGCGCCATAGGTGAACGCATCGGTGAGGAAGCCGAACTTCTGATGTGCTTCTTCGTCCGAGAGACCGAGCGCTGTGAACATTTTCTTCTGGAGTACGGGGTCGGTTATACGAATAGAACCGCTACAAAGCTCAATTCCATTAAGAACAAGGTCATAAGCCTTTGCACGAACATTTCCCTTATCTGTATCGAGAAGGGCGATATCCTCCTGCATAGGAGAGGTAAACGGATGGTGCATTGCTACATAGGTCTGTAAATCCTCATCCCACTCGAAGAAGGGGAACTCTGTAATCCAGAGGAAGCACCATTTATCCTTGGGGATAATGTCAAGCTTCTTTGCAGCTTCCTGACGGAGCATTCCAAGAACAGAAAGAACGATTTTATTCTTTCCGTCAGCAACTATAAATACAACGTCGCCCTTCTTAGCACCCATTTTCTCAATAATTGCGTCCATTTCTTCGGGTTTCATAAACTTGGCAAAGCTACTCTGAACACCCTCATCGGTAATCTTAATCCAAGCAAGACCCTTGCCGCCAATTCCTCTTACCTGCTCTGTTAATTTATCAATTTCCTTGCGGCTATAAGCGGCTGCGCCGTTCTCTACGCAGATAGCACGGACACTACCGGTCTGTGCAGCGGAGTTAAATACTGTAAAGTCACAATCCTTTACAATATCGGTAAGGTCTACAATTTCAAAGCCATAGCGAACGTCGGGCTTGTCCGAGCCATATTTTTCCATAGCCTCTTTATAGGTCATACGACGAATAGGCATTTCAAGCTTTGTATCGAGAACTGTTGTGAAAACGTGCTGCATAAAGCCTTCAACGATTTCCATAACATCGGGAATATCAACGTAGGACATTTCCATATCGACCTGAGTAAACTCGGGCTGACGGTCTGCACGAAGGTCCTCATCTCTGAAGCAACGGGCAAACTGAACGTATCTATCAAAGCCCGAAACCATCAGAAGCTGTTTATAAAGCTGAGGCGACTGAGGAAGCGCATAGAATTTTCCATCATGTACACGGGAAGGAACGAGGAAGTCTCTTGCGCCCTCGGGAGTTGACTTAATGAGGATAGGGGTTTCAATCTCTAAAAATCCGTTTGCATCGAAATAGTCTCTTGCTGCCTTGACAATCTTATGGCGCATAATGATATTCTTCTGAAGGTCTGCACGGCGAAGGTCAAGGTAACGATATTTAAGTCTGAGTTCCTCTTTAACTGTTGAGTTCTCAACGATTTCAAAGGGAGGTGTCTGAGCCTTGGAGAGTATTCTAAGGTCGGTTACAAAAACTTCGATTTCACCGGTGGGAATCTCGAAATTCTTAGATTCTCTTTCTCTGACAGTTCCCTCTGCCATAAGAACAAATTCACTTCTTACAGTTTTTGCATATTCGAAAAGCTCTCTATCGGTACTATCGTCAAATGCAAGCTGTAAAATGCCGGTTCTGTCGCGAAGGTCAATAAACTGCAAAGTTCCTAAGTTTCTTGCTCTCTGAGTAAAGCCGCAGACAACGACCTTTTCACCCACATTATTCATATTAAGGGTTCCGCAGTAGTGGGTTCTCTTTAAGCCTTTCATTGTATTGTTTTCCATTTTAAATTCCTCCCTATCCTTTAAGTGCTGAAAGCACTCCGTCGCAGGCGGCTGCGAGTTTTTTATCATAAAATGCTTTTATAAAGTCGTCGCCAAGCGAAATTTCTGTTTCCTCGCCCGAGTTCATATCCTTAAGGTTAGCTTTATTTGACTCGATTTCGTTATCACCGATAACTACTACAAATTCTGCCCCGATTTTATTAGCATATTTCATCTGAGCCTTAACTCCCCTGCCCATAAGGTCACATTCGGCACGGAAGCCTTCATCACGAAGTTTAGTGACAAGCTCGCAAGCTTTACACTTGGCTTTTTCGCCCATAGGAGCAATGTACATTTCGCAGGTGTTTTCCTTGGGGAAATCGCAATTTTGCGCCTGCATTAAGAGCAGAAGTCTTTCAATTCCAAGCGCATAACCGAGTGCGCAGGTCTTAGCGCCGCCAAGAGTTTCAACAAGTCCGTCATATCTACCGCCGCCGCAGACAGTTCCCTGCGCGCCGATTTCGTTTGAAACGAACTCAAATACAGTTTTGGTGTAATAATCAAGTCCTCTTACGATTGTGGGGTTAACTTTATAAGAGATTCCCATAAGTCCCAAATACTCTTTAACCTTTTCAAAGTGCTCTTTACATTCATCGCAGAGAAAATCGAGAACGACGGGGGCATCCTTTGCAATCGACGAGCAAATAGGGCTCTTGCAATCGAGAATTCTCATAGGATTCTTATCGAGTCTTTGATTACAGGTTTCACAAAGCTCCTCTTTTTTGCTTTCAAAATAAGCTTTGAGTGCCTCGTGATACTTCTTTCTGCATTCGGGGCAACCGATTGAGTTGATTTCAAGGGCAAGATTTTTAATACCGAGAGTTTTAAAGAAGGTATCCGCCGAGGAAATCATCTGAGCGTCCGCCATAGGATCGGCACTGCCGAAGCATTCCATTCCAAACTGATGGAATTCACGAAGTCTGCCAGCTTGAGGCTTTTCATAGCGGAAACAAGAGGTCAGATAATAAACCTTTAGAGGAAGCGCCTCTGAGAGAAGTCCGTTTGTTAAAAGGGTTCTTACGGTTGAGGCGGTGCCTTCGGGACGAAGGGTTATTGAGCGGTTTCCCTTATCCTCAAAGGTGTACATTTCCTTTTGAACAACATCGCTTGTGTCGCCAACACCGCGGCAGAAAAGCTCGGTGTGTTCAAATGTAGGAAATCTGATTTCACGAAATCCGAAAAGCTCCGCTGTTTTTCTTGCAGTTTTCTCTATATACTGCCATTTTCCGCTCTGAGAAGGAAGTACGTCCTGAGTTCCTCTTGGAGCGTTTACTAATATTGCCATTTTGTTTTCCTCACTTTTTCTTTATAAAAAATAATATCCCCTTGCAAAAAGACAAAGCTTTCTTGCAAGGGGACGGGATTTTCTAAGTTTTCCCGCGGTGCCACCCCGATTGGACGCAAACGCGCCCCACTTTAATGGCGATAACCGTGCCTACGGGATGCCCTCGCACCAGGCTCACGGATGTCTTTAAAGGGCTTGTATTCGGCGCTCTCAGCATATATACGCCTTCTCTGTACTCACAAGTTATCCTTTTTCTCTTCCGATCACTGCCGTATGTAATGATTTATTTTCTGGTTTTAACTATTTCGCGCCAATCCAAATCTCCACGGTCAAGTCCATGAATAAGTACCTCCGCAGTTGCCATATTTGTGGCAATAGCGATATTATTAACGTCGCAAAGGCGGATGAGGTTGTTATCGCAGGGGTCGTTCTCTCTGCGGTTTGGGTT
>JAZRHT010000116.1:0-1801 GCA_045644905.1 Oscillospiraceae bacterium
TATTGCCGGTAAAGAGGCTTCGGGAACCGGCAATATGAAGCTTATGATAAACGGCGCAGTCACATTAGGCACTCTCGACGGAGCTAACGTTGAGATATTCGAGCAGGTTGGCAGAGATAATATCTTCCTCTTTGGAATGAAGGTAGAGGAGGTTGAGGCGCTGTGGCAAAGAGGCTATAATCCTACTGACTTTGTAAATGCCGATCCTGCCCTAAAAGAGGTTATATCAATGCTGACTTCGGGCATTTTAGGCAAGCGCTTTGACGGCATTGCCGCCTCTTTAGTTACCACCCGATTTGGCACTGCCGACCCCTATATGACCCTTGCCGATTTCGGCGATTACGTAAGGGCTCAGGGCGACGTATCTAAAACCTACCTCGAGCGCGATAAGTTCATGAAGATGAGCCTTGTTAATATTGCAAAGGCAGGCATATTCTCGGCAGACCGCTCGGTTCAGGAATATGCAGATAAGATTTGGAAGCTTTAAATATGCGAATTTTATATGACAGTAAATCTCTCGTTTATAAAAGACCGTTTGGAACTCTGAGCGAGGGAGAAAATTGCGAAATTTCCATTGATATCCCAAAGCACTGCAAAACAAAAGAGGTATTTGTTGAGTTTTTTAGAGAACAAGAAAAAGCATTTGAGTTTGCGCTTTGCGATAAAGAGGAAATAGACGAAAACTACGAAAGGTACAGCGGTAATTTTTGCATTACCGCTCCTGACCTCTATTTTTACCGTTTTTTTATAAAGACGCAGGAGAGTGATTTCCCTCTTTATAAAGAAGGGTTTTGTGACACAAACATCTGGAAGGGCGATTTTTGGCAGCTTACCTGCACACCAAAGGAATACAGCGTGCCCAGTGAGTTTTTTGGGCGCGTTATGTATCAGATTTTCCCCGACCGCTTTTTTAAAAAGGGCGAGGTTAGCTTAGAGGGAAAGCTTGAGCCCTTCTATCTTCACAAGTCACAAAAGGATATTCCCGATTTTCGCCCCGACGAGAGTGGGGAGGTTTTAAATTGCGACTTTTTCGGCGGAAATCTAAACGGAATAAAATCCAAACTGCCCTACCTTAAAAAGCTCGGAGTTTCGGTCATTTACCTAAACCCCATTTTCAAAGCCTACTCAAACCACCGCTATGACACCGCCGATTATAAAAAAATCGACGAGATGCTCGGAGGCGAAAAGGATTTTAAGAGCCTTTGCAAAAAGGCGCATAGGCTCGGAATTAAAATCATTTTAGACGGCGTCTTTTCTCATACGGGAAGCAGAAGTGTCTACTTTGAGTCTGCTGTTAGCGACCCCAACTCACCCTATCGTGAGTGGTTTGATTTTAAAAGCTATCCTAACGATTATACGTCTTGGTGGGGCATTAAAACTCTGCCCTGCGTAAATGAAATGAATGAAAGCTTTGGGAATTTCATTTATGGCGATGAGGATAGCGTAATCGCGCTCTGGCTTTCTCTTGGAGCGGACGGATTTCGTTTAGACGTTGCCGACGAGCTCCCCGACGAGTTTATCGCAGGTCTGAGAAAAAGGCTTAAAGAGATAAATCCTAAGGCTCTTCTAATCGGCGAGGTTTGGGAGGATGCTTCTAACAAGATTTCCTATGGTAGAAGAAGGCACTACTATCTTGGTAAGGAGCTTGACGGTGTAATGAATTATCCTGTCAGATCGGGCATTATAGACTTTATGCTCGGCTGGGGCTGTCATAAGCTCGGCTATGCCTTAAGAGACGTTACCGAGAATGCGCCAAAACAGGTTCTTCATAATCAGATGAATCTGCTCGGCACTCACGATA
>JAZRHT010000117.1:0-27624 GCA_045644905.1 Oscillospiraceae bacterium
TATAAAAGAATAGAAAAATATGTTATTTTAACTTGAAATAACGTTAATTTTATTCTATAATAGTAAAAAAGCTATCTCTCGGAGGATGAATATAAATGAAACTTGGTATCGTTGGACTTCCAAATGTTGGAAAAAGTACACTTTTTAACGCAATTACAAATGCAGGTGCACAATGTGCAAACTACCCTTTCTGCACCATTGAGCCTAACGTCGGAATGGTTACTGTTCCCGATGCTCGCCTTGATGCTCTTGAAAAAATGTATGATTCGGACAAGAAAACCTATGCAGTTATCGAATTCGTTGATATTGCAGGTCTTGTAAAGGGCGCATCTAAGGGCGAGGGTCTTGGAAACAAGTTCCTTGCAAACATTCGTGAGGTTGATGCAATCATTCACGTTGTTCGCTGCTTTGAGGATGTTAATATCGTTCACGTTGACGGATGTGTTGGCCCTGCTCGTGATATCGAAACCATAAACCTCGAACTTATTTTCTCGGACATCGAGGTTTTAGAGCGCAGAATTGACCGCACCAAAAAGGCATTAAAGGGAGACAAATCGCTCCAGGTTGAAATCGACCTTTTAGAGCGTCTTAAAGCGCATCTTGAGGAAGGCAAATCGGCAAGAGCATTTGAGCGAAGCGAGGATGAGGATAAAATTCTTGCAACTGTTTCCCTGCTTTCTGACAAGCCTGTTATTTACGCCGCTAATATGAAAGAGGATGATTTCCTCGGCGGAATAGACGATAATCCCTTCTACAAAGAGGTTTGCGAGATTGCCGCTTCGGAATCCTCAGGCGTTATTTCAATATGCGCAAAAATCGAGGAAGAAATCTCGGATATGTCGGATGAAGACAAGCTTATGTTCCTCTCTGATATCGGACTTTCTGAATCGGGACTTGATAGACTTGTTAAAGAATCCTATTCCCTTTTGGGTCTTATCTCTTACCTCACCGCAGGAAAGCAGGAGGTTCGTGCCTGGACCATTAAGGAAGGCACAAAGGCTCCCGGGGCCGCAGGAAAAATCCACACCGATTTTGAGCGTGGATTTATCAGAGCTGAAATCATCTCCTATGATGATCTTATGGCTTGCGGAAGCATGGCTGCCGCTAAGGAAAAGGGTCTTGTAAGACTCGAGGGCAAAGAGTACGTTATGAAGGACGGAGACGTTACCCTCTTTAGATTCAACGTTTAAAAAACATAAAAGACCTTGGGCACTGAGCCCAAGGTCTTTTTTTATTTTTGCATTCTTATCATACTACCAGTAGGGATAATTTCATCGCAGGAAAGTGAATAGCTTCCCATAGGATGATTTGCAAAATCTGTATTTTCGCCGTTTGTTTCGTCATAAAGATCAGTTACGGTAATTTCAAAGGGCTTTCTGTCGGGCGGCATAATTTCTGCCGTCTGCCCTACTTTAATGCCGTTTTTAGAGGTAAAATAAATTCTACCATTCTCGCATTTATCAACGAGACCTACGATATCGTAATCTCTTACATAGCCGCCACTTTGGTAGCACTGTCCCTCTTCGGGGCGACCAAAGTAAAAGCCATTTGTATATTCTCTATGGCTCACTTTATAGACCTCATTTAGCATCCAAGCATCGTCGCCCTGTGGCATTTTGCCGTTTTCAAAATAGTAATCCATGGCGTGACGGTAGGCATTAGTTACAACCGCAACATAATACGAGGACTTTGCTCTACCCTCAATCTTAAAGCTTGAAATGCCCGCATCGCAAAGCTTATCGATATGATCGATCATACAAAGATCCTTGCTATTGAGGATATAAGTTCCTTCTTTTTCCTCAAAAACGGGGAAATATTCGCCCGGTCTTTTCTGCTCCATAAGATAATACTGCCAGCGGCAAGGCTGAGAGCATTCTCCTCTGTTTGCATCACGATGGTTTAAATAATTCGAGATTGTGCATCTGCCCGAAAACGACATACACATAGCGCCGTGAACAAAGGTTTCAATTTCAAGATCGGGATTAGTTTTATCACGAATAGTTCTTATATCGTCAAACGACATTTCTCTTGCGAGAACAACTCGCTTTGCGCCCATTTCATAAAATGCATTTGCAGAAGCATAGTTTACTATGCCTGCCTGAGTTGAAATATGGATTTCGGCATCAGGGCAAACTTTTTTAATAAGCGAAAGAACGCCGACATCTGAAACAATAAAAGCATCAACGTTGCAAGCGGCCGAATTCTTTATATATTCTTCCATTCTATCCATTTCTGCATTGGTTGGAAGAGTGTTGCAGGTAAGGTACACTCTTTTGCCGAGTGCGTGTACCTTTTCTGCCGCTTTCTTTAAATCATCAAAGCCGAATTTAGCAACTGCGGCTCGCATTCCAAATTCGGTTCCGCCCAGATAAACTGCGTCTGCACCAAAGCAGAGCGCAGAGTCAAGGCGTTCCATATCCCCTACGGGGCTAAGTAATTCAGGTTTTATCATTTCTATTTTCCTTGCTTTAAGCTATTATTTACTCTCTGCGCAGTCTGGCAGTTTCTCTGATGCTGTGCATAACTTGTTGCGTAGTAGTATTTTCCGGTGTGGTCAGTTACGAAGTAATAGTAATTTGTGTTGTTGGGATAAAGCGCGGCTCGGATTGCCTCCTTTGTGGGAGTGCAGATAGGTCCAGGCATAAGTCCCTTGCATTTGTATGTATTGTATGCATCGTAAAGATTCTGGTCAGGATATGCTATCGTGGGCTTAATTACATTTTCAACATAATTGATTGTAACATCGGATTGCAAGCTCGGGAACATTGAGCTTTTGAGTCTATTATGGAAAACCGACGAAACCTTGCCCATTTCGTAAACATCGCCTGCTTCTGCCTGAATAAGCGATGCGATTGTGATAATCTCGTCAAAAGAATACTCCGACTCTTTGATTGCATCTCTTATCTCATTATCGATGTGCTTATCAAAGTTTGCAAAAAATTTCTTAGCGATTCCCTCATAATCGTCTGTACCTGTGTAAAATTCGTATTTATCGGGGTAAAAATATCCCTCATACTTGTAATAGCGGTACTGTTTATCGGGAACTTCTTTGAGGAAATCGTATGTAACAGACATACGCTCTACAGTTTTAATAAACTCGTTTATATCGGAAATAACCTTTTTCTCTTTAAGCTCTTTTGCAATCTGATAAAGGTTCCATCCTTCAACAACGGTAACCTCGACAACGTCCTCTTTTTTCGCAAGTTTTTTAAGCTCATAGGTTATCTGCTCATAGGACATATTCTCAGAAAGAGGGTGGTATCCGTATTGGAAATTACCATTTTCACCGAGCTTGCAGTAAATTCTGAATAAAAGCGGCTGATCAATAATGCCGTTTTCGTGCAGAGTCTGTGCAATCTGAGCAATGCTTGAGCCTTTTTCAATGTAAACATCCTTAGTATCGCTTGAAGCACCGGGTTTAAGGCCGTTTATATCCATAAATCCTGCCATAATAACAACCGATAAAATTACAGAAAAGCCAACTATAATAAGAGCTCTTACCAAAAGACCCATTTTGCTCTTTTTCTTATTAGGCCGATGATTTAGGTCTTCTGTTTCTGCTTCATCAGATGTTTCTTCAGTTAAGGATTGCTCGACTATCTCTGTGTCTACATCTTCATTTTCAGAAATATTTTCGGGTTGTATTTCATTTGTGTTTTCAGAAACCTCATTAATCTTATTTTCTTCCATTATTTTTCCCCTTTATATAATAAACTTGTTTTTCTGTTACGACAATATCTGCAGGAACATCAAAAAATCCATGCATAAGTCTGTCAAAAAGACATTTTTCGTAAACAATTCCAATTTTGACACCTTTAAATGACGAGAGAAATCTATCGTAATATCCTTTGCCATAGCCAAGTCTATAGCCTTCTCTGTCAAACGCAAGGCCAGGCAGGATACAGACTGCATTTCTAAAGTCACGAAGGCGCATACACTTATCACTATCGGGCTCAAAAACTCCGAATGTACGCTTATAGGTATCTTCGAAGGATGAAATTATATAAAATTCCATATCTCTCGTATCGTCAATACAGCGAGGCACCGCAACTGTTTTATTCTGCTCAAACAAGCTCGAAATAATGCCCTTTGTATCAACCTCTGACGAAGTTGACATATAGCACAAAATGGTTTTGGCGCTATCATATTCTAAGACCGAGCTAAGATTTTTGAAAATTTGCGAATCTAAGCATTTCTTTTGTTCCTCAGTTAGCGATGCTCTATATTCTTTTGCCTTTGCTCTATATTCGTTTTTTATTTTTCTAATATCTATTTTTTGCATAAAATCGATGCAAGCACTCCGTCTGCAGTTTCTTTATCGCGCAGAATTTCAATGAGCTTATGAGCAAACTCATAAACTATTCCTGCGGCACGTGCGGTTATAATATTTCCATCAACAGTTACTCGGTCGGTAGTGGCGTTTGCCTGAATTAGTTGCTCTTCAAATCCCGGATAACAACAAGCTTTTTTACCTCTGAGAAGCCCTTTATGACCTAAGATTGAGGGTGCAGCACAGATTGCGGCAATATATTTTCCATCACGCTCAGCGGCATCCACGGCATTATTTACACAGATTGCTTTTTCAAGCTCTAAGGTTCCGGGCATTCCTCCGGGAAGCACGACCATCTCAACGCCATCATCATAAACAAATTCTGCATCGGTTATATCAGCAACAACTTTAATATCATGCGAGCCCTCAATAACTTTTCCTCCGATTCCGACTGTTGTAACAGGGATTCCGACTCTTCTCATAAGGTCAACGGGAGCAAGAGCCTCAACCTCTTCAAATCCGTTTGCTAAAAATACGTAAACCATTGTTTTTCCTCCATCTTATACTGTAAAGTGATTTTACTTTACAGTATTATTTTCACTTTTCCCTTTAATGCAAGCATCTCAGGATAGTATGAAAGCTTAGCTTTTCTAAGTCCCATATCGCCCGAGTCGTCTTCTCTATTAACCCAAGCAATATTATATTTTTCAAGGCAATATCTCACAAAATCGTTATTTATTGTAGGATAGCTGCCTTTAAAATCGCGGTTTGCCTTTTCAACGTGAACATATAGTACATCGTTTTTTACTTCTCCAAGTGTAAAGGCTATTACCTTTCCATTAATTTTGAGAAATGCGCCGATTAGCTCCATTTTTTTATTGTTTTCAAGGGCAAATCTCGAGCATTTTCTCTCGATTTTTTCAGATTCGCTCTCGGCATCATTTGAATTTATAAACTCATTATAAAACTCTTTTACCAATTCCAAGTTTTCATCGTTTATGATTTCAAACTCATAATCGGAATAGCGCTTTTTAAAGCCGGAAATATGATTTCTCTTTTGGTGATATTTCCTGCCTTTTAAAAATGCAAGCTTTTCGGCGCTATAAACATAGTCGGAATAATCTCGCGACTCTGTATATTCCACGTTAAATATTGCCTTAAAGCTTTCAAGCTTTTCAAAAGGAATAGATACAAATTCGGGGCTTATCCCCTTTTCCTTACAATGCTCGACAACAGCAGAAACGGATTCTTTAAGGTTCATTTTTCCGCATGGCATATAGAAAAGCTCTCTGTCGTCTCGAAAGGTTCCTTTTAAGAAAAGAGTTTCGTTATAAACGGCATACATTAAATTCAGAACCTTGCCCCACATTGTTAAAAATCCAAATGTATAATCTGTGCATTTGGAATCGTCTCGCACAAGATATTTTTTTATAATATCAATATCCTCAAAGGATATTTCTTTAAAATCGAGATTACTCAAAAAGTTCGCCTCTATCAGTCTTTATTAAGAATTTTTCTATATTTTTCGCGCATTTCTTTGGCTTTTCCGCAGGTCATTTTACCCTCGCAGCAAGGACCGCTTGCACAAGCAGGACCGGCCTTTGAGAAAAGCTCAGGAGCAACCTTGCAAACCTCTATCAGCATCTGCTCTGCAACATCGCGGATTTCCCACTGCGCTCTATTACAGCAGCGGTGCTTAAAGAAGTTAAGAAGGCTGCGAGTGTTCATAGTTACAACCATTTTAGTTTCGCAGGCATTGGGAAGAACAAAGCGAGCATCCTCATTCGCAATTTTCTCTGCGGCTTTTCTTGCGGCCTTTTCGTCCATTCCCTGTGCGATAAGAGATTTTGTATGTTTCTCGGTTAAAATAGCGGCAAGCTTATCATAAGAATCCTGAGCATCTTGCATAGACTTAAGATAAATTTCTTTTGCCTGCTCGCCCGCCTCGATTTCGGGAGGAAGCACAAAATCAAACATTCTTTCTCTAACGTAGCGCTGACTTTTAACACTATATGATGCTATTCTATGTCTTGTAATCTGCGCGAGCAGACTTCGGGAAACGCCTTCTATTCCAAAGGTAAAGCTTGCATGCTCAAGAGGACTTTCATGACCCAAATCAGAAAGCATCTCTACAAATTCAGCCGCCTTTTCTGGCGACAAGTTATTACCGAGCTCTTCTATACCGCTGCTTGAATAGCAAAGTTTCGCAGCTTGAGCAACTGTTTTAACGGGACTTACGCTATGTGCAATGAGAAAAACCTTTGCGGGCATTTTCCTCTCCTCCAAACAAAAAAATACTTATAATCATTTTATCACTTTTATTCATTTCAGTCAACCATAAAACTGCTTATTCCTCACTTGACATATAAAAATTATTGGGATATATTTTAAATAGTATATTAAGGAGGCTGAATATGGTAAACATCGGCAATGAGTGGGACGAAATTATCGGCGGTGAATTTGAAAAGCCTTATTATAAAGAGCTGCGCGCTTTTCTAAAAAGCGAATACTTTTCACGCAAAATTTATCCTGATATGCACGATATATTCAATGCGCTTAAATATACTCCTTACAACAGTGTAAAGGCTGTTATATTAGGGCAAGACCCATATCACGGCGAGGGGCAGGCTCATGGACTTTGTTTTTCAGTTAAAAAAGGCATTACCCCTCCCCCGTCGCTTGTTAATATTTTCAAAGAGCTTAATGCAGATTTAGGAACTGAGATTTCCAAACACGGAGAACTCACCGCTTGGGCGCAAAACGGAGTATTACTTCTTAACACCGCGCTAACTGTTCGTGAAGGCTCGCCCAATAGTCACAGAGGAAAAGGCTGGGAAATATTTACTGATGCCGTTATTTCGGCGCTAAATGAGCGAAGCGAGCCTATTGTTTTCATTCTTTGGGGCGCTAATGCAAAGGCCAAGGCTTCGCTCATTACTAACCCCATACACCTAAAGCTCACCGCCGCGCATCCAAGTCCCCTTTCTGCTTACAGCGGATTTTTCGGATGCAGACATTTTTCAAAGGCTAACGAATTTTTAATAAAAAACGGCATAGAGCCTATTGATTGGAGATTAAATTAGCGGAAATTTGGCATAATACATCTGTGAGGTGTTATTATGTCTTCAAAGAGAGTTATCTATGTTTTTTCTTTTATTTTTCTCTGTTTTTCTCTGCTTATTTTAAGAATTTTTGGAATCTCAAATAATCAAAGTAGCAGTTATGCCACAAAGACAACAAATACCTATAAGCTCGTTATTGACAAAAGCCGAGGTATGATATACGACCGCAATCTTAAACCTCTTGTTTGCGAAAACAAGACCTATAAGGTTGCGGTTTTTCCGTCTATCGAGAGCAAAGCTTATTTAAATTCGGTTTTAAGCAAAGATGAATTTGATAATATAGCCGAAAATTTCACTCTTGGAAAACCCTTTTGCTTTGAAAGTCCTAAGTTTATCCCTGACAGCAAAGATGTAACGACCTATATTGCAAGAAAAAGATACTATGACAATCCATTTGCCGTTCATATCATAGGTTACTGTGACACTACACTTACAAAAGGAATTTCGGGAATAGAAAAGGCATACGATAATCTGCTTTCTGAAAATTCCGCTTCGCTATCGGTGAGCTTTCCTATTGACGCTATGGGCAGAGCGCTTTCCGGAGCCGCGCCAACGGTTTATGATAAGAGCTACAACTCGCAGGGCGGAATTGCGCTTACACTTGATAAACAGATCCAAGAAATAACAGAGAATGCCGCCGCACTTCTTAATGGAAAAGGAAGCATTCTTGTCACCGATGTAAAAACCGGACAAATTTTGTCGGCGGTAAGTCTTCCGCAGTACAATGTAAACGATATAGGTGCAAGCATTGCTTCTAATGACAGCGCACTTCTTAACAGAAATCTTTGCGCCTACAATATTGGCTCAACCTATAAAATTATTGTTTCGGCGGCAGCCTTGTCGCAAAACATTTCACCGCTCGCATCCCACAACTGCAAGGGGAATTTAGAGCTCGACGGCACGCTTTTTGGCTGTCACAAGGAAGATGGGCACGGCAACCTTAATCTCAAAACCGCCTTTTCAAATTCCTGCAATCCTTATTTTATCCGTTTGGGACTAAAGCTCGGCAAAGAAAAACTCATTTCGGCCTCTTCCCTTTTTGGACTTGGAAAACCGATAACGCTCTGCGACGGAATAGTTACAGCATCGGGAAATCTACCGACAGCAGACTCAATAAAAACAAGAGGTGATCTTGCTAATATAAGCTTTGGTCAAGGATCACTTATGGCAACCCCCGTTCACATAGCAAAAATCATAAGCATTATTGCAAACGGCGGATATTTAGTTGAGCCGAGTCTTGTTTTAGGAGAGGTTGATGAAAATGGAAAAATAATAAAAACGCAGAAGCAGGCACAAAAAATAAGGGTTTTGGATGCCGAGGTTGCAAATAAAATCAAGGACTATATGGTTTATACAGTAGAGTCGGGAACGGGAAGGTCGGCTACTCCCGAAATGCTCGGCGCCGGTGGAAAAACCGCATCAGCAGAAACGGGCTGGCAGGTTAATGGAGAAAGCATTGTTCAAGCTTGGTTTTCGGGATTTTATCCTGCAGAGAAGCCAAAATATGCCATTGTTGTGCTTTGCGAGGGAGGAAATTCGGGCGCCGTGAGCTGTGCGCCTGTTTTCAAAAAAATCTGCGACGGGATATATGAAGCAAGGCTTGTAAATTAAGATTTCTATTGACAAATATTAGTATTATATATATAATAGATGTATATTGTTAAAAACTGTGACGGGAAGAAAACTGTAGCTTACCGAAAGAGAGCGGAATCGGAGAAATCTGTGCTGAAAATTCCGTAGGAAAAAGCAGGTTTAAAGCCACCCCTGAGTTGCCGGTTTAGAGCCGTGCCGTTTTATCTGCGTTAAGGATTTAAGAGTGGTGCTTTATGCACAAATCGGGTGGTACCGCGGTAGATTTATCCTATCGTCCCATATTTTTGGGGCGATAGGTTTATTTTTTTATATTTCAGAAACGAGGTTTTTTATTATGCAATGGACAGGTCTTAATGAACTTAGAGAAAAGTTCCTTACATTCTTCGAAAACAAGGCTCACACTCGCCTTTCGAGCTTTCCCTTGGTTCCGATTGATGACAACAGCTTGCTTCTCATCAACTCGGGTATGGCTCCTTTAAAGAAATACTTTTTAGGTCAGGCAACACCTCCCGCAAAGAGAGTTACAACCTGCCAGAAATGTATCAGAACTCCCGATATTGACAGGGTTGGTAAAACCTCTCGTCACGGAACATATTTTGAGATGCTCGGAAACTTCTCTTTCGGAGATTATTTCAAGCACGAGGCTACAAAATGGGCATGGGAGTTTATCACCAAAGAACTTGAAATCCCCACTGATCGCATTTGGGTTTCGGTTTTTGAAACCGATGATGAGGCAATCGACATCTGGGTAAACGAAGTTGGCGTTGCAAGAGATAGAATCGTTAAGCTCGGCAAAGCCGACAACTTCTGGGAGATTGGTAGCGGCCCCTGCGGTCCCTGCTCCGAGATTTATTTTGACAGAGGCGAGGAGTATGGATGTGACAACCCCAACTGTGCGGTAGGCTGTGACTGCGACAGATACGTTGAATTCTGGAACCTTGTTTTCTCTCAGTATAATTCCGACGGTAACGGAACATACACTCCGATGGAGCATCCTAACATTGACACCGGAATGGGTCTTGAACGTCTTGCCTGCATTATGCAGGGAGTTGCAAACCTCTTTGAGGTTGACACTGTTCAAAACATTATGAAGCACATCTGCCAGTTTGCAAATGTTGAATACAAAAAGGATGAGAAAACTGACGTTTCTCTCAGAATTGTAACCGACCACATCAGAAGTACCACATTTATGATTTCTGACGGCGTTATCCCCTCCAACGAGGGACGCGGATATGTTTTAAGAAGACTTCTTCGCCGCGCCGCTTGTCACGGAAAGCTCTTAGGAATTGACGGCGCATTTCTTTACAAGGTTTGCGACACCGTTATAAACGAAAACAAAACCGCATATCCCGAGCTTGTTGAGAAAGCAGATTACATTAAGAAAATCGTTCAGAAAGAGGAAGAGAGTTTTGCCAAGACCATTGACAAGGGCATGGAGCTTGTTAATGACCTTATCGCTAAGCAGCTCGCTGACAAAAAGACCTCTTTCCCCGGCGATGCAGCATTTAAGCTTTATGACACATACGGCTTCCCCATTGACCTTACCCGTGAAATCGTTTCTGAAAAAGGCTTAGAGGTTGAGGAAGATGTATTTAAGGCTCTTATGCAGGAGCAGCGCACCAAAGCAAGAAAAGCAAGAGAAAACCTTGATGTTCTCGGCTGGGTGGATAATGAGATTGAGGGCATTGCCGATATTGAGACCGAGTTTGTAGGATATGAAAGCTTAGAGTGCGAATGCACAGTTAAAGCAGTTATTTATGACGGAAAGTGTGTTGATTCTGCTGCTGAGGGCGCAGATGTTACACTTCTTCTTGACCGCGTTCCCTTCTATGCAGAAAGCGGTGGACAGGTCTCTGACCACGGCACAATTACTTGTGGAGAAACCATCGTTTCGATAGTTGACTGCAAGAAGGACAAGAGCGGAAAAATCTTCTGCATTGGAAACGTAGAGAGCGGAATTATTGCAAGCGGTGCAAAGGCAACTGCAAGTGTTGACAAGAAAAGAAGAGCCGCCATTAAGAGAAATCACACCTGTGCTCATCTCTTACAAGCAGCACTCAGAAATACCCTCGGCGATCATGTTCATCAGGCAGGTCAGCTTGTTGACGACAAAAGACTTCGTTTTGACTTTTCGCATTTCTCGGGCGTAACTGCACAGGAGATTTACAAAATCGAAAAAGAGGTTAACGAGGTTATCCTCTCTGCCCTACCCGTTTCAGTAACCGAGATGTCGCTTACCGAGGCTAAGGAAAAGGGCGCTATGGCTCTCTTCTCTGAGAAATATTCCGACACAGTCCGTGTTGTTGCAGCCGGTGATTATTCTACCGAGCTTTGCGGCGGTACACACGTTGATAACACCGCTGAAATCGGACTCTTTAAAATTATAAGCGAGGCTTCGGTTGCTTCGGGAATCCGCAGAATTGAGGCTGTTACAGGCGCAAATGTTCTTGATCTTCTCAATGAAAAAATCGAGGTTATAAACACTTCTGCATCTATCCTCAAGCTTGCAAATCCTGCCGAGCTCGTTTCAAGAATTTCGGCTGTTTCCGAAGAACTTCGTCAGAAGGACAAGCAGCTCGAAGAGCTTGAGCGCAAGATGGCTGCTTCTCAGAGCGGAAACCTTGCAGATAAAAAAGAAGAAATCAACGGATTTAACGTTGTTTGCGCTAAGCTTTCAAACGTTAAGGCAGACGCAATGCGTTCCCTTTCCGACACAATCAAGGATTCCGACAGTATGAGCATTGCAATTCTCGCAAGCGACGATGGTGCAAAAGGAACATTATGTGTATGCTGCGGCAAAGAGGCTGTTTCGCTCGGTGCTCACGCAGGAAACATCGCAAGAGCAGCTGCACAGGCTGCAGGCGGTAGCGGTGGCGGAAGACCCGACAGCGCTATGGCAGGCTATAAGGAGCTTGATAAATCTGATGCTTGCTTTAATGCTGCAAAGGCATTTATTGAGGCAATCGCAAAGAAATAAGGAGGATTTAAAATGGACTGCATTTTTTGTAAAATAGCGAGCGGAGAAATTCCTTCTAACAAAGTTTATGAGGACGAAAAGGTTATCGCTTTTTATGACCTTGCACCTCAGGCTCCCGTTCATTTCCTTGTTATTCCCAAAGAACACATTAAGTGTGCAGACGAAATAAACGAGTCTAACAGCGAGATTATTGCTCATATCTTTGAGGTTATCTCAAAGGTTGCAAAAGAATTAAAGCTCGAAAAGGGTTACCGCATTGTTAACAACTGCGGTGAGGATGGCGGACAGACTGTAGGTCACCTCCATTTCCACGTTTTAGGAGGCAGACTTCTCGCTTGGCCTCCGGGCTAATCTTAGATTTTATTTACAACTAAAATAAAAAAGGAGTAATTTCCATGGACAAGTTTTATAAATTAAAGGTCGCAGGCCTTGAAAGAGATCTTCCTATCTGCCCTATCAACGAAAAACTTTACATTGCTGGCTTTGTTATGTTCTCTGACGTTGAGCTGACTGTTGCAACTGCAAAAGAGCTTATCAAAAAAATTCCTGAGCACGACGTTATCGTAACTGCCGAATCCAAGGGCATTCCTCTTGCATACGAAATGGCAAGACAGCTTGATGAAAAATACATAGTTGCAAGAAAAATGAACAAGCTCTATATGCAGTCTCCTATTCACGTTGAGGTTAAGTCTATCACAACCGAGAAGCTTCAGATGCTTTATCTTGACAGCGTTGAGGCGGATTATCTCGCCGACAAAAGAGTTCTTATCGTCGACGATGTTATCAGCACCGGTGAATCTCTTCGTGCGCTCGAGACTCTCGTTACATCTGCCGGTGGTAAAATCGTTGGCAAGGCCTGTGTTCTTGCAGAGGGCGATGCCGCAAAGCGTGACGACATTATTTATCTCGAGGAGCTTCCTCTGTTTTTTGCGTAACACAAAATAAAAAATTATTAGGAGTGGAATGACGAGTGAAAAGGCCTTTACTTAAAGCTTGCCTTGTTTATTTAGGTACTCTCATTCTATCTATTCTCCTTCCCAAGAGCTACACTGTCGCTGCCGCCGTTTTCTTAACGGTTGCGGCGGCTTTGTTGTTTATTATTTCGATTTTTAGAAAAAATGCTATAAAAATTGGAGTTTTATTTCTTATCTCCGCGCTTACTATTGCAAGCCTTATGATATACAATAAGGTTACGCTTGAGCCTGCAAAAGAGCTCTACGGCACACAGGCAAAAATATCCGGCACTATTATGACAAGCTCCAGGCATGGATCTTCAAGCCGCTCGTATGTTGTAAAGCTTAGCACAATAAACGGCGAAAAAGCACCGAGAGATACTCGAATTCTACTTTACTGCAACAACTTTGACGTGCTTGAGGACTACGATGAGATTTCAGCTAACGTTAATTTCTTTGACAGTGAAATGATTGGTCAAAATGAGGCGTACTATCTTTCCGACAGTATTGTTGCCACGGGTATAACCTTGGACGATGTTACCGTTACAAACAAGAAAAAATTTTCTATTTTGCGCGAAATTTGTCGAATTAGAGATAGGTTAATATTCAATGTCCGCACCCATATTCCCGACGAGAGCGGCGACATTATAAGCGGAATACTTTTTGGGAAACGCACAAATATTTCCGACGAGACAACTGATTTGTTCGCGACAGCAGGCATAAGTCATTTGCTTGCAGTTTCAGGCCTACATCTTACGATTATTGTTTTTCTGCTCGATTTACTTCTGCTCACAATAGGCTTAGGGCGAAAATCAAGAACAGTAATCTCTCTTTTATTTACAATCCTTATTATGATAATGACGGGCTTTACTCCCTCAATCGTGCGAGCCTCAATTATGACATCTATGTCGCTTGTTGGCGCTACAATTCGGCGAGATTATGATTCCGCCACGGCGTTGTGCCTTTCAGCATCTATAATATGCTTTGCAAACCCTTATGCTCTTACAAATGTCGGTTTTCAGCTCTCATTTTCTGCCACGACCGGTCTTATTGTTTCTCAGAGAATACTCGAAAAACAGCGACGCAAATTCAGCATGAAAACCATTTCAATACCGAGGCTTATTGCTTTTGAACTGCTAAAACTCATACTGCCTTGTTTTATGGCATTTATGTTTACAATTCCCATTTCATCCTATGTCTTTGGATACATTGCAACCTATTCTCCCATTACAAATTTCCTTTTAGCTCCCATAATTCCGTTTCTTTTAGCCTTTTCTCTGCTTGGAGCAATCTTGTCGCTTACCGGACTTACATTTATTTACAAGCCGCTTTTATATATTGCAAAGTTGCTTGTTTCATGCGTTACTTGGGTGGCAAAAGAGGTTTCTCAGCTTTCCTACTCAAAAATCCATTTACCAGAAGACTTTGCACTATTTATTGTTATCTTTTTAGTTACTGTATTCGGTATTGCAATTTTATCTAAAAGACCGTATAGAAACAGCGTTGCGGCAGCGCTTTTATGTGTTCCGATTATTTGCGTTTCAATTCTGTCGCAAGAGTACATAGACAAAGGTGCTATAAGAATTTCAATAATAGAATCATCCTCGCCTTGCGCGGTAATCGAGTATGAAAACCGATATTTTATAAGCGGATTTTCGTCTGACGCTTCCTATGATATTAGCCGCACAGTTTCACACCCTGCAAAGAAAATCACGCTTTTATCTGCGCCAAGTCTTAAAAGGACAGATGTTTCGAGGTTCACTCAGTTTATAACACAAAATAAAATTTCCTGCATTTCGCTACCTAAAGAGCAAGCCACATCTATTGCTCCGCTTGGAGAAGCCGTTTTAAATAAGACCTTTACAAGCGAAGACTTTCACCTATGCTTTGATAGGGTTAAGGTAAACACAAAGATTTTTGGCAAGAACACCTCCGCGATTTATGACATTGACGGATTTAAGATTGCACTAATTAGCATATCACATCCCGATAATATTCCGCGATCGCTCGAATGTGATATTCTTATTGCCAACAGTAGCATTATGCCGTTTATAGACAAATACAAATGCGATTATTTTATACTTTCTGAAAAGCTTGAAAATTCTGATTATCTTTCTAAATCGCTTAAAAATAAGGGCATTTTATATCTTGGAGATGCAAGTCTCTCTACGATATATTTAAGAGAAAAAGAACTATATAAAAAATGGTAAAGAATACAATTTTCCGTTGTAATTTAATAGAAAATAAGATATAATATAATTTGATACTTATAAAGGAGGAAGCAGTATGCCGCAGATGACTGAAAAAGAATTTATTTCTGCTTTAAAAAGCGAGATGCCTTACAGCGTATTTTTGTTTTACGGCGAAGACGAATATTCCAAAAATATCTGTTACCGCAAGCTTATAAAAACTCTTTCTCCTAATAGTGAGCCCACATTTTTTGACGGGGAAAGCCTTGATATTACTCGTTTTGGGGAAGAATGTAACAGCGTTTCATTCTTTTGCGAGGACAAGTGCGTTCTTGTTAGAAACCCTGCTATAGAATCCTTCTCGGCAGAAATGCTTGGGCTGATTGATGAGGTTATAGAGGGCAAGCCTAATTCCACCGCTATAATTTTTATGGTAAAGGGACAAGCCATAAACACACGCACCGACAAGAAATGGGCGAAATTCATTGACAAGATAAATAAGCTCGGCATTGTTATTGAATGCAAGGAAAAAAACAAAAATGACGTTGTTTCGATGATAATGAGCACAGCCAAGAAAAGTGGATGTACTATCGAAAGACATCTTGCCGAAAATCTTGCCGACAGATGCCTTAATGATATGCTTATTTTAGAAAACGATCTTGTAAAGCTCTGCGCCTTTGCAGCAGAAAAGAACAGCGGAGTTATTACAGAAGAGGCCATCGAAAACCTGACTGCTCAGCAGCTTGACTTCAAAACCTACGAAATCACAAAGCATATTATCTCTAAAGACGCTAAAACAGCGCTTCATATTTTAAATTCTCTATTTTTACAGCAGGTTGATGCCATTGCAATAAATTCAGCACTTGCAGGTGCGTTTTTAGATATATATAGAGTTAAAATGATGCAGCAGTATAATCACTCACAGAGTGAAATCTCTGCAAATTTTGACTACAAGGGAAAAGATTTTAAATTAAAGATTGCAGGCTATGATGCACCTAAATGCAGTCTCGATTTTCTTAAAAACGCAATTACAGTACTCTCTGATGCTGACATAACCTTAAAAAGCACTAAAGACGACAAGAAGCTTGTTATGGAAAAGGCGATTTTAAATATAATCGTGGGTAAAGCGCTATGATAAAGCTAAATCAAGCGGTTGTTGTCGAGGGAAAATACGATAGAATACGTCTTTCGGAAATCATTGACGCAACGATAGTTGAAACGGGCGGATTTAGAGTTTTTTCTAATAAAGAGACAATTTCAATGCTGAAAATTCTCGCAAAAGAGTGTGGTATCATCATTTTTACCGACAGTGATTTTGCAGGCTTCAGAATCCGCAATTTCCTTAAGAACAAAATAACCGAAGGCGAAATTATAAACGCTTATCTGCCTGACGTTAAGGGCAAGGAAAAGCGCAAGGACAAGCCATCTAAAGAGGGACTTTTAGGAGTTGAAGGATTCTGTGAAGAGGATATTATAAAGGCTCTCACCATCGCAGGAGTTACATCCTTTGAAAGCGCAGAAAAAAGGGGCGAGCGCATAAGCAGGCTTGACCTTTTTGAGCTTGGGCTCAGCGGCGCCAAAAACAGCGCACAAAAAAGAAGAGTTATTTTAGAAAGGCTCTCACTTCCCTCCCATTTATCGAGCACAGTTTTGCCCGATATTCTATCATCTATTATTTCGAGAGAGGATTTTTATTCTCTCGTTAATTCAACATTTATTTCCGAGGAGGAAAACTAACTTATGGTTTTTTCAAGCCTTACATTTATGTATGTATATCTGCCGATTGTATTAGCGATATACTTCCTTGTTCCTAAAAAGCTGAGAAATCCCGTTATGTTTATTGCGGGACTTCTTTTCTATGGATGGGGCGAGCCGATTTATCTTTGGATAATGGTGCTTTCAACTCTTATCGACTACACTGCAGGCCTTGTTATGAACAAATTTGATGACAAGCCAAAAATCCGTACCATATGTCTTCTTGCATCGGTTGTTATGAATGTAGGTCTACTTGCAATATTCAAATACAGCGGTTTCTTTGTTCGCACTGTAAACTCCGTATTTGGTCTTGAGCTTGTTGACCCAGGAATTCCCCTTCCTATCGGAATTTCATTCTACACATTCCAGAGTATGTCTTACACCATTGACCTTTATATGAGAAACATAAAGGTTCAGAAAAACCCTGTTACCTTTGCAACCTACGTTACTCTGTTTCCGCAGATTGTTGCAGGTCCCATTGTTAGATATTCCGACGTTGAAAACGAGATAAATCACCGCACAATCAGTATGGATATGGTTGGACAGGGTGTTGCAATATTCATAAAGGGTCTTGCCAAAAAGGTTTTACTTGCAAACAACATCGGTGCACTTTGGGCAAGCATTAAGGCGCAGGAAATCTCATCTCTGCCCGTTGCGACTGCTTGGCTCGGAATTTTAGCATTTACATTCCAGATTTATTTTGACTTTTCAGGTTACTCCGATATGGCAGTCGGACTTGGAAAAATGCTCGGCTTTAACTTCCCTGAAAACTTTAATTTCCCTTACGTTTCAAAGAGCATTTCGGAATTCTGGCGCCGCTGGCACATTACCCTCGGCTCGTGGTTCCGCTCATACGTTTACATTCCCTTAGGCGGAAACAGAAAAGGACTTCCCCGCACACTTATAAATCTTTTTATAACCTGGATGCTTACGGGTTTTTGGCACGGAGCAAGCTGGAACTTCCTTGTTTGGGGAATTTATTTTGGCATAATCATTATTTTAGAGCGCCTATTCCTTGCAGATCTGCTTAAAAAGCTCCCTGCATTTTTACAAATTGCATATTCCTTTATACTTGTTGTTTTCGGCTGGGTACTCTTTGAATTTTACGAAATGCCGCAGGTTTTCGCTTATTTTGGCGCAATGTTCGGCGCAAACGGGCTTGGTTTTGCAGACGCAAACACACTCTACTATCTGCTTTCCTATATCGTTGTATTTATTCTCTGCATATTCTTTTCAAGCGACAAATGCAAGGTTATTTTCGAGACGGTTAAAGCTAAGTTTCCAAAATTCACCGAATATGCAGTTGTTGTCGCTGCAATTATTCTATTGTTTGTTTGCACAGCGTACCTTGTTGATGCAACCTTTAATCCATTTATCTACTTTAATTTCTAAAAGGAGGAGCAAAGCTTATGAACGGTAAAAAACTTCTTGCGGTTTTATTTGCCATAGTTTTAGTGGCGCTTCCTCTTATAACTGCATTTTCCAAAAAAGATAGTTTTTCTGATTGGGAAAATCGAAATCTTGCACAATTTCCAAGTTTTTCTGGCGACACGCTCTTGGACAAATCCTTTATGAACGGATTTGATGAATATATTTCCGACCATTTTATTGGAAGGAATTTTTGGGTTCAGGTTAAATCGAAATTAGAGCTGCTTACAATGAAAAAGGAAAATAACTCTATTTTGCTTACTAACAAGGGCTCGCTCGTTGAGGAACTTAAGGCACCAAGCGATAAGTATGTTGACTCAAATATAAATGGCATTTTAAAATACGCCGAAAATAATCCCGACACAAAGATTTATGCCGCTATTGCTCCAACAGCCTGCGATATTTATTCCGATACACTCCCCTACGGTAAAACCACATGGAGTCAGAAAAAGGAAATTGATTCATTTTATTCTAAAATTGGCAGCAAGGTTTACGGAATAGATATTTACACACCACTTATCTCTAAAAAGGATCAATATATTTACTACAACACCGACCACCACTGGACCTCGCTCGGAGCATATTATGCCTATCAGCAGATTGCCGCAGCTCTTGATTTTAAACCTTACGAAAAAACACAGTTTGATGTTGAGCATGCTACCAATGAGTTTTATGGCACGTACGCATCAAAATCAAACATTAAGACAAAGCCCGACACCATTGACCTTTATACGCGCGCCTCTTCCGAGTTTAAAATCAGTGAGGTTACAGTTAACACCGGCAAGGAAACGACTGTTCACGACGATATTTATTTCAGAGAATGGCTTACCAAAAAGGATAAGTATTCGGTGTTCTTAGGTCAGGTACAGCCCGAAATTACCATAAAAACAAACGTTCAGAACGATAAAAAGCTGCTTATGTTCAAGGATTCCTATGCACACAGCTTAATCCCCTTTTTATCGCTTCATTATTCTGAAATCAAGCTTATTGACCTTCGTTATGTTAACGATTATAAAGCACTGCTCGGCGAAGAAAAGTATGATAGCGTACTGCTTATGTATAACATTGAAAGCCTTGTAGGTAGCAGAGATATAGCGAAGCTCGGAGACTAAGACAAATTTAAAAGGAGTGACTGCAAAGTCACTCCTTATTTTTTATTTCTGATTAAAGAAAGCTGAGAATGCTTTAAATGCCATATAAACATCTATTTTTGAAACTATCTCATAGGGTGCGTGCATTGAAAGAACGGGGACGCCAACATCAATAACGTCAACGTCAAGACCTGCAATATATTTTGCAACAGTTCCGCCGCCGCCGATATCGGTTTTTCCAAGCTCGCCCGACTGCCAGACTATCTTTTCATTATCAAAAAGGTTTCTGATTTTGCCGGTAAACTCGGCCGAGGCATCTGAAGTTCCTGACTTACCTCTTGCGCCGGTGTATTTAGTTGCGACAACTCCATAGTTTATAAAGCAAGCGTTTTTACGCTCAAAAACCTCGGGGAAATTAGGATCAAATGCCGCATTAACATCAGCAGAGAGGCACTCGCTCTTAGAGAGAACGGTTCTCGCAGGAACACCGTGGGGCTCGCAGAGATCCTCAACAAAATATCTCAAATAAGAGGAATCGAGTCCTGTATTGCCCTCGCTGCCTGTTTCTTCCTTATCAGCTAAGATGGTAAGAGTGGTGTATGCAGGATTTTTAATATCCGAGGCCGCCATAAGTGCGGGGTATGCGCAAACTCTGTCGTCGTGTCCGTAGGAACCGAGAAGGCTTCTGTCAAAGCCAATGTCACGAGCCGAAAATGCAGGAACAGCCTCAAGCTCTGCTGAGAGGAAATCTGCCTCGGTGATACCATATTTTTCAAAAAGAATGTTTAGGAGATTGAGTTTAACCTTTTCACTCGCCTTGTCATCGCGGAAAGGAAGCGAACCTACAATAAGGTTAAGGCTTTCGGCATCAACAGCCTCTGCCATCGGTTTCTTTGCATAGTTTTGAGCAAGATGCGGAAGAAGGTCGGAAATGCAGAAAACGGGATCATTTTCGCCGTCACCTACTGCGACATCAATACTGCTTCCATCCGACTTTATAATAGTTCCGTAAAGCGCTAAAGGAATTGTGGGCCACTGATACTTACGGATTCCGCCGTAATAGTGGGTTTTGAAATATGCGATTTCGCCATCCTCATAAACGGGAACCTGCTTTAAGTCAAGGCGAGGAGAATCGATGTGTGCGGCGGCAATCTTAATTCCCTCAGAAAGAGGTTTAGTTCCCATAACCGCAAGGATAATTGCTTTTCCTCGGTTAATTTTATAAACCTTATCCCCTGCGCTATATTTTTTTCCTGCCTCAAACTCAACAAAGCCATTTTCCTTTGCAAATTTTTCGGCATATACTACCGCTCTTCTCTCGGTTTTAGCAAAATCGAGAAACTCACGATAGCCTTTGCAAAATTCAAAAGCATTATTAACTTCCGCCTCGCTTAAAATTTCGGCAGCATGCTTTTTCTTATAGAAAAGCTTTTCCATTAAGGCTTCGCCATTTGTTTTCTCCATTTCTATCACTCCATTTTATTTGTAAAGTTTCTTATATATATTATATGTTTTTGTTACCTTTTCAACATAGGCTCGAGTGTCATCGAAAGGAATTTCAGAAACAATTATTTCCCCATCCTTTGAGATTTCACTATCCGAAAGCCAACCTTTCGCCCTATTGACGCCTGCGTGATAACCGCATAGGACGTTTTGCTCGTTTCCAAGCTGTCCCTTTAAATAAGAAAGCAGGTAAACTCCGTATTTTACCGCTGTTTCGGCATCGTACATATTGTCGAAGGTGCTTTCTTTATCACCAAGTCTTCCACTTATCCAGTCAAATGTATCCTTAGTGACCTGCATCAAGCCACGTGCTCCAATAGGAGAGGTTGCCGTTTTATGAAAGTTGCTTTCAGTCCTTATAACTGCATAGACAAAATAGGGGTCGACATCATACTCCGCAGAGTATTTTTCCACATATTCGGTATATTTAATGGGATATGCTTTTTTGAGGTAAAGCCTTTGGGAATAGGCAAGCAACACGACTAAAATCGCCGCCACAAGCACTACTGCCAAAACCTTTACTGCAAATTTAAGTGACCTTAACATAGTTTACAAAACTCCTATTTCGGAAAAAATCTGCTGTGCGCTTTTAAGCGCTTGTGATTTATCACTATTATTAAAAATAACCGCATCGGAGTACTCATTATAAAAGGAGTCGTCCTTCTGAGCGCTCATTCTTTTTTCGGCCTCTTCGGAAGTTATGCCATCTCGAGCCATAATTCTCTCTTTTCGCACAACTGCGTCAGCTAATACCGAAACAATCTTATCGCAAAGCTTATAAACTCCGCTTTCAATAAGTGTCGGAGCATCGAGAATTATGTTTTCATTTTTGTGCTCAGCGATAACCTTGTTTATTGCGTCTGTGATTGCGGGGTGAGTTATAGAATTTAAAAGAGCGGTTTTTTCAGCGCTCTCAAACGCGATGCTTGCAAGCTCTCTACGATTTAGCGAGCCGTCCTCTAAAATAATATCGTTTCCAAAAGCTTCGGCTAATAATGAGAGCGTTTTTGAGCCTTTTTCCGTTACACTTCTCGCAACCTTATCGCAATCGATAACAAAGAGACCTTTTTCTCTTAAAAAATCACAAACGGTCGATTTTCCTGCGCCCGTTTGACCTGTAAGACCTATAATCAAACCTCAAGCACCTCAAATCCTGCCGCTTTAAACAAGCGGTTTGTGACGGCAAGGCCTACGCCTTTACAGTCGGGACAGCGTGCGTAAACCACCTCTGCGCCCATTTCGTCGACCTTTCTTAGTGCGTCAAATAGTCTTGTTGCCTGCTCTTTTGAGTCCGTTTCTTTTCCGTACTCAACGTAAGAGACATTAAGCATATCACCCTCACCGTCAAAGCACATAGCAACTATTTTTTCATCTTTTTTGCTTTCAATAAATCTTAGAAAGCTCTCAAAATCGCCCTTAACCACAAACACACGAGCCTTGGGAGCATAATGCTTATATTTCATACCGGGGGCGTTTACAACGGTATCATTTGAAATGCTGCTGAAAACTGCTTTGTCGATATCAATTTCGCCTAAAATTTCTGAAAGATCATCGGGAGTTACAAAGCCGGGGCGCAAAAGACGAGGCTTTTCTCCTGCGAGAGAAATAACAGTCGATTCAACACCGACATCGCAGCTATGCGAATTTAAAATCATATCTACTCTGCCCGAAAGGTCAGAAATAACGTGCCTTGCGGTTGTGGGGCTGGGACTTCCCGAAAGGTTTGCAGAGGGGGCTGCAATAGGCACACCCGCTAAGGTTATAAGCTCTCTTGCGATGGGATCTGAGGGCAAGCGAATTGCAACTGTACTAAGACCTGCACTGACAACGTCGGGCACCGCATTACTTCTTTTCATAATAATCGTAAGCGGTCCGGGCCAAAAGCGCTCTGCGAGCTTCATAGCAGCTTCATTAAAATTATCAACAAGCGGAAGCATCATTTCTATGCTATCGACGTGCACAATAAGGGGATTATCCTGCGGTCTTCCCTTAGCCTCGAATATCTTTTTAACGGCATCAGGGCAAAGAGCATTAGCACCTAACCCGTAAACAGTTTCGGTTGGAAATGCGACTAAGCCGCCATTTTTTATGATTTCTGCCGCTTTTAAAAGCGCATCCTTATCATTTTGCACATCAAATGCATCTTTTATAATTGTGTTCACTAAAAAACCTTCTTTATTCCTCTGCCGACATAGCGAGCTTTTCTGCCTGATCGGCGGTGTTGAGGGCTTCGATAATCTCGGTGATGTCACCGTTCATAATGTTTTCGATTTTATAAAGAGTAAGGCCGATTCTATGGTCGGTAACACGTCCCTGAGGGAAGTTATAGGTGCGGATACGCTCAGAGCGGTCACCTGTTCCAACCTGAAGCTTTCTCTGGCTTGCAATCTTATCGGTCTGCTCTCTTTGTTTTAATTCGTAAAGGCGGGAGCGAAGAATCTTCATAGCCTTATCCTTGTTTTTATACTGGCTTCGCTCGTCCTGACATTCAACGACAAGACCTGTCGGAATATGGGTTATACGAATTGCAGATTCTGTCTTATTAACGTGCTGACCACCTGCGCCGCCTGCACGATAGGTGTCAATCTGCAGGTCAGTGGGGTTTATATCAATTTCAACATCCTCAACCTCGGGGAGAACAGCGACAGTAACTGTAGACGTGTGAATTCTGCCGCCCGCCTCGGTTTCAGGGACACGCTGAACTCTATGAACGCCGCTTTCAAATTTAAGGCAGGAATATGCTCCCTCGCCCTCAATTCCGAAGCTGATTTCCTTATAACCACCAAGCTCAGTGGGGTTTTCGTTGAGGATTTCAGTCTTCCAGCCACGAGCCTCAGCATACATACTATACATACGATAAAGTGAGTTTGCAAAAAGCGCTGCTTCCTCACCGCCCGCTCCGCCACGGATTTCAACGATAACGTTTTTATCATCGTTGGGGTCCTTGGGAAGAAGGAGGATTTTAAGCTCAGCCGAAATTTCTTCGATTTTATCACGATTTTCTTCAAACTGCATCTGAGCCATTTCACGAAAATCCTTATCAAGGCCGCCTGCATCGAGAAGTTCCTTTGCCTCGTTCATATCGGTAAGGCACTTTGAATATTCCTCATATTTTTCAACGATTGGCGAAAGATTTTTATACTCACGCATAAGCGAAGCATATTTTTGGTTATCCGAAACAATATCGGGGTCCATAAGGCTTTGTCCGATTGCCTCATATTTTTCTTTGATAGAGCCTAATTTCTGAAACATTGTCTAAACCATTCCTTTTATTCTGCGTCCTCTTGGCGCTGTATTTTTTTTATGTTTTTTTCGGCCTTAATGCGCGGAATTTCAACCTCGTGCCCACAGCCCTTACACCTTAGTTTAAAATCCATTCCCGAACGCAAAACCAAGAATTCTTTGCATCCGCAAGGGTGCGGCTTTTTCATTTGTAATACGTCGTTTACTCTAACATCCATACCCTTTTCTCCTTTTAAACCTTATACATAATTTATTATACACTCTTTTATGAAAAAAGGCAAGATTTGACTATAATGTTTTTTTACTGTTCTTTAGAATATATACGCCGTGTCCCATCATATAATTTCATTAAGACGAACAGAGGCGACAAGCTGATTCGGACATAAAAAACGGGAGGCTACACAACAATGACTGTATATAAACCGGAAGGGGCGCTTATCTCTACCCCATCAAATATTGCGGCACTTAAATCTCAGGCCGCCTTAAAGGATGCATTTTTAAGCGGAAAAATTTTAGAAGCAAGAGCGGTTAGCTGTGACCCTCTACACAACCTTGTTTTAGACCTCGGCTGTATGAAGGGCGTTATTCCCAGAGCCGAGGCGGCTATTGGCATTGAGGAAGGCGACGTTCGGGATATTGCCATTATTTCAAGGGTTAATAAACCGACCTGCTTTAAAATACTTTGCTTTGCAGAAAATAAAAACGGCGAGCCTTATGCAATTCTCTCACGCAGAGCTGTGCAGGAGGAATGCAAAAAGCATTACATAGATAATTTTACTCCGGGTGATATCATTCCCGTAACTATTACAAGGCTTGAGCCGTTTGGCTGTTTTGTTGATATTGGATGCGGAATTATCTCGATGATTCCAATTGATTTTATTTCGATTTCGAGAATTTCCCATCCCTCTGACAGATTTTATAACGGGCAGAATATTTACGCCGTTGTAAAATCCATTGAAGAAAACGGAAAGATAACTCTCTCTCACAAGGAGCTTCTTGGAACCTGGGAGCAGAATGCAAATAACTTTAAAATCGGAGAAACTGTTTCGGGAATTGTTCGGTCTATTGAAAACTACGGCGTTTTCGTTGAGCTTACTCCAAATCTCGCAGGGCTTGCCGAGCCAAAAGACTCTGTATGCGTAGGGCAGCTTGCAAGCGTTTATATAAAAAATCTTATACCCGAAAAAATGAAGGTCAAACTTATTATTATTGACTCTTTTTTTGCACAGTATTCACAGAAAGAACCTAAATATTATTTTGAGTCAAACCACATTGATAGATTTGTATATTCTCCCGAGTGTTCGCTTAAAACAATCGAAACTGTTTTCTAAATAAAAAAGCGAGGAGCATTTTGCTCCTCGCTTTTAAGCATATTTAGAATGTTTTTACAAGCTCTTCAACGTCAGTAAGTTCTCTGTTTTGTTTAAGAGCAGTTTCTTTAAGGGTTAATTTTCCGTCATAAGCGGTAAGGCCGCGGCGGAGATTTATATCATCCTTAAGAGCCTGCTTAACGCCCTTATCCGCAATCTTTAAGAGGAAAGGAAGTGTTGCAGCAGAAAGAAGAATTGAAGCGGTGCGTGCAAATGCGGAAGGAATGTTGTCAACACAATAGTGCTTTACGCCCTCTTCATAGTATACAGGATCATCGTGCGAAGTGCTGCGGCAGGTTTCAACTGCGCCCTCATCGTCACAAGCAACGTCAACAATCATTGCGCCCTTCTTCATAAGCTTTAAGTCTTCTCTATAAATGAGGTGATCCTTGCGGTGCTTAGGCCACATAATGCAGTTAATGATAACGTCACTTTCCTTAAGGCACTTTACAAGGTTTTCTCTGTTGGAGAACATGCAGGAAACGTTGGGTCCAAGCTGAGCCTTAATTTTTTCCATGTGGTCGAAGTTAACATCGAGAATTCGAACTTCATTCTGGAAGCCTACTGCGAGCTCTGCTGCGCCAAGGCCTGCATTACCGCCACCGATGATGGTAACAACGGGAGCCTTAACTCCGCAAACATTCGAAAGAAGAGTTCCGTTTCCGCCATTTACAGCCTGCATATGCTGGAGAGCGGCTAAAAATCCACCCTTACCTGCGAGGATGCTCATAGGCTTAAGAAGGGGGAATCCGCCGTTTTTATCGGTGATATCCTCGTATGCGATTGCGGTAACCTTGCTGTCTAAGATAGCGTCGGTTTCCTCGGGATGCGCATTGGAATGAATATAGGTGTAAATGATTTTATCCTTATTCATATATTTATATTCCTGAGGGAAGAACTCTTTAACCTTATAGAAGAGGTCGGATTTTGTGTAAACCTCGTCGGCAGTTTCTAAAACCTTTGCGCCTGCCTCGATATATTCCTCGTTTGTATAGCCGCTACCAATACCTGCGTCCTTCTGAATTAACACCTCGTGACCGTGTGCTACAAGCTCTTTAACGGTTGCAGGAACTGCAGCAACGCGATATTCGTTGGGCTTAATTTCTTTTAAAATACCAATAATCATTTGTGTCACTCCTTTTAGAATATAATTTTATTATAATTCTGCAAATTCCTCTTGTAAAATTCATTTTATTGAAGTATAATATAGAATGTACTCTATATTATCTTTGAAGTTGGGGTGACAAGTTTGATTACACATAGCGGAATTGAAGCCTTTTTATCAATTTGCCGTTCAAAATCCATCACTCGTGCAGCAGAAGACCTTTTTATCTGCCAATCTTCCCTTAGTGTTCGCCTTAAAACACTTGAAACAGAGCTTGGCACTACCCTTTTTTCCCGAAAAAAAGGTCAACGTGAGATTGTTCTTACAAATAGTGGCAAGGAATTTTACGAGATTGCCCTTGAATACGAAAAGGTTTTAAATAAAATAGAAAAAATGCGCCGTGAAAACCACAAGAAGCTTTGCGTATCGTCGCTCAATAGCTTGGGCGCATACATTCTGCCTGAAAGCTATGAGCTATTTTTAGAAAAGCACCCCGACATTGAGCTTGTTATTCAGGATTATGAGTTTAACGAGGCTTGCAAAAACATTTCTCAGGGCACTACAGATATTGCTTTTAATACCGATAACAACGTTTCGGACAGAATTGATGCTATGCCCGTTTTTTCGGAAGGCTTTGCGCTTATATGCTCTAAAAATTCCGATTACCCCGAAGTTGTTTCAGCCGATATGCTCAGTGTTAAAAACGAGGTTTATGTTGACTGGTATAACGGCTTTGACGAGTTTCACTCTTCCCTCTTTGACTCAGCCACACCTCAGCTTAGGCTAAACATTATGTCGCAGCTTAAAATATTCGTAGAAAAGAAGAATAACTGGGCCATTGTTCCTATGAGCGTTGCTCACGCGCTTGAGCGCGAGGCTAATGTAAAAAAGCTTGAAACTGATTTTATTCTGCCCAAAAGAACGGTTTACTGCCTTTATTCTGCCGAGCGAGATATGGAAAGTTCATCGGCTCTTTTCCTTGAATGTTTAAGAGAGATACTTTCTCAAAGAAGCGAAGTCAGTTC
>JAZRHT010000118.1:0-2224 GCA_045644905.1 Oscillospiraceae bacterium
TACATCTTAAACGTATGCCTCTTTTCAGTTTAATGGGGAAAGTATAGCACAACTGCGCTATGTTTTCAACTATATTTTTTCTATTAAAAGCTATTTACTGAGCCGATACGGCCTTCTCGCGACGCGGCTGCTTAATTTTATAAAGCTCCTCGGCGGCAAGACGTGTTTTTGCAACCGAAACTCCCTTGTCCTTGGGGAAACAGTAGTAAAGACAGTCTTTGTTTCCGATAGAGATAACGTCGCCTATCTCATACCAGAAATAGTCGGCATAAAGTCCGTAGGACGAAAGGGGCTTTTGGCTGTACGAAAGCTTACCGTCGCAGCCCTCTAAGGTAAAGCCGTTTTCGGTGTGGGTTAAAACTCCGTCACCGACCATATAAATGGCCTTGCGGTCAACTAAAATTCCGATTTCAACCTCAGTTTCAAGCTTATACTCGCCCTTTTCGATTTCCTCTTTTACGCAGTTTCTCTCAAAGGCATACCAATCGGGAATATGGGAAAACTCGGTTTCGCCATTTTCGGCTTTAAGCTCTCCTAATGTGGTGAGGTGATATTTTTTACCACAGTGGCTACATGTTAAATGCTCGCCTTTGCCTTCCATTTTGCCCTCGGCGCCGCAGGCGGCGCATTTATAGAGAATTCTATCGAGTCCGTCGGCACGGAAAGGTTCTTTTATCTCAACATTATTTTCTTTCTGCCACTTAAAGCCGTCAAACGTAAAGGCATCGTCAAGAGCCTTATCAAGCTCCTCGACAGAAAGAGCGGCAATCTGCTCACGGGTTAAAAGACACTTGACCTCGGCGCTAACCTTAACCTTGCGAAGCTGAAGTCCGTTATAAAGTGGGTCACGTGAAAAAGCACCACTTGTAATAATGCTGACAACAGGCACATCAAGGCGCTTTAAGAGCGCTCCGAGGCGGCGAGGCAGAGCTGTGGCGGTACCGTCAAAGCTATAGCTTGCCTCGGGATACATAAGTATACTCGTTTTCTTCTCGTTTATGGCATACTGCATATCGCGGATAAGCTGAGTGTCGCTTACAAACTTAGTTGTAGGAATACAGCCGATAAGTCGCATTAAAAGTGACTTGCCGACAAATCCATCCGACGTGCAGACGATATTATATGCCCTTGGAAATAAAATTTTTGAGGCAATTTTAAGGTCGATAAAGCTTGAATGGTTCATTAAAATAAGGCAGGGCTCTTTTTTGCTTATTTTATCCATATCAACTTTCGTGTATGTAAAGCGAGTTGCCCACATATCGGGAATAGCGAGAACACGAATAAGAGTTCTAAAAAGAATATTCGGTTTTAGAGGGCGCATTTTCTTGGCTCGAGGAAGCGAGAACGCCTTTTCAAAATCCATTTTTTTAGTTTTTATCTTCATAAAAATTCTCCCGCAAAATATTTTTCAAGAATCCTTCCTTATATTATATATTAAATCGGAGCTCGTTGCAATACTGTATTTTGTCGTATTATGTCGAAAAATGGCGAACGCTTTTACTTGACTACAGGGCAAAATGAGAGTTATAATGTGGCTACGGAATTGGTCGGAAAGGGGAATTTTATGTCGACTACCATTTATCTCATTCGTCACGGGCAAAGCCTCGGTAATTTAGAGCGGCGCTTTCTCGGGCATAGCGATTGGGATTTGACCGAGCTTGGCTTTAGACAAGCCGAGTGCACCGCATCTTTTTTTGGTGACATCCATCTTGATGCCATTTATGCAAGCGACTTAAAACGTGCCTTTAACACCGCAAAAGCCATTGCCGACAAAAAGGGGCTTTCGGTTATTCCCGAAAAAAGCTTCCGAGAGCTTTATGCGGGGAAATGGGAATTAATGCGCTTTGAGGATATCCCCAAAGCATTCCCCGATTCCTGGAGAGACTGGCAAAATGCCAATACCGACACACTCAGAGCCCCCGAGGGCGAAAGTATGCAGGAGCTTTTTGAGAGGGTCTATACAGCCCTTTGCTGCATCGCTAAAAAGCACGACGGACAAGCGGTTGCAATAGGACTTCACGCAACACCCATTCGCCTTGTGCTTAATCACATAGCAAAAAGAGAGCTATGCGAGCTTTACAAAACCCCATGGGTTTCCAATGCATCTGTGACAGCATTAAAATTTAAAAACTCAGAATTCACGGTTATTTTTTCCGACGAATGCGCACATCTGGGAGAAATAAAAACCACTTTACCCTCCGGCGTTTAAACTGTTTTTAAAAAA
>JAZRHT010000119.1:0-5482 GCA_045644905.1 Oscillospiraceae bacterium
CCGTGAAGGTTACAGTAAGCATAAGCGCTAACTGCTTTTTCGCCCTCGGAAAGTATAAACTCTGCTTTGGGCTCGCCGTCGAAAGAAAGGTTCTTTCTCTGGCCGCCGAGATTGGTTTCAAGATAAATCCAAACTATTGAATGATCTTCTCCCATAGGATGAAGAACAGATCCAACAGTAACGGTTACTTTGTCGCCGTCCTGCGTGATAACGGGAAGGTGCTTTTCGCCTGCCGCATCAGTGGTGTTAGGTACAAGTGGTGTCATCTTCTGACCGCAACACATAACGGGAACACCCTTATTGTCGATCATTCCGATGAGATTTTTGCAGTGCTCGCACAAATAGAATTTTTCCATAAGTCTATTTTACCTCCATTTTTTTATTTTTGCAAGAGGGACATATACCAAAATATGTTAAAGTGTGCCCCTGAATGTCAAATCCGCTCTTTTCGGGAGCGTGTAGCTCGCTTTGACTGGGCGAGCATTCTAAGGGAATGTCACACATCTCTCCGCAATTTCTACATAAAAAGTGACAATGATCGGAAAGATTGAAGTCATAATGGTCGGGGCCATGAGGCGATGAGATTTTTAAAATCTCTTTAAGTTCAGAAAGAACTGCGAGATTTCTGTAAACCGTTCCGAGACTGATTTTCGGCGCTCTTTTACTTGCGCGCAGAAAAATTGTTTCGGCGGTGGGGTGGTCAAGGCTCGTTTGCACAACCTCTAAAACAAGCTTTCTCTGAGGAGTATTGCGCAAAACCACTGTCTTATTCATCTTCTTGCCTCCTTTTCTCTTTCGTTGAGTCTATCATAACACATCAGTTTTCATTTGTCAAGCTATTAGGAACTATTATTAATAAGAAAATTTTAAAAATTTTTTTGAAAGATTGTGGCAGATAATTAAAAAGACGCGAAAAGACTAAACTAAACCATTATATAAACACAAATGTGACACTTTGCGTCGCACCAGACGATTTCACTATTACCTCTTACTTCTTACCTAAAAAAAGAGAGCCTTGCGGCTCTCTTTTTTGTTTATTTACTGTCTCTATATGCCTTGGGAGTTGTTCCTGAATACTTTTTAAATATACGGGAAAAATAGTGTACGTCCACAATGCCGCAGTGTGCAGCAATTGTCTGAACCTGAAGCGAGGTTGTTTTAAGAAGCTGCATTGCGAGTTTAACTCTCTTGCCGTTAACAAAGTCGGTAAGGGTAGTGCCGACTTCTCTGTGGAAGAGAGCTGAAAGGTAACTGGGGCTGACGCCCTGAGCCTTCGCAAGAGTTGAAAGAGTAAGGTCTGCCGAAAGATCAGAGTCAACTAAAATAATTGTTCTCTGAATGGGCGGCGAGTAATCCTTCATAGAATGCTTGCGAACAAGGCGGCAGTATGAACGGAACATTTCGCTCATAAGCTTCTGAATGTCGATAATGTCGAGAACCTGCTCAATTTTCTGAGCAAAGTCGGATGAAACGCTATCGAGATAAAGGGGATGAACTCCACCCTGCTCGGCTGCCTTTCTGAGAAGGGTATTCATTATAATACCATAGTTTTTGAGGTTGCGAACGGGGTCAGAAAGGCGCTGTTCAAAGGAAATGCTCTTGATATCGGCAAAAAGCATTTCTGCCTTATTTACAAGTCCTAAGCTAACGGCCTGCATAAGCTCGTTTTCACGAGCATAGCGTTTTTCCATAATTTCTCTTTGCTTGTCCATATCATCCTCGGGATGATTTCCCCAAACGGTTATGGGAGAGGGAGAGGAAATCTTTTCCCTGTCGATATCAACGAGAGTAAAGTTCTGGGGACCCTTAAACATAACGTCTCCAAGAGAATCAAGCATTGCAAAAACGGGCGATGCCTCGGGAATGTAAGGGATTCCGCTATAATAATCCTTAAGCTGAAGGGCAAGCTTATGGGACATACCAACCTGCTCGGCTTTTTCTAAAAGCGTCTCGGTTGTTTGCTCGGCAGTGAAATAAGGACCGACTATAAGAAAGGTTTTCTCATCACAATCGGGAAGCAGCACAAAAATATATGCGCAGCCAAAGGAATCGGAAAGTCGATAAAAATTGGTTTTCTCGGCTCTTACAAGATATTCTCTGAGCCAGAAAAGGTCGTCTATGTCACCTATGACAGAATCTTTGTCGAGTGCGGGTGCTACGGGAGGGACATCCTTAAGCGCAATGATGCGGGTTTTCAAACGGGATTTTGCAAAAGTCTCCCTAACGAAGCAGAGCTCTGCATTGTAGAACATTATAAGTCCTCCTTAAGTTTTTTGGTAATTTTACCTAATATTTTTTTTACCCTTGGTGTTATTATAGTACACTTTTTTATCAATTGCAATGCTTTTTTAAAAATTTTTCACCAAATTCTTAAAATTATCCTAACTAAAAGAGCAAGATGTTTGTTATTATATTATCAAAGGGTGATCTCTGCCCTGAATACATCTTAATATTATAATGAAAGAGGAAAAAATATGGCTAAACAGGTAAAGCTCGACGAAAACGGCCACCGCAAGTTCGGTATTCGCGACAGTATCGCTTATGCCGCAGGTGACTTAGGCTGTAACATGAGCTTCGCGCTCAAAGGTACAATGTCTATTTTCTGGACACAGTTTATGGGTATGGATTTATGGTATGCCCTTCTTCTTATTGTTGTTCAGGTTTGGGACGCTATCAACGATCCCCTTATCGGATCAATCATTGACGCAGACAAGAGAAAATATAAGAGAAACAAATTCTTAGCTTACATCTGGGCAGGTTCTATCGGACTTATTGTTGGCGGCGCTTGCTGCTTCCTTCCTTTCCCCGACGCTCCTGTTTGGGCTAAGTTTATAATCTTCATCGCAGGCTACGTTGTTTGGGACGCTTTCTACACCGTTGCAAACGTTCCCTACGGCTCGCTTCTCTCCCTCATCTCCAACGATGTTAAGGACAGAGCATCCCTTTCTGCTTGGAGAAGCGTTGGTTCTATCTTCGGAAATATGCTTCCTATGGTTATCCTTCCCTTCATCATTTATGATAAGGATAACAACCTCATCGGTGAAAGAGTTTTCATCGCCGCTCTTATCATGGGCGTTTTAGGCTTTATCTGCTTCCAGTTTATGATCAGAAACACCGAAATCCGTGTTGAGCAGGATGTTGAGGTTTCTGAGGAAGCTCCTAAGTTTAACGTTTTCAAAGCATTTGGTAACTTTATTAAAAACCGTCCCGCAGTTGGTGCAACAGTTGCTGCTATGGGTATGTTCATCGGTATGCAGGGCGCTACAACCGCTGTTACCGTTATCTTCCAGTCTTACTATCACAACGTTCAGATTTCGGGTATCGTTCAGCTTTTTGCAATGATTCCTATCATTTTGTTCACACCGCTTGCAAGAGTTTGCGTTGCTAAGTTCGGTAAAAAAGAGCTTGCAACCTTCGGCTCTATCGTTTCTATGGTTTCGGGACTTGGACTTTTCATCGTAACCCCCAACAACACAAATCTTGACCTTATTATCTACATTGCTTGCCAGCTCATCTTCTCCTTAGGACTTGGTATCTACTCCACAGTTTCCTGGGCTATGATGGGCGACGCTATTGACTACAACGAGTGGAAAACCGGCAAGCGTGAGGAAGGAACAGTTTATTCGCTTCACTCCTTCTTCCGTAAGCTCGCTCAGGGAATGGGCCCCTCACTTATACTTGTCATAATGGTAGCATATGGCTACGTTGGTGCAAACGAAGGTAATCAGACCTGGGAAGTTGCTGTTAATATGAGATATATCGTTGCTTGCACATATATGTTCTCGGCAATTCTTCAGTTTGTAGGTCTTGGACTTATCTACAACCTCGATAAGAAAACCCTTGCCAAGATGAACAAGGATCTCGGCAGAGAAACCGAAGCACAGGCACAGTAATTTTTTAAATAAAATGCGGCACTACCATTAGTGCCGCATTTTTGGAGATTTCCAAGGAGGAAAATATAAATGAGAAAAATTTTAAACTTTAACTACAAATGGGCCTTTACAAAGCAGGCAACCGAAATCCCTACCGAGATTCACACCGATTGGAACTTTGTAAACCTGCCTCACACCTGGAACGCTATCGACGGTCAGGACGGCGGAAATGACCTTTACAGAGGCACAGGTTACTATGCAAAGGCATTTGATAAACACGATCTTCCCGAGGCTGATCGCTACTATCTCGAAATAAGAGGCGCTAACTCCTCGGCTGACGCTTATTTAAACGGCAAGCTGCTTGCACATCACGATGGCGGTTATTCCACCTGGAGAGTTGACATTACCGAAACTCTCGATAATGACAACCTTCTCGTTATCGCTGTTGACAACTCGCCTAATGAAAAAGTATATCCTCAGGTTGCAGACTTCACCTTCTACGGCGGTCTTTACAGAGACGTAAATATCATCGGTGTGTCCGAGTCGCACTTTGATTTAGAGTACAACGGCGGACCCGGTCTTATGGTTACCCCCGAAATTGAGGGCGCAGATGCTAAAATTAACGTTAAGGCTTTCGTTTCTAACGCAAAAATGGGACAGAACGTTAAATATGTTATTAAGGATGCCGAAGGAAACGTTGTTGCTGAGTGCGAAACTGCCGAGACCGAGGCAATCCTCGAAATTAAGAACGTTCACCTCTGGCACGGAAGACGCGATCCCTATCTTTACACCGCAGAGCTTTTCCTTTTAGAAAACGGCGAGGTTCTTGATAACGTAAGCACCCGTTTTGGCTGCCGCACCTTCAAGATTGACCCCGAAAACGGCTTTATCTTAAACGGCGAGGAATATCCTCTCCGTGGCGTTTCTCGTCATCAGGATAGATGGGGCATCGGTAACGCACTTCTTCCCGAGCACCACAAGGAAGACATCGAGCTTATCTGCGAGGTTGGAGCAACAACAATCCGCCTTGCACACTATCAGCACGACCAGTATTTCTATGACCTCTGCGATGAGAAGGGTCTTGTTATTTGGGCAGAAATTCCTTATATTTCCAAGCATATGCCCGGCGGTCGCGAGAACACCATTTCTCAGATGAAGGAGCTTATCACTCAGAACTACAACCACGCTTCTATCGTTGTTTGGGGACTTTCTAATGAGATTACAATGCAGGGCGAAAATGACCCCGACCTTCTTGAGAATCACCGCATCTTAAACGATCTCGTTCACGAAATGGATAAGACCCGTCTTACCACTATGGCCTGCATTACTATGTGCGACATGGACAGCGAAATCGTAAAGATTCCCGACGTTGTTTCGTATAACCACTATTTTGGTTGGTACGGCGGCGACACCACAATGAACGGACCTTGGTTTGACGAGTTCCACAAAAAATATCCGAGCATTCCCATCGGCTGCAGTGAGTACGGCTGCGAGGCACTGAATTGGCACACCTCGAATCCCCAGCAGGGCGACTACACCGAGGAATATCAGGCTTATTATCACGAGGAGCTTATAAAACAGTTCTTCACAAGAAAATATATGTGGGCAAC
>JAZRHT010000120.1:0-3173 GCA_045644905.1 Oscillospiraceae bacterium
TTGCTGTTTTCGAGAACGATCTTGAACATAGCCTGATTGTCGGGGATCTTGGCGTAGTCGCTCATTATATAGTTGATATCTTCTTCGTATCCGACTTCAGGATGCTCGACGTGGTATAAATGGAGCAGTTGTTCCTTGCCAAAGAAATCTCTGATAAATGCCGATTTAAATCTGAATTCAATGTTGCCGGGCAGTTTTCCATTCTCGGGGAAAGAAAGGGCAATTGCCTGCTTTCCTGAACTTAGATATTTTCCGTCAACAACGTAAATTCTTGTTGTAAGGTTAATATCCTTAGCCTTATGCTCGTGAATTTTCTTGCCGTCAATAACCCACTGGTATCCGTCGCGATAGCAAACGAGAATTTTCTTTTGATTTGCTATTGCCTCAAAAACCTCTTTTGGAAGAACGTTTTCGTCATAGTTACTGCTCAGCAGAATTTTTCCTGCCTCGCCTTCTTCAAGAGCTTGAACATTGGAAAGAAGATCTTTGTTGGTAATTCCTAATTCAAACTTGTAGTCAAATTCGTCTTTAACAAAGAAGTCGGCATGAACATTTTCGAAGTTCGAAGAGTCAGAAACATTGTCAGCGCCATCGCGCAAATCAATGTGCATTCTGTACTGTCCGTTTACAATTTTGGCGGGGATAGGAACCTCTAAAATGTGCTTGCCCGTTTTAAGAGGCTTGTCAATGATGGTGATGGTGTCGGCGCTGTCGCCGTTATCATATTTCTTTAAGCACACTCTGGCCCAGCCGCTGAAAGCGGGGCTTTCCACCGAGTTTACAACCGACATATAGTGGAACTCTATGCACTCAACGCCCGTTCCTTCCTCGGTTATATCAACCTCTAAGTAAAGGATTCCGGGTTTTGTAACGGTAAGTTCATCGTTTAAAACCTTTATCGAGTTAGCAACGGGGCGTGTTTCATCTCCTGCAATTCCGGTTATCTTGAATTTAAGCAAATCGAATTTTCCGGGAGCTTCTTTATGGTAATCGGCAAAGTATCCGCCGGTTAACTGGTTTGTAAAGTGGGCGTCGTTATTCTTGGTATCTGTAAGATATATATCCTGAATTTCCCAGTCTCCAATATGCCTTGAAGTGCTAATAGGAACCTCCACAACAAAGGTGTGGGTTCCTGTCCCTTTAGGCATATCGTATGAGGAATAGTTGAATTCGTCCGTCCAATTATCTTTCGGTATATAAAAAGCTATTTGCGAGAGAGGCACTAACGAGGTAACGTTTAACTCAACCTTGAGACTTTGCCCTTTTTCAACAGTGGGGTTTAGGATTTTAACAGAATTTATAACAGGTCGGGGAACCGATGTGGTTCCGCCCGTAACTTTAACGTTAATATTTCCCGAAACGGTGTGGGATATTTTGCTGTCACGGCTATAAAGCTTGTTTTCCTTGACGGAGAAATTGCTCTCGTAATATATGCTATTGCCTTTCTGATCGTAAAGGACCATATATCCGATATGCCAATCTCCGCCAATAAAATCCTTGCGTGTCGGGATGGTAAAGGTGTATTCAATATAGTTTTGACCCGAGGAATAAACGGGGGTTTCCCATATTTTATCCTCATAAGCAGTGACCAAGCCAAATTTGCGGTCGTTAAACTGTATTATCACTCTTGAAAGACCTGTTTCGCTTTCTTTAACTTGAATACGAACCTTAAAGCTGTCGCCCGCCTTTACAGTGTTAGAAAGAACCTCGACCGAGACAAGCTGAGGGGGTGTCGAGTCCTCGGCTGCAGCAACTCGTGTTGCATTTATGGGAGAGAATGCCATAATTAGTGCAATAAGGCAAGCGCCAATGCCTTTAAAAAGCTTTTTCATATATATTCCTCGCAGTATTTTTTGGTGGTATTTTTGACTTTGTCCTACAATCATTATAGCAACCAAGCATTCGAATGTAAAGAAATTTGTTGAATTATATAAGTGCATAAAATAAAAGCAGACACCCTGCAGGGCATCTGCTTTTTGTCTTTTATGCTATTTTTGTTCTTTAAGAGCAAGTATGCTTTTAATCTTTTTAAGTTGCTGTTCTAAATTTTCGACTTCTTGCTCGAGGTTTGCGTTTTTAAGCTCGTCGTAATTATCAGATTGTCTGATATGGTTGATATTTTCCTCTAATTTGTTGTTTTCTCCGTCCTTCTGGGTGCTTTTTTTAATTTCGGATACAGAGTCAACAACAACACCGACGATTACGTTAAGAACAAGAACGGTAGAGAGGACTACGAAGGAAATAAAATAAATAATTGCGCCGACACCGCTCTCTAATAGAGGTCTGGAAATTTCGCCGAGGTCGTCTGCCATAGTGATTTGGAACAGTGTGTACAGGCTCTTCCAAAGGGTTCCGAAAAACTCGGGCGAAAGGGATGCAAAGAGATTTGTTCCAATAACGCCGAAAACGTAATAAATGATAACAAGCAAAACAACAACCCAGGCAACACTGGGCAGAGCTCCGAGTAGCGCCTGAACAATAACGCGGAGCTTTTCCAAACGCTTCATCATACGCAGTGCACGAAGAGCACGGAACATACGGAAGATACGGAATGCACGCATAGAGGAAAGGAAGGTTATCATAGGAAGAATAGAAACGATAACGATAAAGGTATCGAATATATTCCAAGGATCCTTGAAAAAGCTAAGACCATAGGCATATAACTTAAGCACGATTTCCAGTACAAAAACAATAATGCAGACGGTGTTAAAGGTACTGAGTGCTTGGTTTGCGATGTCGGACAATTTAAAGGTTTCGATACCGAGCGAGATGGTGTTAAGTGCAATTAAAATGAACACCAAGCTCGTAAACCATTTACCGTCGACAAAATTTCTGACTTTTTCTCTCATAATAGTGTGTCTCCCTTGCTTATATTAGCGATTTATAATTTATAGTCGACAAGTCGACTTTTATCTTTCTGTATTTTTTTGAAAGTTGTGGTAAAACTATTGACAAGGGCATATGATATAGTATATAATATATTATGCTCTTGAGAGTAAATATCGCACAGTAGAGCAGTTGAGCGCGTTGCCGAGCGCTCGCGGTGCGAGATAAAGCGAGGCATAAGCGTGTGCCGCGGTCGAAATCTTTGATTTCGGGCACCGCAAACGGAAGCCGTCGGGCGTAGACCGACGAGGCAAAATAGAAATTAAAGCGTTTTGCTTTAATATATA
>JAZRHT010000121.1:0-16408 GCA_045644905.1 Oscillospiraceae bacterium
CGCTCCCAAAACTAAGTTCTATAAGAAAAATCCCGAGCTTTATAAGGGACATATCGGCGACGTAAGTATGGTTCTTAGAGTCGCAGTAACAGGCAGAAGAAATTCTCCCGACCTTTATGAGATTATGAAGATTTTAGGCAAGGATAAGGTTACAGAGCGCCTTGATGCCGCTAAAAACTAAGGAAAAGGATTGTTAATTTTGGAAATTGCATCTAATTTTATTCACGAAATTATTGATAACGATTTGGCCGAGGGAAAGGTTAAAGAAATTCACACCCGTTTCCCCCCCGAGCCCAATGGCTACCTTCACATTGGTAGTGCAAAGGCTATCTACATTAACTTTGCAACCGCTAAAAAGTATGGCGGTAAGTTCAATTTGAGATATGACGATACAAACCCCGCCCGCGAGGACGATGAGTATGTAAAGGCTATCGAAGAGGACTTAAAATGGCTCGGAGCTATTCCCGATGGCGGAATTTTCTATGGCTCGGACTATTTTGATAAATGCTATGAATACGCAGTAAAGCTCATAAAAGATGGCAAGGCCTATGTTTGTGACCTTACCGCAGAACAGATGCGTGAGTATAGAGGAACTCTCACCGAGCCCGGCAAAGAGAGCCCCTATAGAAACAGAAGCGTAGAAGAAAACTTAGAGCTTTTTGAGAAAATGAAAAACGGCGAGTTTGAGGATGGCGCCTGCACCCTGCGTGCAAAAATCGATATGGCTTCGCCCAATATGAATATGCGCGACCCTGCTATTTACAGAATCAGCCGCCAGCCGCATCACCGTCAGGGCAACAAATGGTGCATCTATCCGCTCTATGACTTTGCTCATCCCATTCAGGACGCTTTAGAGGGCATAACTCACTCCCTCTGCTCCTTAGAGTTTGAAAACCACAGACCCCTCTATGATTGGGTTGTTGATAACATTGGCTTTGAAAAGAAGCCCCATCAGTATGAGTTTGCTCGCCTTAACGTAACAGGCGTTGTAATGAGCAAGCGCTACCTCCGTGAGCTTGTTGAAACAAAGAGAGTTGACGGTTGGGACGATCCCAGAATGCCTACTCTTTGCGGGCTTCGCCGCCGTGGCTTTACCGCAAGCTCTATCTTAGACTTTGTTGGCAGAGCAGGTGTTTCCAAGGCTTACAGCGTTGTTGACTATGCTCTCTTAGAACACTGCCTGAGAGAAGAACTCAACACAACCGCTCTTCGCCGCATTGCAGTTTGTGATCCTATTAAGGTTACAATCACAAACTTCCCCGAGGGAGAGGTCGAGTATTACGATCTTCCCAACAATCCCAACGATGAAAACGCAGGAACCCGTAAGGTTGCTTTCACAAGAAACCTCTATATCGAGCGCTCCGACTTTGCCGAAGTTCCCCCACCCAAGTTCTTCCGCTTAAAGCCCGATGGCGAGGTTCGTCTTATGGGCGCTTATATCATTAAATATCAGGATATCATCAAGGACGAAAACGGCGAAATTAAGGAAATCCTCTGCACCTGCGATCTTGAAACCAAAAACGGCAACCCCGCCGATGGCAGAAAGATTAAGGGAACTATTCATTGGGTTTCCGCAGATAACTGCATTGATGCAAGCGTAAATCTTTACGACCGCCTCTTTACAGTTGATAACCTTATTGACATTCCCGAAGATAGCTATTATCTTGATTTCTTAAATCCCGATTCTCTTAAAACCTATGAGAATGCAAAGCTTGAAAAGGCTCTCGAGGATGCAAAAGCAGGCGACCGCTTCCAGTTTGTCCGTATGGGCTATTTTTGCAAGGACTCTAAAAATGAAAACTGCTTTAACAGAGCGGTAACATTAAAGGATAGCTTTAAGCCTGCACAAAAATAAAACAGCAAAGCCGCCGCACAAAAGCGGCGGCTTTAAACCTTTGGAGGCAGAATTATGAATACAAGCCTTTGTTATCTTGAAAAGAACGGCAAATATCTGATGCTTCACCGAATTAAGAAGCAGAACGACGTAAATCGTGATAAATATATCGGCATCGGCGGTAAGTTTGAAGAAGGCGAAAGCCCCGAAGAGTGTGCAAGACGAGAAATATTCGAGGAAACGGGACTTACTGTAAATTCCCTTAAATATAGAGGAATTGTAACCTTTGATTGCCCGCCGTATCCAACCGACCATATGCATCTTTTCACCTGCACCGAGTTCTCGGGAGATTTGAAAGAATGCGATGAAGGTAACCTTGAATGGATAGATAAGACAGAGCTTAAAAACCTGCCGCTCTGGGAAGGCGATTTTATATTTTTTGACCTTCTTGATAAAAATGAGCCGTTCTTTTCTCTTAAGCTTTCCTATAGAGAGGATAAGCTCACCTCCGCAATTTTAAATGAGGAGAAAATAAGATGAATATTTTAGTCAGCGCCTGCCTTTTAGGTGAGCCTTGTCGGTATGACGGCAAGAGCAAACCCATAGAAAAGGTAATCGCACTATCAAAAGAGCATAATCTTATCCCCGTCTGCCCCGAAAGAGACGGAGGACTCTCTATTCCTCGCAACCCTTGCGAGAGAATAGGCGACAAAGTGCTTACAAAAGAGGGGAAAGACTGCACAAAAGAATACCAAAAAGGCGCCGCAATCGCCCTTGATTTATGCAAAAAACATAATTGCAAATATGCTATTTTAAAGCTAAACTCACCCTCCTGCGGCTGCCGCGGAGTTTATGACGGAACATTTACAAGAACACTTGTAGAGAATAAAAAAGGTGTTGCTGCCGAGCTTCTTACTAAAAATGGCATTATAGTTTTGGGCGAGGACGAAACAGAAAAAATAGGGAAGTGAAAAAAATGGACTACCGCCTTGTGCGTTCAAAGAGAAAAACTCTCGCAATAGAGGTAAATAATAAGCTTGAGGTCATAGTCCGTGCGCCTTATTTTGTTTCAAAAAGAAGAATAGAAAAATTTGTTTTAGAACACGAAAAATGGGTAGAAAAGGCGAGTGAAAAGGTAAAAGAAGCTCTAAAAAACCGCCCGCCTGATCCGACACAAGACGAAATCGATGAATTAAAGCAAAAGGCACGTGAAATAATACCTGATAGAGTGGCATTTTACAGTGATTTAACGGAACTTACACCGACCGCTATAAAAATAACGTCGGCAAAAAAGCGTTTTGGAAGCTGCAGCGGTAAAAACAGCCTTTGTTTTTCCTATCTTTTAATGAGATACCCACAAAAAGCTATTGATTACGTTGTGCTTCACGAAATTGCACACATAAAACACAAAAATCACTCTAAGCAGTTTTATTCCCTTATAGAAAAATATATGCCCGACTATAAAGAAAGGGAAAAACTACTTAAAAACCGTGCTTGAAATAGTAACAAATTTATTGTATAATATAAGGTAGACTTAAAAAGGAGGAAGGCAAATGATATATCTTGATAATAGCGCCACAACCCGCGTGTCCGATAGGGCGGCAAAAAAAGCCTTTGAGGTTATGCGTGAAAATTTCGGAAACCCTTCCTCGCTTCATAATTTAGGCTTTAAAGCCGAAATGGAAATTAAAAACGCAAAAAGAATTATCGCCTCGGCGCTTTCCTGTCGTGAGGGTGAAATTTATTTTACAAGCGGTGGAACTGAAGCTAACAATACTGCGATTATAGGAACTGCGAATGCAAAGAAAAGGCAGGGCAATAAGATCGTCATTTCAGCCTTCGAGCACTCTTCGGTTATTTCGGCGGCAGATTACCTTGCTCAAAACGGCTTCGAAATTATAAAGCTCACTCCCGATAAAAACGGAGTTATTACTCCCGATATGGTAGCGTCCGCTGTTGACGATAAAACCATTTTAGTTTCGGTTATGCTTGTAAATAACGAAATTGGCTCTGTTATGGATATCGCAACCATAGCCGCGGCTGCAAGACGTAAAAATGCTCGTGTAACAGTTCATTGTGATGCTGTTCAGGCTTTTGGAAAAATCCCCGTTCACACAGGCAGACTCGGAGTTGACCTGCTTACCATAACTGCTCATAAAATCTGCGGACCTAAAGGTGTCGGCGCTCTGTTTGTCAAAAAGGGAACTCGAATTGACCCCATCATTTTCGGTGGAGAACAGCAGAATAAATTCCGCCCCGGAACAGAAAATTCCGCAGGTATAGCTGCTTTTGGTGTTGCTGCTGAGGATAGCATCAGCGCTATGGCAGAAAACTTTAAAAAAGCAAAAGAACTCAAGGCTCAGCTTATAGGCGGCCTTGAAAAAATAGATAAAATTGAGATTAACTCTCAAAACGAAAGCTTTCCTTATATAGTCAACTTTTCAACTATGCAGATAAAATCCGAAACGCTTATGCACTTTTTAGAGCAAAAGGAAATCTATGTTTCGGGCGGTAGCGCCTGCGCAAAGGGAAACAGAAGCCACGTGCTGTCTTCGCTCTCTCTTTCGGACAAGGCTGTTGATACCGCTATAAGAGTAAGTTTTTGTGGTGAAAATACAAAGGAAGACGTAGACGCGCTTTTAGAGGCTCTAAAAGAAGCGATAGACACCCTGCAGAAAATAAAATAACTCGGAGGATACCTCTTAAATGAAGGAAATCATACTTATTAAAAACGGTGAGATCGCTCTAAAGGGTCTTAACCGTAATACGTTTGAAGATACAATGGTCAAAAACATAAAGCGCCGAATGGCACATCTCGGCTCTGTTGAGGCAAAGAAATCGCAGTCGACAGTTACAATAACTCCGCTTTCTGAATTTTTCGATATGGATGCGGCAGTGGACGTGGTAAGCCGAGTTTTCGGTGTAAGCGCCTTTTGCAGAGCCGCCGAAATCGAAAAGGATATGGAAGTTATTAAGAAAACTGCAGGTGAGTATTTAGGCGGCGAGCTTAGCTTAGCCAAAACCTTTAAGGTTATTGCAAAGCGCTCGGACAAAAAATTCCCCTTAACCTCGCCCGAAATTTGCCGTGAGGTCGGAGGCTATCTGCTTTCTAAATTCCACAATCTCAAGGTTGACGTTATTGACCCCGAGGTTACCGTCGTAATAGAGGTTAGAGACCGCTGTGCCTACGTTCATTCAACTCAGATGGATGGAGCGGGCGGTATCCCAACTGGTACGGGTGGCAGAGCAATGCTTCTTATCTCGGGAGGAATTGACAGCCCCGTTGCAGGCTATATGATGGGTAAAAGAGGCTTGGAGATTTCTGCAGTGCATTTCGCATCGCCGCCCTATACAAGCGATAGAGCCTTAGAAAAGGTTAAGGACCTGCTTCGTCAGGTTGCTAAATATACGGGCAGAATTAAGCTCTACACAGTCGGCTTTACCGAGATTCAGGAGCAGATAAGGGACTACATAAAGGAAGAATATTCAACCCTTGTTATGCGCCGCTTTATGATGAGAATTTCAAATAAGCTTGCAGAAAAGGATAATTCTCTCGCGCTTATAACGGGCGAAAGCTTAGGTCAGGTCGCTTCTCAGACCCTGCCCGCAATATGCTGCACCGATGCAGTTTCGTCTGCTCCCGTTTTCCGTCCCCTTATTGGAATGGATAAGGAGGAAATAGTTTCGATTTCGAGAAAGATTGAAACCTTTGATATATCGGTTCAGCCCTTTGAGGACTGCTGCACAGTCTTTACTCCCAAACACCCCAAAACAAAGCCCTCGCTCTCGGATTTTGAAAAAATCGAGAGCAGTGTAAATATCGATGAGCTTGTAGATGCCGCTGTTAATAACACGGAGATTGAGTTCATAAGTGCTTACTAAAAAAGCAGAACGGAGGAAAAATATGAATGCTGAAATAATTTCGATAGGCTCAGAGCTATTAAATGGTAAAGTCGTTAACACTAACGCACAATACCTTTCTCAGTCGCTCTCCTCTCTCGGAATAGAGGTTTCCCAGCTTGTTTCGGTTGGGGATCGCGAAAATGACATAAAAAAAGCTCTCTCGGGAGCGCTCTCAAGAAGTAATATTGTTATTTTAACGGGAGGACTTGGCCCTACTAAAGACGATATAACCAAGGATGCCGTTTGCAGTCTGCTTGAAATAGATATGCATATAGACCAGCTCAGCCTTAGCAAAATTGAAAACTATTTTGCTAAAAAAGGCGAGAAAATGGCGGAAAATAATATAAGACAGGCAAGAGTGCCGCAGGGCAGTGTTGTTCTTAAAAATGACGTGGGTCTTGCTCCCGGTTGCCTCCTTAAGAGCGGAAATCAGTGTATTATTCTGCTTCCCGGTGTGCCTTATGAAATGCGCTCCATGTTTGAAAATAGTGTAAAGCCTTTCCTTAGAAATATGACCGGCTTTAGCGCTGCCGCCAAAACAGTTAATGTATTCGGTATGAGCGAGAGCCTTATCGCTCAGGCGCTTGACGACGTTATCTCAAAAGGAAAGCCCAGTGTTGCAACCTATGCAGGCGGCGGCAAAACCGACATAGTTGTTTCCGCTCAGAATGAGGATGTTAAGGAAGCTATCCGCGAGGTTGATATAACGGTTGAGGAAATCGAAAGAAGACTTGGTGACAGCGTTTTTGGTGTGGATGAGCCTTCTTTAGAGCACGCAGTTGTTAGTGAGCTTGTTTCAAGAAATCTCACACTTGCTACTGCAGAATCCTGCACCGGCGGACTTATCGCCAAGAAAATTACAGACATTGCAGGCGCTTCGCTCTGCTTTGGACTTGGAATTACAAGCTATAGCGAAGGTGCAAAGGCTTCTGCTCTCGGAGTTGACAAGCAAACTCTTAAGGAATTCGGCGCAGTAAGCGCTGAAACTGCTTGCCAGATGGCTGTTGGTGCAAGAAAATCCGCAAATGCCGATATTGGCGTTTCGGTAACTGGATATGCAGGCCCCTCGACCGGCCTTGGCGAGAGCGTTGGACTTGTGTTTATCGCAGTTTGCGATAAAGAAACTGTTTGGGTCAAGCGCTTTGAGCTTGCTCCTCACGGAAAAGAAAGTCGTGACCAGATTCGTGAAAGAGCCTCCCTTCATGCTCTTGAGATGGTTCGCAGAGTTATTAAGGGTATTTCTATATTTAATTCTCAGCGTGTTCCCGTCAGTGAGGTGTACGGAGGTGCTCCCATTGACTTTAAGGAGAATGAAAAGAAAACGGATAGCCCCAATCTAATGTTTAGAAGCGAGAAAATAGACGAGATGAACGACGAGCCCAAGGAGGCTCCCGTTGTGTTCGAAAATAATTTTAAGGGTAAGTTTAAGAAATTTATTTGGAATCTGCTTCCCAATAAGAGAGATGACAGAGTAGAAAAGGTTCGCAAATCGGTGTTTATTGCCGCTTCGCTCGCTCTTATCATTTCGATAAGCTACATACTAAGCTATTTCGGCGCAATAAAACAAAACGAAAACCTCTACGATGATCTTAGTGACCTGAGAGGTCAGGCACCTACAACCTCAATTGACTATCCCGAGGAATATGTGGATGAATTTGCTGCTCTCTATGAGCGAAACAAGGACTTTGTCGGTTGGGTTGAAATTGAGGGCACTCCTCTTAATTACCCCGTTGTTAAGGGCAAGGATAACGATTATTATCTCACCCACAACTTTGATGGCAAAAGAGAGCGTCACGGCACTCCCTTTATGGATTACCGCAACGATATAGACCGTCTTAATGCTAACACCGTTCTTCACGGACACAATATGAAGAGCGATAATCAGATGTTCTCCGAGCTTGAAAACTATTACAAGGGCAAAAATGCGATAAATTATTATCGTCAGCACCCCGTAATTAAGTTTGACACTCTCAATGAAAAAATGGAGTGGAAGATTTTCGCTGTGTTCACCTGCGGCGTTAACACCAAGGATGAGGACTTCTTAGCTTACTATGATTATCTTATGGCATCCAGCGAAGAGGATTATATGAAATGGGTTGAGGAGTTTAAATCTCGCTCAATTTATGATATTCCCGTTGACGTTGAGGTGGGCGATAATCTTCTTACGCTTTCAACCTGCTATTATGATAAGGATGATCAACGCCTCGTTGTAGTGGCAAGAAGAGTAAGGGATGGCGAGAGCAGTGCGGTTGACGTAAACGCCGCAACCAAGAATCCCGATCCCAAACCGCTTTATACAGAATCAAAGCAGGAAAACACTTCAAGCGACTTTGATTATAACGATATCTTAAACAATAGCTCACAGTATCGTCCCAACTATAATAATAGCTCAAAGCCCAGCTCGACCTATGACGAATCCTATTGGCAGACCGACGATACAAGCTCATCTAATAATACCTCAAGCGGCACTACAAGTGACGACGTAAGCGACTCTACAAGCAACGAAGCAAACTCTTCGGAACCCGAAACACCTGTTTCGAGCGAGCCAGAAGCTCCGACTCCGAGTGAACCCGAAACTCCCGTTTCGAGCGAGCCTGAAGCTCCCGTTTCAAGCGAGCCCGAGACGCCCGTTTCAAGCGAGCCCGAAGCTTCCACACCTACAGAATAATAAAAAAGCAGGACTGCACAGCAGTCCTGCTTTTATTTTTTATTTGGTTAATCAGTATCGCCGCTCTTTGAATAAAGCACCTTTTCGCCGTAGCCTTTTCCAAACATAAGGTCGTATTGCAAGAGCTTATGTCTGGAAAGCCATTTTTCTGTTTGATCGTCACACTCGTAAGAGGCATTTCCTTGGGTGTCAAGATAAAGCCCTAAAGCGGTGCCTCTGTAAACCTCCTGCTGTTCTAATAGATAGTCGTAGAATTTAGGCTTCTCGAGACCGTACCACTCGCAGATTGATGGAATGAGATTGTAAAAGCTCATTCTTGGAGCAACAAAGCTGTTGTCTGTAAAATTATCCCAAACGAAGAAAGGCGTGGTGTATTTCTTGGCTAAATCCTCAGCACTCTTTTCGGGGTCGCCCATATAACCGCTCTTCATATAAATTTCATCGTTTCCGCCAAGCGAGCCTAAATGGTCGCCAAACATACAAATTATGGTGGGCTCATTGGTCTGAGAAAAATAATTTATAAGCTTGTCAATAGCAATGTTTGCATCGCGGATTCCTGTTGCATAGGTGATGAGAATGCCCTCTTGCTCAGAAGTTAGCTCGTCGCAGGAAAGTCTTGCTCTGTAGTCTTCTAAATACTGTCCATCGGTAAACGCGCCGTGATTTTGCATCGAAACCGAGAAATTGAAGAAAGGCTTGCCGGTTTCCTTGTTAGCTTCGTATTCCTTAATTATCATTTTGACAAGCTCATCGTCCTTGATAAGTCCGCGACGTCGCAGTGGGTCTACGAAGTCTTCTTCAGAAATAAACTTGTCAAAGCCCATATTGGGATATGCGATATCTCTGTTCCAAAACTGCTTTCCGTAAGAGTGTATCGCAACTGTATTGTAGCCAAGCTCCTTTAAAAATCTTGGATAGCTGACTGTTTCGTTATTAAAATACTGCTGATAAGGTGTGCAGCCCGAGGGGAGATTTGCCATTGAAAATCCCGTCAAAACCTCAAACTCAGAGTTGCAGGTGCCGCCTCCAAACTGCTCGCCCAAGAGTGTTCCCGAAACGTAATGCTCTTTTAAAATTTCGGTTGCTCCAAAAATATCGTCGTAGTAGGTAACGTTTTCGCAAAGTGAAATATCAGCATAGGATTCGCTCATTAAATAGATTATGTTGGGCCTTACCGCCTCGGTAGACTCGTTTTCCCTGATGGAGGTAGCCACCTTATTCACACTGTCGGCCGAGTAATTATTAGGCTTTTGAGGCACGATATACTTTGTGTTCATAACAAAGGACTGAACAAAGCCGTTTCGCCTTGCGGCCGCCGCCTGACGAAATGCGCTCTCCTCAATTCCGAAAAATTCCATAACAAAGGAATTGAGAAGCACAAAAAAGAAGTAACAAACCAAAACTGCACAGGAAACAATTGCCTGAACTGACACAAATATTCTTCTCTTTTTGCTCTTGTTTGCAGGTCTTATGATACCATTTTTTTTAAGAAGAATATGTGCGGTAAGTAAAAGCGCAAAAACAAGCAATACAATCGAAAAGCAGATATACATCGCCACAGTCGGAATAAGTTTCATTTCGCTTGAAATATCCGCTGCCTCGGAGATTATCGAAAAATCCCAAGGATAGAGCGGCTCACTTCTGTAGCTACTTTTGAAATATGATGCACTGCCCATTCCTAAACTGAATATTCCCAAAATTAAAATGGGGAAATCAACTCTGCGCATGAGCGTAAACAGAAAGAACGATATAAAGAAGAAAAATATCGAGGTAAAGAAGAAGGGTTCGGGATAGGTTACAACCCAACTTGCCGCATAGGATATGTCTGCTCTGACCACCCACTCTGTCATAAAGGTGAGCGACAGTGAGAAAATCATCAGTATTATAATTCGTAGGATAGTAATGTCGTGCCGTTTTAAAAAGTTTAAAAATTTCATTGATTCACCACTAAATTATGAATTAACGCTAACATCGTTTATCGAAAGTTCTTCTTCGTAGTGCGAAGGGGGAACGCCCTTAACCTTTTTAAACACCCTCGAAAAATAAAGCTGGTCCTCAAATCCAACAGAGTTTGCAATTTCGCCAACCGACAGTCCCGAGGTGCGAAGCAGGATGCAGGCTTGATTTATGCGAAACTGCGTTAAATACTCGTTGGGAGAAAGCGAAAGATGCTTTACGAAAATTCTGTAAAGATGGCTTCGGCTAAGACCAACGTGATTAGCTATGTCCGAAACATCTATCGAGTTTGAAAAATTGCGTTGGATGAATTTGATTGCATTCTTAACGTAAATTCTTGCAGATGAGCTTTCGCCCGTTTTTCTCGGAGCGGCTTTTATCATAATTGAAAAAGCCTCAAAAAGCTTTGAAACCGTCATGGTTTCGCCCTCTGCGCTTGTGTCAAAGTTTTCGTAAACCGATAAAAATGCTCTCTTTAAGTTCGAGAGAGCGCTCTGCTCAAACTCGATAACGGGGCTATCCTTTTCAAATGAGGTGAGTTCAACGAGTCTCGAAGCGTCAGCGCCGTTGAAACCAACCCAACAATATTCCCAAGGGTCGTTTTCGTCGGCATAATATGAGATAAGTGTGCCGGGATAGATGATAAATGCACTGCCTTTTTTTACCTCAAAGGTTTCGTTTCCGACAGTATAATACCCTTTTCCCGAAACGACCAGGTGAATAAGATAGAAGTTTCTTACTGCGGGTCCCCAAAAATGCCCGCCGCTGCATCTTTGATGTCCGCTGTTGTAAACGTTAAGCCCAACGTTTTCAAGCATGGGGGAATAAAGGGAGTATTTAAAATATTTCTGATTGATAAGATCACCCACTTTGTGATAATGATAGCTACACAAATATTATAGCATTTTTAAAACGAAAATGCAACATTTATCCATAGATTTTTAAAACGACTAATATTGACAGCAATTGCGCAAAGAGTTATACTTAAATTACAAGTTGATTTCGAGGTGAGAAAATGACTGATATTAAGATTTTAAAAGAAAAAATTTTGAGCGGAGAGCTAAATACTAAGCTCAGTAGTCTTTATACAAGCGACGAGGACAAGCTTTCTTCTGCTCAAAAAAGATATATAGAGGCGCTCGAGCAGTTTGAAAAGTTTTTTCCTGATAAAACACAGGTTGAAATTTTTTCCGCACCAGGTAGAACTGAAATTTGCGGAAATCACACCGACCACAATAACGGAAAAACCCTTGCCGGCGCAATAAACCTCGATGCGATTGCCGTTGTTTCCAAAAGTGACGATATAATTGAAATTCATTCGGAAGGCTTCTCTCCCGATAGAGTTTCTCTTTCGGATATGGATTACAATGAGAGCGAAAAAAATACGTCAAAGGCTCTTATCAAAGGCGTTTGCGCCGCCCTCAAGGAATACGGATATAATTTTGGGGGCTTTGTGGCCTATACAACCTCCAACGTTTTAAAGGGCTCGGGAGTTTCCAGCTCGGCAGCCTTTGAGGTGCTTATTTCTACAATTTTAAATCACCTTTATAATGACGGAAAGATTGATGCTGTAACGGTTGCCAAGGCTTCGCAGTATGCTGAAAATAAATTTTTCGGTAAACCCTGCGGACTACTTGACCAAACTGCAAGCTCGGTTGGCGGCTTTATAACCATTGATTTTGCCGACCCCAAAAATCCCGAAATAAATAAAATAGATTTTGACTTTGAAAAGAGCGGCTTTACTCTTTGCATAGTAGACACCGGAGCAAACCACGCGGATTTAACTGATGAGTACGCTTCTATTCCAAGCGAAATGAAAAGCGTTGCCGCCTTTTTTGGAAGAGAAACCTTAAGAGGAGTTTCTCGCGCCGATATTTTAGAAAACGCCAAGGCTCTAAAGGATAAATGCGGCGATAGAGCACTCTTGCGAGCGCTTCACTTTGTCGATGAAAATGATAGAGTAGAGAAAACTGCAAATGCTCTCAAAGCGGGCGATATTAAAGATTTCTTAAAACAGATAAGGCGCTCGGGAAGATCATCATTTATGTATCTTCAGAACGTTTACAGTAGCCTCAATGTAAAAGAACAGAGCCTTTCGCTCGCACTTTGCCTAAGCGACGGAATTTTAGGTACAGATGGTGCTTTCCGTGTTCACGGCGGAGGCTTTGGCGGAACAATTCAGGCTTTTGTTCCCAATGAAAAAATAATAGAGTATAAAAACGCTATGGACAGCGTATTCGGAAAGGACGCCTGTAAGGTTCTTAATATAAGAGCGCAGGGCGGCGTAAAAGTATTAGGCTGAGAGGAGGAAAAATAGTGACAGCGGTAAAAAATAAAAAGCATGACGTCGATATGACCGAAGGCAGCATAATAAAGCATATAATCGCATTTGCGATTCCGCTGCTCTTAGGCAACCTCTTTCAGCAGTTTTATAACACCGTTGACACATGGGTGGTTGGCAACTTTGTAAGCAACGAGGCGTTCTCAGCCGTTGGAACAACCGCTCCAATTTGCAATATGCTCATCGGCTTTTTCACGGGTCTTGCAAACGGAGCGGGCGTTGTAATCTCTCAGTACTATGGTGCAAGAAAGTTTGATAGGGTAGAGGATGCGGTACATACCACCTTGGTTATGACATTAGTATTAGGCGCACTTTTCACAGCGCTTGGAATTTTCATAACCCCGACAATGCTTTCCTTAATGAAGGTGCCACCCGAGGTTTTCCCCGAGGCGCAGAAATATCTCGTGATTTACTTCGCAGGCATTTTCGGACTTATGGTGTATAATGTCGGCGCTGCGATACTCAGAGCGGTCGGAGATAGCCGTCGCCCCTTTATTTTCCTTGTCGTGTCGGCGCTTGTAAATATCGTTTTAGACCTTCTCTTTGTTCTCGTTTTCAAAATGGGAGTTGAGGGAGTCGCTTATGCAACCATTATTGCTCAAGGTATTTCGGCGATTTTGGTAATCGTAACCCTTCTTAAAAGCGATAGCTGTGTGAGATTTATCCCGAGCAAGCTTAAAATGCACTTCGATATGCTCAAAAAGATTATTTTCGTAGGGCTTCCTGCCGCGCTTCAAATGGCGGTAACCTCATTCTCAAACGTTTTTGTACAGTCCTATGTTAACTATTTCGGCGCAGACTGTATGTCGGGCTGGACAGCCTTCCAAAAGATAGATCAGCTTTTATTCCTACCTATGCAGTCGATAGCTCTTTCCGCAACAACCTTTGTCGGTCAGAATTTGGGAATGGGCAGGGTAGAAAGAGCTAAAAAGGGAATAAAATATTCTATCGGGCTTTCAATGCTCGCAACAATAATTATTCTCACCCCGATTTTAGCATTCTCTCCCCAGATAACCGCTTTCTTTAACAGCAAACCCGAGGTTATTGAGTACGGCTCGCTGTTTTTAAGAATTATTGCTCCATTCCATCTGTTTGGATGTGCAAATCAGGTTATCGCAGGAGCGCTGCGCGGCGCAGGAAAAAGCCGTGTGCCTATGGTTATTATGATAGTTTCGTTTGTTCTTTTCCGTCAGGCTTATCTGTTTGTTATGGCAAACTTCATTTCAAACACATTTGTCCCCATCGCACTCGGTTACCCTGCAGGCTGGATAGTTTGCAGCATAATCTCGATAATCTACTACAAAACAACGTCACTAACTTCTGAAAAATTAGTCGATTAAAAAATAAAAGCCTCCCGAGAGGGAGGCTTTTATTTTTATGTATTTATTTCTTTTCGGGGCAGCGCCAATCAAAGGGAAGCTCGGGAGCTTCAAAGGGAAGATGCTCAAATCTATCACAGATGGGAGCGCCGTCACGAATGTGGCTGATGACGTTAACAAGAAGCTGAATATCAAGAACCTTGTGATAGTGATATCCGCGTCTGAATGCCCAGTAGAGATTTTCTTCGGCACCGAGAAGCTTGTAAACCTCTTTTGCAGCCATAGTTGTCATATAAGAGCCAACTGTGTTTGCCCAGATGTCACTTGCAGCCTCGGTATCAATGAGGATACGGGGAGCAACCATTGCTTTAAGATAATGCGAATCGAAGGGGAGCTCATCCTCACGACCAACATACTCTGCCATACCTTCGCCAAACCAGAAGGGGAAAACTCTCATCATATCAGAAAGCTGTTCGCTGTGTCTTTCGTGTCCGTGCTCGGTGATAGCCTGCATAAAGATACGATAGCAACCGTTTGCACCTGCGCAGGTGGAGTTAGGAGCAACGATCTTTGCTCTCTCGTCGAGTACGCCTGCGAGCATAGCAGTTTTAGCGCCACGGCTGTGACCTGCAAATGCAATGAGATCAAGATCGTCCTGAGCGAGGATTTCGAGCGCATCAACGCAGCGCATATATCCCCAAGCCCAAGCTCCAACTGCACCGAAGGTATAGTCGGGATAGGTCTCGTAAAGCTGACCCTGACGGCGACCCTCGTCACGAACATCGTGAGCAAGCTGTGTGCGGTCAAAGGTGCAGAAGCAAATTCCGTTATCAGTAAAGGTCTTGTAAAATTCGGGATCAAAGTGATACATAAAGCACATATCGCCGTCAACAACAACGGGACAAGGAGTCTCGCTCTTGGGACGGATAACCTTCATAAGGAAGGAAACCGGCTTTTCTCTTGTACCAGTGATAATACGATATGATCCGGTACCGCCGTAACCGCCACCGTAAAGCTTTTCAACCTCTAAAAATTCTGGCTTGGGAGGCATAGTGCCGTACTGAAGCTCAACAGCAGTTTTATAGATTTCTTTTCTTCTCTCCTGCCACTTTTCGGGAGTGTCAGCGATTGTGCCGTCCTCCATAATAAAGGGGTTGGGGAGCTTGCCCTTGAGAGTGTACTCTGTGATTTTGGTAAGATTCTCGTCAAAGGTATAATCGGGATGATTGGGTTCGGGACAAAACATTTTATGTTCCTCCTTTTTTCGCCTTTAGGCTATGGCAAAATATGCCTTTTTATGTTTTTTACTTTCTTAAAGTATAGCAGTTATATTGCTCTAAATCAACCCTTTGAGGCGAAAAACACAAAAAATAATGCCGTATTTTTCCTTCAAGCTATTACCTATTGCCAAAAAAATAAAAACATAGTATAATCATATAAAATTACAAAAAGGAGGGGCAGTATGCAAAGCAAGAAAAATAAGAAAATTATTAGTATCATATCTGTTATAATGGTAATAATATTTTCGCTGGCAATATTTTTCTTTATAGGAAAACCCCTCATTTCCTTTGTTTCCCAGCCGCAGAAATTCAGAGATTGGGTAGAAGGCTTTGGCATTTTCGGTAGACTTATATTTGTAGCAATGATAGTGCTACAGGTTGTAATTGCCATTATCCCGGGTGAGCCGTTTGAAATGGCGGCAGGTTACGCTTTTGGCACAGTTGAAGGAACCTTGCTGTGTATTTTAGGCGCAGTTATTGGTAGTGCTATCATATTTATGCTTGTACGAAAATTCGGCGTTATGCTGCTCGAGGTCTTTTTCTCGAGAGAAAAGATAGACTCGCTGAAATTTCTTCAAAACACAAAAAAACTTACTCTGCTTTTCTTTATTATAATGCTCATCCCCGGCACTCCCAAGGACCTTTTGTCGTATTTTGCGCCGCTAACAAAAATGAGCCTTAAAAATTGGGTGCTTATAGTCGCAGTGTCGAGAATTCCGTCTGTTGTAACCTCGGCGATAAGCGGCGACGCTCTGGGAAGCGAAAATTATATTCTCGCTATAATTTCTCTTGCGATAACCGCCATTTTAAGCCTTATCGGAATTGTTATATATAAGAGGATTTCAGACAAAGAAAACAAGTGATTGTTTTTTTCTTGACAAACTCAAAAAAATGTTCTATACTCTAATTACAATATAATATAAAACTTATGAGGGAGTAGTTGGCACGTTTTTTGCGTGTTTCAAGTTCAACATACATGGCATCTTGCCTGGCTTGAATTCAATAACAAGACTCATGTATGGTCTTTGCCATACGTGGGTCTTTTTATATTTTTTACACTTTCAGAAAGAAGGTTTTAAAAAAATGAAATTTTACACAGAAGAAACC
>JAZRHT010000122.1:0-9026 GCA_045644905.1 Oscillospiraceae bacterium
CGGAAATGATTTCTTAGGCTGGTTAGAGCTCCCCGAAAACTATGATAAGGCCGAATTTGAGGCTATCAAAAAGGCGGCTGAAAAGATAAAGAAAAACACCGACGTTTTCATCGTTATCGGCATTGGTGGCTCGTATCTCGGTGCAAGAGCAGCAATCGAATTTGTCCGCTCGCCTATGTATAACAACCTTAAAAAGGACACTCCCGATATCTACTTCGTCGGAAACAGCATAAGCGCAGATTATTTAAACGAAATCCTCGATATCTGCGAGGGCAGAGATATTTCGGTAAATGTTATTTCCAAGTCGGGCACAACAACCGAGCCGGCTATCGCATTCAGAATTTTCAAGAAGCTTCTTGAAGATAAATATGGAGTAGAGGGCGCTCGTGAGCGCATTTACTGCACAACCGATAAGGCTCGTGGAACTCTTAAAGAGCTCGCAACCCGTGAGGGATATGAGACCTTCGTTGTTCCCGATGACGTTGGCGGAAGATACTCGGTTCTTACCGCTGTCGGACTTCTGCCTATGGCAGTTGCAGGCATTGACTTAGATGCCGCTATGCAGGGAGCTCACGACGCAATGGTTGAGCTTTCAAATGAGGACTTTGAAAAGAACGATTGTTATCGCTACGCAGCAATGAGAAATATTCTCTATCGCAAGGGCAAAACAACCGAGATTATGGTTAGCTATGAGCCTCGTTTCACTATGATGAACGAGTGGTATAAACAGCTCTTCGGCGAGAGCGAGGGCAAAGACCAAAAGGGTATTTTCCCCGCATCCGTCGTATTCTCAACCGACCTTCACTCTATGGGTCAGTATATTCAGGACGGCGTTCGAAACCTTTTCGAAACCGTTGTAAATATCGAGGCTCCTAATAGAGATGTCAAGATAGAAGCAGACCCCGAAAACTTTGACGGACTTAATTTCCTTGCAGGAAAAACAATGTCCGAGGTAAATAACAAAGCGTTTCAGGGCACTATCCTTGCACACAATGAGGGCGGTGTTCCCAATCTCATTTTAAGCATTCCCAAGGCAGACGCCTATGAGTTTGGCTATATGGTTTATTTCTTTGAAAAAGCCTGTGCCATCTCGGGATATATGCTGGCAATCAATCCCTTCAACCAGCCCGGAGTTGAGGCTTACAAGAAAAATATGTTTGCTCTCTTAGGTAAACCCGGTTATGAAGATATGCAGGCAGAATTACTTAAAAAATTAAACTAAGTGAATTTGCTTTTCTCTAATTTGAGAAAGGTTAAAAATAAATATTCAGGAGGACGAAACAACATGATCAAACTTATTATCGGAAACAAAGGAACCGGCAAAACCAAAAAATTAATCGACCTGGTTCACGATGCTGTTAAGGACTCAAAGGGAAATGTACTTTGCGTTGAAAAAGGCGCAACTCTGACCTATGACCTAAAGCCTCAGGCAAGACTTATCGACACCGACAGCTATGAAATCAAAGGCTTTGATATGTGCTATGCATTCCTCGCAGGTCTCCTTGCAGGAAACTATGATATTACCGATGTTTTTGTAGATTCTATCCTTAAAATCGGCGGCAAGGACTATACAGCTCTCGCTGAATTCCTTGATAAAATCGATAAAATTTCCGAGAATACAACATTTGTATTTACAGTTTCGGCAGACGCTGCAGAGCTCCCCGGCACCGTAACTAAGTACGAGGCTATTGCTCATTAAACAGCAAAACTAAAAGCGCCCTCATCCGAGGGCGCTTTTTCTTTACAAATTTTTGAAAATGCTGTATAATATAAAAAAAGGAGTGATTTTATGAAAAGGTTTTTAGCTATTGTCAGCGCTTTATTGTTCGTATTTGTTTTCTCTGCTTGCGATAAAAAGCCTATCGAAGTCACTTCTTTCTCGTATGAGCAGGATATACAGTATTTGCCAGATGTAGGAGTAAAAACTGAGGGTTTTAAAAATACTTCTGGAACTGAGGTTAAAACAGCTGAGCAGGCTTTGGAACTTTGTAAAAATGAGGTTACTGTAACATATAATCAAATTGCCCTTTCTTTTGATGATGAAAAGCAAATATGGAGAGCTGAATTTTGGACTGAAAATCAAGCCGGTGGCGACCAAACTGTATATTTAACCTCAAAAGGAATAACCATTTTGCGCGTATCTGGAGAATAAAAAAGCGCCCTCAATCGAGGGCGCTTTTTTTATTTTGCAATTCTAAAAACTCTGCTTATTCTTCGGGCACAAAGGTAAAGATTGTACCGATCTTTCCGTATCTGCCTTCTTTTGCGGTTGTTTCAAGTTTTATTGTTCCGTCGGCAAGCAGTGAGAATGTAGAAGTTCCGTAATCGGATTTAACCTTTATAACTGTATCGGTCATTTCATAACCCTCGGGGATGCTTTCCCAAAGGTCCAAATCATAATAAACAACGCCGCCTACTGTAACCTTTCGGTTATCGCTATAATCTGCTTCATCAAATGTGCTGCCAAATTCAGCGAGCTTTGCAATTGCCGCCTCTTTGTTGTAATAGGTGGTGAGACCGTATTGAGTTCCTTCAAAATCCTCAAAGAAATAGATGCTGGTTACATAATAATTTTTCTTGTCGTCAGAAAGATATTTAGCAACGTATTTTCCGTATTTGAAATCTTTTTTAGGATTAAGCTTTGCGGGAGCTGAAGGTTTAGACTCAGGCTTAACCTCGGGCTTAGATTCGGGCTTGGGCTTATTGGATGTGGTGTTTGTATTTTTGGATGCGGTCGAGTTTGTTTTTGAAGAGTCTTCCTTCTTTTCGGATGATGTGTTGGAAATGGTGCTCTCGGTTTTGCTTTCGGGGTCATCCGACTCTTCTGAAGAAGTGGACATGTCACTCTCAGTAATTTGGGAGGCAACCTCGCTTGTGTCGGCTCCATTTGTTTTGTTTTTTGCGCAAGATGCAAAGGATAATGCCAATACCATAATCAGTAACAAAGCAAGAGACTTTTTCATAATTTTTTCCTTTCCAAATAAAAAATTATATTTTGTCTTTATATTACTACATCAGACTCTTGTTGTAAAGTATCATTTTTTATTTTCTAAGATTACTTTCCACTCTTCTATAAGCCGACTGAGTGAATATGCCGCATTGGCAGGACTTGTCGAGGGAAGTGCTTTTGCGGCAATTTTAATGTTTGGAAAAATATATTTGTTATAATATTTTTCCGCCGCTTTCCCGTTTACAAAAATCCTTTTAATCTTGCTTTGATTTAATACGCCTAAAATATCATTGGGCACGACGTTTTTTATGCTGCTGTCCGAGCTTCCGACTATTTCGCAGCTCGCAATTACGTCCCAAAGCGCAATTTTGTGCGAGAAAAGCATTTCCCGCTTTTCTTCTATGCTTTGCGGGAGTTTCACACCCAAAACCGCCGATAAAACAGCCCAAAACCTATTCTGCGGATGCCCGTAGAAAAACTGCGCCTGCCTCGATTTTTGAGAGGGGAACGAGCCTAAAATCAGAATTTCAGAATTTTCGTCAAAAAGCGGCGGTATATTGTGAAATTCCATTTTGTCTGCTCCTTTTTATGCCGCGCTCTCCGACTCCTCGAATAATTTTTCCATAGCCTGAGAGTAGCTCTCGTAGTCGATAAGATAGCTCATTCCGTGCTCTGCATCCTTGGCAAGAACGAGGTATTTTTTTGTATTGCAGGCATCAAAAGCCTTCTGCGTCATAGCGTAGGGAACAAGGCTGTCCGCCGTTCCGTGTGCAAAAAGAATGGGAAGCTTATTTACCTCCATAGCCTTTAATGTGCTGTTTTCGTAAAGCGAAAACTTTGCAATGCTTCTGCAGAAAATATCGGTGCTTTTTAAGAGCAACGTGGGGTTTACCTTCATAACCCTTGTTGTAATGTCCTCAAAAATATCCTTGGGCGAGCAAAAACCGCAGTCGGCAATAATTCCTTTAACATTTTTTGGTAAGTCAAGTCCGCTCGCTAAAAGAACAGAGGTTGCACCCATCGAAACCCCGTCAAAATAAACGGGATGGTCTTCGCCCATTTCATTGCAGAGCCACTGCGCCCAGGTTTTGCAGTCCTGACTTTCCAAAATGCCAAACGTAATATATTTTCCTCCGCTTTTTCCATGACCCCTCTGGTCGATGAGCAGGAGATTTGCGTGCTTTAAAAGCTTGTCGGTAGCTCCGCCGAAATCGTGAACGGGATCGCTGTGATATCCGTGAACGCAAATAAGGGTACGAGCTTTGTTTTCGCCCTCAATATAGTAAGCGGTAAGAGGTGTTCCGTCGTGTCCCGTTATTGTAATTTCTCGTTTTTCCTTCTGTCTTAATCTTTCGCAGCCTTCGGCAATGTTGGGAAATTCACTGTAAATTTTCTCGTATCCCGTTGCGATAACCTTGGATATCAGCTTTCCTTTGCGAGCGCAGGCGATGTGAAAAACTGCGCCGCCAAAGGCGAGCAAAATAAGCGCAAGAAAGAGTAAAACGGCAGTGATAAGAATAAAAAAGGTTTCCAAAAAACGCATCTCCGTTTCAAAATATATTCGGTAATTTATTTTGCCCGAAAATTTCAAAAAATCTCATTTAAATCACCATAATTTTAGCAAAAAAATATGAATTTTTCAACACTTTTTCAAAAAGATGGACAGCACGCTTGAAAATGCAGGACTACACACAAAAAACTTCAAAAAAATCGCAAAAAGTCCATAAAATACTATTTACTTTTTGAAATAAAAATGCTATTCTATTATATGTAGTAAAATGTCTAAGTGTGGGCATTTTTTACTACCCTATAATTTTTTGTTTTATTTATATTAAGGAGGATATAAAATGGCAAGAAAAATGAAAACCATGGACGGTAACAATGCCGCCGCTCACGTATCCTATGCGTTTACTGAAGTAGCAGGCATTTATCCTATTACCCCGTCCAGCCCCATGGCTGACTATGTTGACCAGTGGTCCGCAGCCGGCCTTAAAAACATCTTCGGCACAACCGTAAAGGTAAGCGAGATGCAGTCTGAGGCAGGTGCAGCAGGAACTGTTCACGGTTCGCTCAACGCAGGTGCTCTCACCACTACATACACCGCTTCTCAGGGTCTTCTTCTGATGATCCCCAACATGTACAAGATTGCAGGTGAGCTTCTCCCCGCAGTTTTCCATGTTTCTGCTCGTTGCGTAGCTAGCCATGCACTGAACATCTTCGGTGACCACTCTGACGTTTATGCATGCCGTCAGACCGGTTTTGCAATGCTCGCAGAAACCAACACTCAGGAAGTTATGGACCTTGGCGCCGTAGCACACCTTGCCGCTATCAAGAGCCGTGTTCCTTTCTTAAACTTCTTTGATGGCTTCAGAACCTCTCACGAGCTCCAGAAGATCGAGATCTGGGATTTTGATGACCTCAAAGAGATGGTTGATATGGATGCTGTTGAAGCATTCAGAAAGCGTGCTCTTAACCCTGAGCACCCCGTAATGCGTGGTTCTCACGAAAACGGAGACATCTTCTTCCAGCACCGTGAGGCTTGCAATAAGTATTACGAGGCTGTTCCCGGAATCGTTCAGGAGTACATGGACAAAGTTAATGCTAAACTTGGCACTGACTATAAGCTCTTCAACTACTATGGCGCAGAGGATGCTGAGCGTGTTATCATCGCTATGGGCTCCATCTGTGACGTTGCAGAAGAAGTTATCGACTATATGAACGCTGCAGGCGAAAAGGTTGGTCTTGTTAAGGTTCGTCTCTATCGTCCCTTCTCCGCTGAGAAGCTCGTTGAGGCTATCCCTGCAACCACCAAGAAGATTGCAGTTCTCGACAGAACCAAAGAGCCCGGTGCTCTCGGTGAGCCTCTTTATATGGACGTTGTTACCGCTTGCGCAACTATGGGCAAGAAGTTCGAGATCATCGGCGGACGTTACGGCCTCGGTTCTAAGGACACTCCTCCCTCCAGCATCTTCGCTATCTTCGAAGAGCTCGCAAAGGATGCTCCTAAGGCACAGTTTACTCTCGGTATCGTTGACGACGTAACAGGCCTCTCCCTCGAGGAGAAACCCTCTCCCAACACCGCAGCAGCTGGCACAATCGAGTGCAAGTTCTGGGGTCTCGGCGGCGATGGTACTGTTGGCGCTAACAAAGACTCTATCAAGATCATCGGTGACCACACTGATAAATACGTTCAGGCTTACTTCCAGTATGACTCTAAGAAGACCGGCGGTATCACCATTTCTCACTTAAGATTTGGCGATAAGCCCATCAAGAGCCCCTACTACATCAATAAGGCAGACTTTGTTGCTTGCCACAACCCCTCTTACGTAACCAAGGGTTACAAGATGGTTAACGATGTTAAGCCCGGCGGTGTATTCCTCATCAACTGCCAGTGGACAGCTGAGGAACTCGATAAGCACATGCCTGCTGAGGCAAAGAGATATATCGCTAACAACAACGTTCAGCTTTATACCGTTAATGCTATCGACATCGCAGCTGAAATCGGCCTTGGCAAACGTACCAACACTGTTCTTCAGTCTGCATTCTTCTCACTTTCCAAGGTTCTTCCCGCTGAGGAAGCAATCGGATATATGAAAGAAAAAGCCCAGAAGTTCATGAAGAAGGGTAAGGAAATCGTTGAAATGAACGAGAAGGCAATCGACATGGGTGCTTCCGCTTATGTTAAGATTGACGTTCCTGCCGCTTGGGCAAACGCTGCTGACGATGCAGCTGCTGCAGCTTCTGAGGGCAGAGAAGCAACCGTTAAGATGGTTGATTCTATCATGAAACCCGTTGCACTTATGGATGGCGACAGCCTCCCCGTATCTGCATTCGTTGATTACGCTGACGGTACCTTCGAGCACGGCGCTTCCGCTTACGAGAAACGTGGCGTTGCTGTTATGGTTCCCGAGTGGGATGCTACAACTTGTGCAAAATGTAACAAGTGCGCATTCGTTTGCCCCCACGCTACAATCCGTCCCTTCGCTATGAATGAAGAGGAAGTAGCAGGTGCTCCCGCAAACATGAAGAAGGCTCCCAAGCCCGTTGTTAAAACTGATTATACTTACACCCTCGCAGTTTCTCCTATGGACTGTATGGGATGCGGAGTTTGTATCGGCGTATGTCCCACAAACTCTCTTAAGATGGTTGCTCGTGAGTCTCAGGAGGCAGAGCAGCAGGTATTTGATTACTGCGTAGCAAACGTAACCGAGAAACCCGAGGTTACCGCTAACATCAATGCAGTAAGCAGCCAGTACAAGCAGCCTCTCCTCGAATTCTCCGGCTCCTGCGCAGGTTGTGCTGAGACCTCTTATGCACGCCTCATCACTCAGCTCTTCGGTGAGAGAATGTACATCTCCAATGCTACTGGATGTTCTTCCATCTGGGGTGGACCTGCTGCAACATCTCCCTACACTGTAAATAAAGATGGTCACGGTCCTGCTTGGGCTAACTCCCTCTTTGAAGACAACGCTGAGCACGGCTTCGGTATGTACCTCGGCCAGAAGGCTATCAGAAATAGACTTATCGACGATGCTAAGGAGCTCGTAGCTTCTGAAAAGGCATCTGCTGAAATCAAGGCTGCCGCTCAGGCATACCTCGATACCTTAAGTGATGGCGATAAGAACCTCGAGGCTTCCAAGGCTCTCGCAGCTGCTTGCGCTAAGTGCGATTGCGCAGCTTGCAAGGACATCGCTGAAAACAGCGAGTTCCTCTCCAAGAAATCTGTATGGATCTTCGGTGGAGATGGTTGGGCTTATGACATCGGCTTCGGCGGTGTTGACCACGTTCTCGCTTCCGGCGAGGATGTAAACATCATGGTATTCGATACCGAGGTTTACTCCAACACCGGTGGTCAGGCTTCTAAGGCTTCTCAGATCGGCCAGGTTGCACAGTTCGCTGCTGCAGGTAAGGCTATCTCCAAGAAGTCCCTCTCCGAGATCGCTATGAGCTATGGCTATGTATATGTTGCTCAGATCGCTATGGGCGCAGATATGAACCAGACTCTCAAAGCAATTCAGGAAGCTGAAGCATATCCCGGTCCTTCGCTCATTATTGGTTACGCTCCCTGTGAGATGCACTCCATTAAGGGCGGTATGGTAAACTGCCAGAAGGAAATGAAGAAGGCTGTTGACTGCGGTTACTGGCATATGTTCCGCTTCAACCCCGCTCTCAAAGAGCAGGGCAAGAACCCCTTCATCTTCGATAGCAAGGAAGCAACCGCAGATTACAAGGAGTTCATCATGAACGAGGCTCGTTACTCCTCGCTCATGCGTGCTAACCCCGAGCGTGCAAACGAGCTCTTCGAGCAGGCTGCTGCTAATTCCAAGGCTCGTTATGACCACCTCCTCAGACTTTCCAAGCTTTACGAATAAGTTTTAGCTTAAAGCCTATATAAACAAAAACTGCGAAGAGCTTTTGCTCTTCGCAGTTTTTTCTTTATGAACCACAACAACTAATATATAAAAAATACCCACTCAAAATGAGTGGGTATAAATAATCGCTTTTAGTTAAAATTTCTTCTTAATTCCACTTGTCGCTGTTATTGCCGCAAATATGCAAACTATCTCAATAGGGCAGACGATGGCGCATTTTATAAGTCTTTCGACCCAGAAAGCCCAAACAAGCGGCGTCGAATAGAGAATATGAAGCCAAATCGGTGTTAAAACTAAGTCTACCGCCACCATCACGATAAGTCTTGCGACGATTACCTCCCAAAGCTTTGGGCGCTTAGAATAGAAAAATACGCCGTAAATAAGTCCCGTAATCATGGCGTTTATGGTAAAGCCGGGAAAGTATGGTCCCGTCGGTCTTATAAGGCAGCCTAAAATATCGGCAACGCCGCCCACCGCCATAGCGGGAATAGGTCCTAAAAGAAATGCGGCAATCGAAATAGGCAGAAAGAAAAACGTAACGTTAACGCTTGTAGTAATGCCAAATTTAAAGAAAGATAAAACACAGCTAATAGCAATGAACATAGCAGAGATGGCTATGCCACGAGTCGTTTTAAGCGCATAAAGCGACTCTTTAAAGATAGTTTTTTTCATAAAAAGAAACACTCCTTATGTAGTGCGTTGCT
>JAZRHT010000123.1:0-5451 GCA_045644905.1 Oscillospiraceae bacterium
CCGACTTTATCGCTGCTATGAAAGAGCACGGAGCAGTTTACTTCGGCGCTATCGGCGGCTGCGGCGCACTGCTTAGTAAGTGCATCAAAAAGGCGGAGGTTATCGCTTATGACGACCTCGGCGCCGAGGCAATCCGCAGATTAGAGGTTGAGGATTTTCCTGCTATCGTTATTATCGACAGCTTGGGCAACAACCTTTACGAAAGCGGCAGAAAAGCCTATCTTGAGCAGAATAAATAATTCAAACAACTATAAAGGCTCCCTTTACACAAGGGAGCTTTTTTTATCATAATAATATTTAATTTATTCTATATAATTGTTACAAATTCGCTTGACAAAATTGGGACAACTGATTAAAATTGGTATATAACAATTTTAGGAGTGCGGAAAATTGAACGAGATTTACAAGATAAATCAGGAATTAGATATTCCCATATACAGACAGCTTGTTGACAGCATCAGAGCCGCTATCAAAAAAGGCTCTCTCACAGCAGGTCAGAGGCTTCCGACCGTCCAAGAGCTTACTGAAATGCTCTCGGTTGCGCGAGGAACAGTAAAGCGAGCTTATGACGAGCTTGAGATTGCTGGGCTTATTGAAAAGGTGCAGGGACGAGGCACATTTGTGCGCTATCAGCCGCAGAGCTCGGGAAGTCGCAAGGAGCAGGCTATGGCGGCTATCGACAGTTTGCTCAATTCCCTTGAGGAAATGGGACTCTCGACCGCAGAAATCAATATTTTCTTAAGTCTTAAGCTCAGAGAGCGAAGCGAGCAGGAGGCAAATGTCAAGGTTGCGGTTATCGAATGTAATCCCGAAAACCTCTCGCAGATGTCGGAGCAGCTTCGTCACATAAACGGAGTTGACCTCTATTCATATATGCTCGAGGGCATTAAGCAATACCCTTATACCATTAGCGAGGATTTCGACCTTATTGTCACAACCTCGTCGCACGCTGATTTCTTAGAGAATGTTCTGCCCGAAAAAAAGAGGATTGCCAGAGTTGCGCTGCGCCCCAGCGCAAGACATCTCTCGCATATTATTAAGCTGCGCGCAGGCAAGAGCCTTGGTATAATCGGTTACAGTCGACGTTTCAGCGAACTACTTCAGGTCACTGCCGACACATACACCGAGGATGTCAACGTTGCCACTCCCCTTGTTCTTGAGGCAGGCGGAGATTTGGAAGGCTATCTAAGTGGTAAGGACGCCATTTTAGTGCCCCGCCATTTTGAAAAGTATTTCGGGGCTGAGGCGAGCGAAAAGCTCAAGTCCTTTAAGGGCGAGCTTATCGATTGCTACTATGAAATGGACGAGGGCTCGCTTATCTACCTCGAAAACAAGATAAAGCGCATTTTAAACGAAAAGACGATATAAAAAAGAGAGCCTCTCGGCTCTCTTTTTTTGTAGGGGGGCTTAAGTGTCCTCCCGTTTTTTCGGAACATCGAAAATCGCAAGGATTATCAGAAAAGAAAATCGCTCCATTCAAGCGCCATAGCAAATATAACTAAGGCGCAGTCAACAAGCAAAAGGATCGAAATTAAAAACGCTATTATCCGAGTTGCTGCTCCATAAGCCTTACCTTCCGAAGGTACTTTTGCAGTCTGCAAGCAGCTCAGCACTCCCTCGACAAGTAAAAGCAGCAGCGCTAGCAGAAACACAGTTGACTCGTTAAGTGAAAGCGCCCGCTCCACAGGCTCGGCAGCGCGAGGATTAAAGATAACTGTCATTGGGGTTTCGGTGTAGATAGGCTCTATAAGAGCAAAAATTACTCCGACAACTGCTATAACACCAAGAACACAAAAGCAAATAACGCCTGTCATTTTCCATTTTTTATAATTTTCCAGAGGGATTTTTCTGCCGAAGTGTGGCCATTTTATAATTCCTCTTTTGCTTATAAAGAGAGCCGAGGTGAATTTATTTGCGGTTATATATTTGCCCGTATCGTATTCCTGATAACTCGAAAGTCCTCTTGCAAATATAAAGGCCATCAGCATTACAAAAATAATCGAAATCGTCATAGAGGTTGCCTCCTCTTTATTTGGTTTTACGTGTTAATTTCTTTACGAAGGCAACGATAATTACAAGCGCCATGCCAACGGCGATTGCGACAACGAGGTCAAAAATAACGGTTAAGACGAGGGTTAAGAGTGTTATGAGAATATCGGTGAAAACCTTGGTTTTGCCGATTTTCACGATGTTTCTCCACTCGCTCATATTGTAAGCTACAATAAACAAGATTGCGGCGATAGTCGGCATAGGAATGAGGCTTGCGGCGGGCATTAAAACGAGCAGAACGAGAAGAAGAACCAGCGCGTGAACAATTCCTGCGATGGGGGTTCTGCCGCCGTTTTTAACGTTGGCGGCGGTTCTTGCGATAGCTCCCGTTGCAGGGATTCCGCCAAAGAGAACCGAGGCGATATTAGCAACTCCCTGAGCCACAAGCTCGCTGTTGGGGTTGTGCTTATCTTCTACCATACTGTCAGCAACAACGCAGGAGAGAAGCGACTCAATGCCTGCAAGCAGTGCGATAGTAAATGCGTTGGGGAGAACTCTTAAAATCTTGTCAACGCTAAAATCCATAGCGCCGAAATCTACGCTGGGAAGTCCCGAGGGGATGGTGTAAAGATCGCCGATTGTGTAAACGTTATCAAAAACGGGGATGAAAGCCACCATAAGCGAGGTTACGATAACGGCAATAAGCGAGGGGGGAACTCTCTTTTCGAATTTGGGATAGACAATTAAAATCGCAAGGCTGACAGCTCCAATTATAAGAGCTTGCCACATAAACGAGCCGATAAACTCGATATTAGCCTCGACCTTTTCGATGGTCTCAATAGGTCTTATTCCGCCCTCGTATTTAAGTCCGAGGAAATCCTTAATCTGTCCTACAAGAATAGTGACGGCGATACCCGAGGTAAAGCCTGTTGTAATGGTGTGGGGAATGTATTTAATGAGGGTTCCTAATTTAAGCGCACCCATTATGATAAGAATCAGACCTGCAAGGACGGTTGCGATAAAAAGTCCGTCCATTCCCTCTGTTGCGATAATGCCTGCAACAACTGTGGCAAAAGCGGCGGTGGGACCTGCTATCTGCACTCTGCTGCCGCCGAAAAGCGACACAAAAAAGCCTGCGGCAATAGCGGTGTAGATACCTGCGGCGGGCTCAGCACCCGAGGCGAGCGCAAGCGCGATAGACAAAGGCAGGGCGATAATTGCAACAATTATACCTGCAACTAAATCCTTTACAAGCTGCGACTTATCGTAGCCTTTGAGGGCAGTTATGATTTTAGGGCAAAGATAAAATTTTTCCATTTTTCTGCTTCCTTTATATTATGTAAATTTATGCCGAAAAAGATTATAGCACGCAGAAGCTTTAGTTGCAAGACTATTTACCGCATAAGAATCTCATTGTATGGAAAATCGTCAAGCTCAACTTCAAACTCGGGATATGCTGCGAGAATTTCGTGCGAAATTTTTAATAAGCAATCCAAAAGCTCGCTATATTCACAGCAATCAAAGCTGTAATTTTTATATTTTGAGAAAATTTCTTCTATTTTTTCTATTTCGATTCGGCTTTTTGACTCCGCTCCCCTATGTCGAGGAACTATGTTTTGCACTCTGCTTGTGTCCACCAAATAACCAGATGCTAAAAACCCCTTCTGCTCGTCCTGCTTTTTAAGCACATCGCAGTTATATATTAAGGCGATTCTATTCTTAATGCATATTAATAAATCTCTGAGGGTTTTATCGAGCATCATTGCCCTACCGCCCTTGGCATCTCTTATAAGGTCAACAAGCTGCCCGTCCGAGAGCGCTTTCCAGAGAGGCTTGTCAATATAAAGGGCATATTCATACTCCCAGCCGCCGCTGTACTTTTTCTCTATTTCTCTGCGTCTATATGGCCAGTGTCTTCTGAGATATATCGCTTCAGCCTCGGCTTTAAAGAGGGTTATATGAAGTCTTCTAAGAAGCGAGGAAATGAAAAGCGACATTGTTTTTTGGTCTACGGTTTCGACAATGGTTTTTACAGCGGTTTCGCCATCCTTTGAATAAAAAAGGTCGGGGCAAACGGCATATAGCTCGTACATTTCTTTAAGCTCGGAAAGGTCATTACTGTCGTAGGAAGTATACAAATGCTGGCGAAGTCCAAGCATTTTTTCGCGGTATTTTGCGCTGAAAACGGGAGCATACTCATCACGATTTGGCTTTGCATCGTCCTTTTTGCCGCTATAATAATCTGTCGCAAGCTCTTTTCTCAGCTTTTTAATCTTTACATCTCTGCCATAGTAAACATCGACCATTGATGCGGTCAGGGCAATCATAACAAGAATGTTTGCTACGAAAAATGCCGCAAAAACAAGTCCGTTCTTTAAAACAACGCCAAGACCCGAGCCGAGTGTGGCTCCGATTGAATAATAGGTATATGCTGCGAAGCAGTTGAAGGTTGGCTTTATAAGTCTATCCTCAGAAACATTCGCCCAATAAATAATAACGCTTTTATCAGAAAGAACAGATAAAACGGAAATGGAAATAAAGGTTATGGATAGCTGTGCGGTGTAATAGGAAAACAGGTCTGCGCCATTGAAAACATTTGTCAGTATCTCTATGTTGTTTATGCCAAAAAAGGCGCAAATTGGTTTTATAAAATAGCAAGTTAAGAAAACTGCCGCAACCAATATGGTTGTTAAGGTAAGTAGTGAGCCTTTTTTATGCGCGTTTATAAAGCGGCTTACCGATTTTGTTAGAAACTCAGAAACCGCAAGCTTGATAACTGCGACAAGAAGCAAGCCGGAAATCGCCAAAACAACCGCTGCTGCATACGAGAGCCACGAGTGTCCTGCCGCAAAATATAAAAACAGAATATATGCTATCAAAAGTGCAGGTATTATAAGCTTCTTAGCTATACCACGTCTTCTCACCTTTAGATCACGCTCCTTTTCTACATTATATTCCAAAATTCGACCTAAGTCAATTAAAACCGGGCGACCGCAGGCCTCCCCCTACCTATTCCCTCTTACCTATTACTTATTACCTCAAAAAAGCCTCCCGATTGGGAGGCTTTTTGTTTTATCTGATTCCGTAATTTTCAATAACGTAGTCCATATCCTTATCGCCTCTGCCCGAGAGGTTGATAAGCACAGAGCCGTGGTCCATTGTTTTTGCAAGCTTCATACCGTAAGCGACGGCATGCGAGCTTTCAATAGCAGGGATGATACCCTCGAGGCGAGCGAGCTTATAGAAAGCGTCGATTGTTTCCTCGTCGTCGATAACGTCGTACTTAACTCTGCCGATTTCCTGCAGGAATGCGTGCTCGGGACCCGAAGAAGGATAGTCAAGACCGCTTGCAACCGAGTAAACGGGAGCAGGCTCGCCGTTTTCGTCTTTGAGCATAATGCTGTTAAAGCCGTGCATAATGCCCTCGGTGCCGTACTTAAGGCTTGCGGCGTGGTCGCCGAG
>JAZRHT010000124.1:0-34841 GCA_045644905.1 Oscillospiraceae bacterium
TCTTGCGTATCCGTCCGAAACATTGATGATTTCGCCTTTTTTACCGTTTCCTTTAACGTCTGCCTTTAAAATAACCTTCATAACATTGTGCCTCCTATGTTAACTTCTTGTGTTTTCTTCAAAATAACTATCGATAGCCGCAAGGAGCTTTTCTTTAACGCTCTCGCAGTCATCGGCTTTTATCTGTGCGCCCGCCATAGTTAAGTGACCGCCGCCGCCGAGCTTTTCCATAATGAGCTGAACGTTTACCGCCCCGAATGAACGAGCCGAAACCGAAACAACTCCATCTTTAAGATACATAACAAATGATGCCGAAACATCTCTTATTCTAAGTAGCTCATCCGCCGTCTGCGGAACGGCGAGCAGTAATTCCTGCGTAAATTCATTTTGATAAGAAATCGCACAACCGCGGACTATCTCAACAGCGGAAATGAGCTTTGCTCTCTGATGATAGGTTTCAATATCGCTTGCAAACCAGTGATTAACTTTAACAAGGTCTGCGCCTGCGCGTCTTAAATATGCCGCCGCCTCAAATGTGCGAACACCGGATTTTATAATGAAATTCTTGGTATCCAGCATGATTCCCGATAAAAGCGCCTCGGCCTCGAGCTTTGAAACCTTTGCGTTATCTCCGAAATATTGCACAAGCTCTGTAACCATCTCGCTCGCTGAGGATGCGTTGGGCTCGTGATAGAAAATAACTGCGTTTGAAATAAAGTTTACCATCTTTCTGTGGTGGTCGACAACAACCACGTCGCCTGCCTGAGAAAGAAGCTCGGGACACTCAACAAAATCGGGATTGTGGGTGTCTACGATTATAAGAAGAGTGTTTTTTTCTGTTGCCTCTTTTGCCTCGATAGGCGAAATAAATGCGTTTTCGAGTCCGCCTCGGCAAAGATAATCTATTAAATCCTTAGAAAGATTTCTCTCTTTGTCTATGCATATATGAACGGGCTTTGAAACTGAAGAGATTGCCTTGTAAAGACCAACCGCGGCTCCCAAACAGTCAAAATCCGCCATTTTGTGACCCATAATGACAACGTTTTCGCATTCCAAAGCAAGCTCGCGCAGTGCCGAAGCAATCATTCTCGAGCGAACCTTTGCTCTCTTTTCAACGCCCTTTGAAAGACCGCCGAAAAACTCAAAACCGTGTGCGCTTTTTATTGCAATCTGGTCTCCGCCACGTCCTAAAGCCATATCAAGCGCCTGACGAGCCATAAGGTCGGATTCGCGGAGTGTTTCGGCATCCTGACCTATGCCCATTGAAAGTGTCGCATAAACACGGTCGGTCGAAACGGTTTTGTGAATTTTGTCGAGAATGCTGAACTTGTCCTCAATAAAGTCTTTAAGATGCTCGCTGTCGATAACAGCGATAAATCTGTCTTTTTCAATTTTTCTGAAAAATCCGCCCGATTCGGTAACAAAAGCTTTTTCAAGAGCAGACTCAATGCGGCTGATTAAAAAGTTCTTTTGGCTGCCGCTTGCGCTGTCCATAAGCTCATCGTAGTTGTCGATAAGAATGTGCGCAACCGAGGGCTTCTTTTTTGAGTATTCTTCCGCTTGGGTTTTAAGAGCGGTGTCGTCAATGAAATATAAAAGGGTAAAGGACTGCTTTTCGCTTTCGAATTCCGATGAAAAAACGGTGTATTTTTTGTCGCCGCAAACAACGAGACCTGCCGCCTTGTCGGTGTAGTGAAAGCGGTCTGCAAAAAAGCTTCCCAAAACGTTTTCTCCGTCGAGAACTTCGAGAGAAAATTTCTCGTTGTAGAAAACGAATTCTCCCTCGCTATTTAAAAGACATAGGGGAAGGGGAGTGCGGGAAAGCGACTCCTTGTCCTCAAGCGAAAGATTTTTCGAAAGAGAAGAAAACATCGAAAAAGCTTCACGTTTTACGAGCTTAGAATAAATTGTGAAAAATGCAAAGCAAACCACTGTAACCGCAAGCTCAACAAACGAAGCAGTTGTGCTGAAAAATGCGGTTACAACAGAAAACGCAAAGGCGATTATAAATAGACTAATAACTGCAATGTTAAAAAGGTTTTTGCCCTTTTTCATGTTGTCAGCCTCCTGAGTTTATGCGTTAATGATGATGGGTAGTATCATAGGATGACGCTTTGTTTTCTGGAAAACGTAGTTAGAAAGTGCGTCACGAACGTTGTTTTTAATCATGGGCCAGTCAATGTTGGTGCCGTGAATGGAATGCTCGATAGCATTTTTAGCTATCTCACGAGCATTGTCCATGAGCTCTTCGGACTCTCTTACATACACAAAGCCTCTTGAAATAATGTCAGGCCCCGAAACTATTCTGCCTGAAGAATTTATCGCGGCGGCAACTATGATAAGTCCGTCCTCTGCGAGCTTCTTTCTGTCGCGAAGAACAATGGAGCCAACGTCTCCAACGCCAAGTCCGTCAACAAGCACCTTGCCTGCCTGAACGGTTTCCTTAAAGCCTATCTTGTTTCCGTCAGTTTCGATAACCTTTCCAAGATCAGAAATAATGATGTTCTCGGAAGGTATTCCCATAGCCTCTGCAATCTGTGCGTTTTTGCAAAGATGCTTGTATTCACCGTGAACGGGAATGTAGTATTTGGGCTTAACAAGTCCAATCATAAGCTGAAGCTCATTTTTGCAGGCGTGACCCGAAACGTGAACCTCGTACATTTTCTCGTAAATAACCTCAGCGCCGAGTTTCATAAGCTCGTTTATAACTCTGCCAACAAGCTTTTCGTTTCCGGGGATTGGGGTTGCTGAAATTATGATAAAGTCGTTTTGGTTAACAGAAACCTGTCTGTGATCGCCCGAGCTCATTCTGGTAAGAGCAGACATAGGCTCGCCCTGACTTCCGGTAGTGATGATAACCATTTCGTCGGCTCTGAATCTGCCTGCGCTGTCAATATCAACAAGGATATTCTCGGGAACTGTTAGATAACCTAAGTCAATAGCGGTTTCAACCGTTGCAACCATGCTTCTTCCTGCAACTGCAACCTTTCTGCCGTATTTTTCAGAAACGTCGATTATCTGCTGAATTCTGTGAACGTTTGAGGCAAAGGTTGCGATAATAATGCGCCTTCCCTCCGCTCTCTGAAAGAGAGGCTCAAAAGACTCACCAACGTGTCTTTCGCTGTCGGTGTAGCCGGGGCGCTCAGCATTTGTCGAATCGGTCATAAGAGCTAAAACACCCTCGCTGCCGATCTGAGCAAATCTCGCAAGATCGATCATTCCGCCCTCGATGGGGGTGTAGTCAATCTTAAAGTCACCTGTGTGAACAATTGTTCCGACGGGGGTGCGGATAGCAAAGCCGCAAGCGTCGGGGATAGAATGGTTAACGTGAATGAACTCGGCACTCATTGAGCCTAAGCGCACAATAGAACCAGGCGAAACAACGTTGAGCTGTGCGCTGCCAAGAAGCTTGTGCTCGGCGAGCTTGTTTTCCACAAGTCCGAGCGTGAGCTTAGTTCCGTAAACGGGAACGTTTAGGTTTTTAAGCAGATAGGGGAGAGCGCCGATGTGGTCCTCGTGCCCGTGCGTTAAAATAATACCTCTGATTTTATCGGCGTTTTTGACAAGATAAGAAAAGTCGGGAAGCACAACGTCAATTCCGAGCATCTCATCGTCGGGAAATGCAATTCCGCAGTCGAGAACAATGATGTCGTTTTCGTATTCAAAAACGGTGATGTTTTTGCCTATCTCGTTAAGTCCGCCAAGCATAATAATTCTAAGAGGCGACTTAGGAGTTACGGGACGGCGGGGTGCAGATCTTCTTGCGCTTTTATTATGCACGCGTCCCTCAGGCTTAGCTCCTCTTTTCTGCTTTGTTTCGGGAGCTGCCTTTTCTGCGCTTGCCTTTTTCTTGGGGGCGGTGTTACCTGCCTTTGCAAAGGATTTTTTATGCATTTTTGCACGCTTAGAAGTGTGCTTTTTGTCTTTTGGTTTTTTAATTGCTTCAGTATTTGACACTATAAAAATTACCTCCATATTTGTTTCTCGACACTGTATTGCGGGAAAACGCACAGCCGCAACCATTTGCGTCGGATATGTAAAAAAATAGTTACTTTTTAAAAGAGTACACTACGGCACTATAATATTATTTATATATTATACTATACAAAAATATAATAGTCAAGAATTCACTTATGCATTATTGCCGCATTTTTTAGGGATATTCAAAAAATAAAGACCGTGGCGGTTACCACGGTCTTCTTAATGCGTTATTGTTTGGCCAGCCGCCCCAATATCTTGAGGAGGTGTTGTTTTCGCTTTGCACGGGAGTATCATTTTCGGGAGTTGACGGTGTCGACGGTATTTCGCTCGGAATATCCGAGGGTGCGTCGACGGGCAGATCAGACGAGCCCGAAATATTCTCTGAATTGGCGTCGGACGAGCTTTCGCCCGAGTAATAAGGCTCAGATGACGTGGAGGTGCCCTCGTTTCCTGAAAGCGAGCTTTGAGTGTTGAGAGCAGGGAGACTTGTCATTTGCTCGAGCTCAGGCATGGAAACCTGAGAGTTTGCTGAAACTTGAGGAGCGGGAGGTCTTATTGCGCCAATCTGGGTGAATTTACCGTTCGATTTTACGGGATGAGTGAGAATGTAGTTGAAAACAGCCTCGTACCCCTTGCGGCTTAAGTGAATTCCGTCACCCGAAAATTCAGGCTTTAAAAATCCGTTTTCGTCGGTAAGGTCCTCATAGGTGTGCAGGAAAAGGCAATTTTCCTCTTTTGCGAGCTCCGAAAGCTTTTGATTTGCGTAGGCAATGTACTGATTGCAGTTGGGTTTGCCGTTATTTATTGCCCAATTCTGCGTTACGGGGAAAATGGACTGAATGATGATAGCGCTTTCGGGCGATGCGTTTTTGATTTTGTTAATGAGAGCTCTGTAATTGTTGTAAAACCAGTCGGCTTTGTAGCTATAAATTGCGTTGATTCCAAGAGTTACGTAGATTTTACCGGGCTTTACGATTTTGAGCGCGTCCGAAATGCTATAGCCGTTTGTCTTTGAGGTGTAAACGCATTTTGAGGTAAGTGCTGTTCCTTGATGTAGACCAATTTTGGCAAAAACGTGATTGAAGTTGAGGTAGCCGTAGGATGCCATTCCGTATGTAATGGAATCGCCAACCATAACGGTGTCGTCAAAGTAATCCCAGTCCTCCGCTTTGTCGGTTTTGGAAATGGCGCCGCCTATTTCTGCCGAGTGTCCAATATTAGCGTTTCCGCCGCCTATAATGTAGTCGTCGTGCCAATCGTATCCCGAGAGCAGAATAGCGGCAGTGGCGCATATTACAAGCAAAATGCAGACCACAATGGTCGGCACCATAGAGCCTCTTTTGTTTTTAGTTTGATTTTCCATTTCTCATCTCTTGCCTTTTATTTTATAGAAAATTTGTATTTTTCGTTTTGGAATTACACAATAAAGCCTCCGCCTAAAACAGCGTCACCGACATAAAAAACTGCCGATTGTCCGCTTGCAGGAGCAGAAACACTTTCATCAAATTCAACAAGAACCTTCGAGTCCTCAAGCGGAGTTAAAAGTGCGCTCTGAGCCCTTGCCGCCGAGCGGATTTTAACGTCTGCCCGTATCGGCTCAGAAAGAACTTCCTTAAGCTGAAAAACGCAGCTTTCAACCACGATTTTATCGCGCATCTGACCGCCTTGGAAGGTTAAGTGAACATCTCCGCTTTGAGAGTCAATTTTATCTACGAAAACGGGTTGTCCAAGCGCAACACCGAGCCCTTTTCTCTGTCCCACGGTGTAGTGGATAATTCCCTTGTGAGCGCCTATTTTTTTACCTTCTGGCGAGATAAAAAATCCTGCCTTGTTAGTGCCGCCGTGCTCTATTATATATTTAGCGTAATCGTTGTCGGGAATAAAGCAGTTTTCCTGAGAATCGGGAGCGTCTGCGCAGAAGAGATTGAGCTCTTTTGCCTTGGCTCTGATTTCGTCCTTTGAGAACTCCGAAAGAGGTAAGATCAGCCTCGAGAGAATGTCCTGCCCAAGTCTGTAAAGCATATAGGATTGATCCCTTGCACTCGAGGAAGCTTTTTGTATAAAAAATCTCTCGTTTTCGCTTGCGATTTTGGCGTAATGCCCTGTTGCTATAAACTCACAGCCTTCTTTATCTGCCGCCTCTTTGAGATATTTAAACTTAATCAGAGGATTGCAAATTATACAAGGATTGGGCGTTCGAGCGCTTTGATAATCGTTTATGAAAGGCTCGATAACAAGTTTTTTAAATTCGTCTTGTAGGTCTAAAACGGTGATGGGAATATTAAGCGCCTCGGCGGCCTTTTTTGCCGCCTCGACCGTGCCTTCGTGAGCCTCTGACATCTTCATAACAACAGAGTGCACGTCATAGCCTGCCTCTTTTAAAAGGGCTACGCAAACCGATGAATCAACTCCACCCGAAAGCGCAAGCATAACACTCTTTTTGCTATCTGCCATTTTGAAGGCTCCCTTCATTTAAAGATTTTTATAGTAATTTACTGCGAGAGCATCGCATCGCTCGTTGTAGGGGTGTCCGGCGTGTCCCTTAACCCAAACAAGCGACACCTTGTGTGTTTCGAAAAGGGTAAGTAGCTTGTCCCATAAATCAGGGTTGAGAGCGGGCTTGTTGTCACTCTTTCTCCAGCCACGAGCCTTCCATGAGGCTGCCCAGCCCTTATCCATTCCGTCAACAAGATATTTAGAGTCGGAATAAAGCGTAACCTCGCAGGGCTCCTTTAAAGCGGAAAGCCCCTCGATTGCGGCAGTAAGCTCCATGCGGTTGTTTGTGGTTTCCACTTCGCCGCCACACAGCTCTTTTTCAATGCTGCCGTATTTTAAAATTGCGCCCCATCCGCCGGGACCGGGATTGCCGCTGCAAGCACCGTCTGTAAAAAGCTCAACCTTTTTCATCGCAATTCTCCAAACTCCTAAATTACTGACATACAAAAATTATTATACATTATTTTTACTCATCGGGCAAGTGCTTTTTTAAAAACGGCAGAATTTTCAAAAAAATAAAAACGCTTAAACTAAAATTATATGTTGACAAAGTGTCGATTTTGAATGATAATGTATATAATAGCAGGTTATACTTGATGGTAGAGTAAACGAAAAAGGAATGAAGCCCCGTGAGAGTAATCGCCGGAGATAAAAAGGGCAGAAGACTAATTGCCCCTGAAGGCCTTTCTACAAGGCCAACGTCCGATAAGGTTAAGGAAGCCTTGTTCAGTATAATTCAATTTGACCTGCCCGACGCCGAATTTTTGGATTTGTTTTCGGGAAGCGGTCAGATGGGAATTGAGGCGCTGTCCCGCGGCGCAAAATATGCGGTTTTTGTCGAGTCAAACAAAAAAGCCTGCGACTGTATAAAACAAAATCTCGCCGCAACGGGCCTTCTCGGCTGCGGCGAAATAAATATGAGAAACGCAGAGGATTATCTTAATTCCTGCCGCCGAAAATTCGATATTGTTTTTATGGATCCTCCGTATATGGAAGGTCTTATCGATCCGATTTTCGAGGCAGTAACTTATGTTACTGATGACCTCGGCATCATTATATGCGAGATTCCTCTCGGTGCGGAAATAGTAGAGGAAGCAAACGGATTTTCGCTAAAACGCCGTTATCGTTACGGAAAAACAGAGTTAGCTCTTTTCCGAAAACAAGAGGCGGAACCAGAAATTTATTAGAGAGGGGAAGACTATGAATTTAGCAATTTGCCCGGGTAGTTTTGATCCCATCACAAAAGGTCATGTGGATATTATCCGCCGTGCCGCCAAGCTGTTTGATAAGGTTATCGTTCTTGTTTTAACCAACCCCAAAAAGAACCCGACCTTTTCTATAGAAGAACGCAGAAAGCTTATCGAAAAGGTTTTTGCGGACACCCCTAATGTTGTTGTTGACGATGACGACGGACTCTTAGCTGACTACGCGAAAAAAGTCGATGCCACCGCTATTGTTAAGGGACTTCGCGCTATGTCTGATTTCGAATATGAATTTCAGATGGCGCTCACTAATAAAAAGCTTAACCCCGCGCTTGAAACCGTTTTCTTAACCTCGTCTGCTGAGAATATGTATCTCAGCTCAAGTATAGTAAGGCAGGTTGCAAGCTTTGATGGAGATATTTCCGCTTTTGTGCCCGAGGAAATTCTCTCGGATGTTGAAAATGTTTTAAAATTAAAATAAATATAGGGAGGAAAAGGACAATGAACGTAGATGATATGGTAGATCTCCTCGACGATATGTTTGAGGACGCGGTGAAAATGCCCTTAACGGGAGGTAAATGTCTTATTGATTCGCAGAAGGCAAGAGATCTTATTGATGATATTCGTATGAATCTTCCTCAGGAGATTCGTCAGGCAAAGGCTATCGTTGCTGACAGAGGCGAGATTATCGCTATTGCAAAGCAGGAGGCAGAGGATATTATCCGCAATGCCGAGGAACGTGCAAGAAGCATCGTTAATAAGGATGAGCTTGTTATTCAGGCTCAGAATCGTGCAAACGAAATTCTCTCTCAAGCACATCAGAGTGCGCGTGAAGTTCGCCAGGCGGCAAACGATTTTGCTGACGGTATTTTAGGCAAGGCTGAAGAGGTACTTGTTAAGAGCGCCTCCGACGTCGGAAGATGTGTTACCGAAATTAAGCAAACTCGTTCAGCTCTCAGAAACAAGAGAATGGGAAATGCTCAGGAATAATTACTTAAAAACCCGACCAAAACGGTCGGGTTTTTGTTTTTTTTGGGGAGTTTTTGATGGTGAAAAAAGGTGGATTTTAAACTTTTTTTAAATAAGCTGCAACAATATGGAAAAATCTACTAAAATTCTCCGCATCTCATAGGCGACAAATGGCTTTGCAAAGCCATTTGTCGCTATATTTTTTTGTTTTGAAATTTTAGTAAAAAACAATAAAAAAATATTGGAAAAATGCTTGACTTTGAGGTGTTTTGGGAGTATAATAGGTGAAGAAAGGTGGAGAGTGGTGAAAAAAGGTGGTGCCACCCCACTTTAAAATCGCTTTGAAAGGTAGGGAAAACGATGCTTGTCGGCAAGGCACAAAACACAATAGATGCAAGCGGAAGAATTATTTTCCCTGCGTCTTTCAGAAAAGATATGGGTGAAAAGATAATTCTCGCCAAAGGCCTTTTTGATAGTTGCCTCTGCGCATATAGCGAAGAAGAGTGGAAAAACCTCTGCGATAGCTTAAAGAGATTTCCCGAGGCAAAGGTAAGGCAGGTTAAAAACTGGCTCTTTGGAAGCGCCACGACCTTAAACCCCGATAAGCAGGGTCGAGTTTTTATTTCAGGCGAGCTTATCGAGCACGCAGGCTTAAAACAAAACGTTGTTTTTGTCGGCATGGGCTCGAGAGTTGATGTCTGGGATGCAGAGAGCTACGATAAGATGTACAGCAGCCTCGATTCCGATGAGATTGCAGATATCTTAAATCAGCTTGAATTTTAATCGGGTATAGGATATGGAATTTGTTCATAAACCAATAATGCTTGATGAGTGCTTAAAGGCACTTAACATAAAGCCCGATGGAATATATGCCGACGGAACAGTTGGCGGAGCGGGTCATTCGAGCCACATTGCAGGGTGCCTTGATTTTAAAAAAGGCGGCAGGCTCATTTGCTTGGATCGTGATCCCGATGCCGTAGCGGTTGCGAGTGAAAGATTATCTAAATTTCCGCAAGCGGGCGTTTACCACAGAAATTACAGCGAAATTGAATCGGTTATAAAAGAGCTGAATATAGATGGTCTTGATGGAATGCTTTTGGACCTTGGAGTTTCCTCATTCCAGCTTGACTGTGCAGAAAGAGGCTTTTCCTACAGAAACGATGCTCCACTCGATATGAGAATGAGCAAGGATGGACTTTCGGCAAAAGACGTTGTCAATACATACAGCGAAAAACAACTTGCTGATATAATCTTCAGATATTCGGAAGAAAAGTTTTCAAGAAAAATTGCCGCAGAGATTGTAAGAAGGCGAGAAAAGGCTCCGATTGAAACAACCTTTGAGCTTGCCGAGGCTATAAAGGCAGCAATGCCGGCAGCGGCAAAGAGGGAGAAAAACCCCTGCAAGCGAACCTTTCAGGCTATTCGAATTGAAGTTAACGGTGAGCTCGTTCACTTAGAAAGAGCGCTCGAGAGCGCATTTAACGTGCTAAAACCGGGCGGAAAGCTCGCTATCATAACCTTCCACTCCCTCGAGGACGGAATGGTAAAGAGAAAATATAAGGAATGGTGTAAGGGTTGCACCTGCCCTAAGGATTTCCCCATTTGCGTTTGCGGAAACACCCCAAAGGCAAAAATGACTCCCTCAAAGGCCATTGAGCCGAGTGCGAGTGAGCAGGAGGAAAATCCAAGAAGTAAATGTGCAAGACTCAGAGTTTTAGAAAAGCTTTAAAATTAAAGGAATTTTAAAAGAAAGGGGACGGCGAAAATGCAAAGCAGTGCAGCATACGATCTTTCGAGATTTGCTCCAAGCAAGCCGAAAGAGCGTGTCCAGACAAAAAAGCCCGAGCTTAAGGCTGTAAAGGGCAAGAAAAAAGTAAAAGTGTCGGCGCTCAGTAAGCTTTCGCCGGTCACCGCAGTAATCGTTGCAGCAATTTCGGTTTTTGTCTGCGCATATATGCTCTATACACAGGCTATGATAACTCAGACAACCGCCGCAATTACTCGTGTAAACAACGAAATAACACAACTTAAGAGTGAGAGTGTTCGCCTCGACAGTGAGCTTGACGCAATAATGTCCCGAGGAAACATCGAGGAAAAAGCTCTTGCGCTTGGAATGTATCAGGCCGATAAGCTTCAGGTCGAAGGCGTTGAAGTTAATCAGGGCGACAAAATCGAGGTGCTTTCAGACAATCGCACCTTCTTTGAGAAAATTGCAGACTTTTTTTCAAACTTGTTTTAAGATGTAAAATACATCAGATGGCTATGAGTCGGGAACATATTTTCGTGGGCAAATTGCTCTTAACAAAATATGAGCTGTCCCGGCTCATTTGCCACTTTTATGAGGGTTAAACCAAAGGTGTTGGGAGGATTATTTTTTGGCAAAACAACCTACTGTTTCGATGAAAAGAAGAATAAATATACTGCTCGTTTTTGTGGTGCTGTTCGGATTTATTTTGATGACTGGCCGCCTCTTTTTCTTGCAGGTTATCGGCGGCGATGAATATCGCGACCGCGCAACTCAGCAGCAGCTTCGTGATAGTACTATTGCTGCTAAGAGAGGCACTATCTACGATGCAAATATGAATATTCTTGCCCAGAGCGCAACTGTATGGACAGCTTACCTTTCTCCCGTTTATATAAACGGCGAAAAGGAAGCTAACCTTATCGCAGATAAGCTGTCGGAGATTCTTGACGTCGATAGAGAAACCATTTATAAGAAGACTCAGAAAAACACCTATTATGAATACGTAAAGCGTAAGATAGAAAAGGATAAGGCCGACGAAATCAGAGCCTTCTGTAAGGAAAATGATATTTCCGCCATCGGTCTTGACGAGGACACAAAGAGATATTATCCTCACAACACCCTTGCTTCTACCATAATCGGCTTTACGGGAACTGATAATCAGGGTCTTACGGGTATTGAGGCCTTCTACGATAGCTATTTAAAGGGCACCGATGGTAGAATTGTCAGTGCAAAAAATGCTTGGGGTACAGATATGCCTTTTGAATATGAAAAGCGTATCGAAGCCATTGATGGCAACAGTCTTGTTTTAACCCTCGACCAAAACATTCAGTATTACGTTGATAAGCATCTCGAAACTGCGGTTAAGGAGCAAAAGGTTAATAATCGCGCTGCTTGTATCGTTATGGACGTTAAAACGGGCGGTATTTTGGGAATGTCCACAAAGGGCGACTTTGACTTAAACGATCCCTTTACCATTTATGACAGCGCGGTAAGAGATAAGATCGCTCAGCTTTCGGGTGACGAAAAAACTCAGGAGCTTTCAAAACAACAAAACCAACAATGGCGAAACAAAGCCATTTCTGACCCCTACGAGCCTGGCTCTGTTTTCAAGATAATAACTGCAGCAGCAGCTCTTGAAGAAGGCGTTACAACCCCCAACGAGGGCTTTGTTTGCACAGGCTCACACAGAGTTGGCGATAGAAATATTCACTGCTGGAAAACCTCGGGTCACGGAAAAGAAAGCTTTGCGCAGGGCATTATGAATTCCTGCAACCCTGTATTTATGACAGTGGGCGCCCGTCTCGGCGGCGACATCTTCTATAAATATCTGCAGGCCTTCGGTCTTACAGAGAAAACCGGAATTGACCTTCCCGGTGAAGCTACAAGTATTACCCATAGCAGAAAGACTCTGCAGAATAACGTTAACCTTGCGTCTTCCTCGATGGGTCAGTCCTTTAAAATTACTCCCATTCAGATAATAACCGCAGTTTCCGCGGCGGTAAACGGCGGAAACCTTGTAACCCCCCACGTTGTAAAGCAGATTCTTGACAGTGACGGCTCGGTTATCGAAAATATCGGCTCGCAGACAAAGCGTCAGGTAATCTCTAAAGAAACCTCGGAGCAGCTTTCTCTTATGCTCGAAAAGGTTGTTTCGGAGGGCACAGGTAAAAACGCATATATAATGGGTTATAGAATCGGCGGTAAAACGGGTACCTCGGAAAAGCTCGATAAGGTTTATGCCGAGGGCGAAAAAGAGGATTATATTATGTCCTTCTTGGGCTTTGCCCCTGCCGATGACCCGCAGGTTGCCTGCATTGTTATAATCGACGAGCCCAGAGCGGGCGAAATTTATGGCTCGGCAGTTGCAGCTCCTGTTTGCGGAAGTATTTTGGGCGACGTTATGCCTTACCTCGGTATTGAGCCCGAATACACGGCCGAGGAGCTTTCCAAGGTTAACGTAACCGTTCCTAATATCGTCGGAAAAACCGCACACATGGGTCAGGCCGCACTTCAGAAATACGGCTTGCAGGGCACAATTATAGGCGGCGGTGACAGAGTTGTTCGCCAGGTTCCTAAAGCAGGTCAGACGGTTCCTCGAGGCGGTAAGGTTGTTATCTACACCGAGGAAAATGCCGAGCAGAAAACAGTAGTTGTTCCAAATCTTATAGGACTTTCCGCAACCGAGGTCACAACAAGGCTTACAGCCCTTGGACTTAATGCCAAGGTAGTAGGCGGAGGAATTGACCAGAGCGGATGTCTCTCCTCGGCGCAGAGCATCGCACAGGGCGAGAAGGTGCCTATCGGAACAGTTGTTGAAGTAACATTTTTAAGTAAGGACGAGGTTGAGTAACAAGGGAGCATACACTATGAATTTATCTCTTAAGAAAATTGCAGAGTTCGTTGGTGGGCAGTGTATTGGTTGCGGCGATGAAATTGTAACCGCCGTCACAACCGACACACGTGAAGAACAAAAGAATGCGCTTTTTGTCGCGCTTTGCGGCGAAAAATTCGATGGGCATAATTTTGCCCAAAATGCAATAGAAAATGGCGCAGTTGCGGTTTTATCAGAAAAAAGAGAACTTTCAGAAAAGCTTCCGATTATATATGTAAAAAGCACCTACGATGCGCTACTAAACCTTGCGGCAGGCTACCGTGATATGCTTTCTCCCGTAGTTATCGGAGTTACCGGAAGCGTTGGTAAAACAACTACAAAGGATATGATTGCCGCAGTGCTTTCGCAGGGTCTTAAAACCCTCAAAACACAGGGTAATCTCAACAATCACATAGGACTTCCCAAAACTGTTTTTAAGCTCTCTGAGGACGACAGAGCCGCAGTTTTGGAAATGGGAATGAACCACGCAGGCGAGATTTCGGTTTTGACGCAGGTTGCAAGGCCTGATATAGCGGTTATAACCAATATCGGAGTTTCGCATATAGAATTTCTCAAAACGAGAGAGAATATTTTAAAGGCAAAGCTTGAAATTTTAGAGGGTATGAGCGAGGATGCTCCCATTATTGTCGACTCTGACAATGACCTTTTGGCGACTCTCGGCTCAAAATACCAAAATCATAGAGTTATAAGATGCTCTCTTACAAATGAAGATGCCGACATTTATGCTAAAAATATCACAGAGGGCAGTGAAGGCAGCCGCTTTGAAATATGGAAAAGCGGCGAATTAGTAACTAACGTTTACCTGCCTTGCGTCGGACGTCACAACGTCGGAAACTCGCTTCTTGCTGCAGCGGTAGGCATAGAAGCAGGGCTTTCCCCCGAGCAGATAGCGGCAGGACTTTCGGCATTCGTTCCCTCGGGAATGCGCCAAAAGGTAACCAAAATATGCGATATGACCTTTATTGAGGACTGCTATAATGCAAGCCCCACAAGTATGAGCGCTTCGCTCTCGGTTTTAGAGAGTATAAGTGAAAAAAGAGCAGTTGCAGTGCTCGGAGATATGCTTGAACTCGGCGATATCGCGGAAAAAGCACATACCGAGGTAGGGCAAGAGGCGGCAGAAAAATGTCAGCTTCTCGTTTGCTGCGGCAATAATGCCCGTCTTATGAAAGAGGCGGCAGAAAATAAAGGCACAAAGGCAGTTTATTTTGAAACAAAAGAGGAAACTGCGGCATATCTTTTAAAGGAGTTTAAAAAAGGCGACTGCGTGCTGTTTAAAGCAAGTCTCGGAATGGACTTTGCAAAGCTGCTTTCTCTTATTTACGCAGAGCTCAGTCAAAATTAAAGGAGCGAAAACAAGTGAATTTTGAAATTATTGTTGCGGCGGTAGTTGGATTTATAATAACCGCTCTTTCGGGATTTTTCTTTATTCCCTTTTTAAAGAAGCTTAAATACGGGCAAACTATTTTAGAAATCGGTCCCCGTTGGCACAAAAACAAAGAGGGCACCCCTACAATGGGCGGTCTTATGTTCATTCTCGGTATCGTTCTTGCTCTTATTTGCGCCTTTGTAACCGCACTTATCTCGGGCGGCATAAAGGAAGTGTACAGTACCGACAGTATCCGACTTTTTGCAGGCGTTATAATGGCACTTCTGTTTGGCGCTATAGGCTTTGTTGACGATTATATAAAGGTCGTGAAAAAGCGTAACTTAGGCCTCACCGCCAAGCAAAAAATGCTTTTTCAGATACTTATTGCAGCTTGCTATCTCGCAACCCTTTATTTGGGCGGAGATAAGAGCACAGAGCTTTATATTCCCTTTATCGGATCGCTTGATTTGGGAATTTTCTATTATCCTTTTGCCGTTTTCGTTATAGTCGGCTTTGTAAACGCAGTAAACCTAACCGACGGCATCGATGGTCTTGCTGCATCTGTAACCTTTATGGCGGCGCTCGGATTTATGGCAATTTCAATTTTGCTCAGAGCACACAGTATGAATATGCTTGCCGCTGCGCTTGCAGGCGGATGCGTTGGATTTCTTATGTTTAATTTCCATCCGGCTAAGGTGTTTATGGGCGATACAGGCTCAATGTTCTTAGGCGGCCTCGTTGTTGCCATAGCGTTCGGCCTTCGTCAACCGCTTCTCTTAGTTTTATGCGGTATAATCTATCTTATCGAAACCGGCTCGGTAATGCTTCAGGTAACATACTTTAAGCTGACACACGGAAAAAGAATATTCAAAATGAGCCCCATTCATCATCACTATGAGATGTCGGGGTGGAGTGAAGTTAAAATCGTTATTGTTTTCTCGATAGTAACCCTATTAGGATGCGCCTTAGCGGTGCTTTCGGTAGTCAATATGATAAAATAAATCTAAGGAGGATGCCGCGTGGCATTTAAGCATTCGGGCAAGAAAAAGGAAATCGGTAAGATAGATCTTCCGTTTCTCATTTTAGTTCTCGTAATCCTCACAATCGGTCTTATAATGCTCTTTTCGGCAAGCTACGTCGATGCACTGTACCGTGAGGGCGATCCATTTTTCTATATCAAAAAGCAGGCCATTTTTGCCGTTGTCGGCATCGTCGCAATGCTTTTTATCGGCTACGTGGTGGATTATCACATTCTCCACCGCTTTGCACTGCCCATTCTTGCTGTAACAGTTCTCCTTCTTATCATAGTTTATTTCTGCCCTCCCGTAAACGGAGTTCACCGCTGGATTCCCGTTCCCATTGTTGGAACAGTCCAGCCCTCAGAAATTGCAAAATTCGCTGTCATAGCAATGTTTGCACACATTATTTCATTAAACTACAAAACAATGCACACCTTTAAGGGCGGCGTTCTTCCATTTGCCATAATAGGAGGCGTTGTTGTGCCTCTTATCTTGTTTGAACGCCATCTTTCGGGCGGTATTCTTGTCTTTATGATATGCGTTGTTATGATGATGATAGGCGGAACAAGAATGCGCTGGTTCGGTATGGCATTCGGCGGCGCGGCAGTAGCAGGCGTTGCGGCTTATGCACTCGGACTTTTAGATAGCGTTAAGTCCCGTTTCGAAGTTTTCATTGACCCCTTTGTAGATGCGCAGGGCGCAGGCTTCCAGAATATTCAGTCGCTTTATGCTATTTGCTCGGGCGGACTTATGGGACTGGGACTTGGAAACTCAAGGCAAAAATATCTCTACATCCCCGAGCCGCAAAATGACTTTATCTTTGCAATAGTATGCGAGGAATTAGGCTTTGTCGGAGCAGCGATTATCATAATTTTGTTTGCTCTGCTTGTTTGGAGGGGCTTTGTTATAGCTTCTAAGGCCAAGGATAAATTCGGAACAATGCTCGTTATCGGCGTGGTAGCTCAGGTTGGCTTGCAGGTTATTCTCAACATCGCCGTTGTAACAAAGAGCGTTCCCAACACAGGTATTCCTCTCCCGTTTTTCAGCTACGGCGGTAATGCCCTTTTAATTCTGCTCGCTGAAATGGGAGTTGTTCTAAACGTTTCAAGACATTCAAACATGGAAAAGACTTAAAGGAGTTTTATAAATGAGAATTCTTTTTGCGGCAGGCGGAACGGGCGGCCACATAAATCCCGCTCTCGCCATTGCAGGAACAGTAAAGGCTCGCCATAGTGATGCAGAAATTCTCTTTGCGGGAACTCCATGGGGAATGGAAGCGAGATTTGTTCCTGAAGCAGGCTTTAATTTTGTTCCCATCAAGGTAAGAGGTATAGAAAGAGGCCTTTCCCTCAAAGCCATAAAGGGTAATTTCAAAACCCTTAAATATCTTTTGACGGCAAATTCCTGTGCAAAAAAAATCATCCGTGACTTTAAGCCCGACATAGTAATCGGAACGGGTGGATATGTAAGCGGTCCCGTAGTTCGTGCGGCTGCAAAAATGGGCATTAAAACACTTATTCACGAGCAAAATGCCTATCCCGGAGTCACAACAAAGCTGCTTTCCAAAAGCGTTGACGTTATTCTGGTCGCCTTTAAAGAGGCTATGCCAAGAATAAACACCAAGGCAAAAATGCTTGAGGTCGGAAACCCCGTGAGAGAGGCATTTTTGTATGCTAAAAAGGATGAGTGCCGAGAAAAGCTCGGACTTGACAAGGATAAAATCGTTATCCTTTCCTGCGGCGGCTCTCTCGGAGCAAAAGCAATCAACCTCGCCGTTATGGACGTTTTAAAATGGCACTATAAAAAAGGAAAAATTCAACACGTGCACGCAACAGGTCACTTTGGAAGCCTTTGGATGCCCGATGACCTTAGAAATGCAGGGATCGATATCGATAATGATCCCGATTTGCGTGTTATGGAATATATAAGTAATATGCCTGAGTATCTCGCCGCCTGCGATCTTATCATCACAAGAAGCGGAGCAATAACCTTAAGCGAAATAGAGGCTCAGGGCAAGGCGGCAATCTTAATTCCGTCGCCTAACGTAACAGAAAATCACCAGTATCATAACGCTATGGTGCTTGCTAATGCTGATGCCGCCGTTGTTATCGAGGAAAAGGATTTAAGCGGCGCAAAGCTTTGCGAAACCATAGAAAAACTCACAAGCAATAAAGAAAAACTCAAAGAAATGGGCAAAAATGCCGCTAAAATTTCTAAAACCGATGCAAATAACCTCATCTATGAAGAGGTTATGAGCCTTTACAGAAAATAACTAAATTTTCACAAATTCACTCCAGAAAGCATAGTATGGGTTGTAAAAAACTCGTATTTTCTAAAAAGGGAGTGGATTTATGAAATTTTCGGTAAGCGGTGGACGCCGCCTTGTCGGAAAAACATCGGTTCAAGGCGCGAAAAATAGTATTCTGCCTATCTTAGCGGCCTGCGTTTTATGTCGCGGAGAGGTTATTTTACATAATTGTCCCGACCTATCGGACGTTGTTTCGGCCATAAACATTTTAGAGCATCTCGGACTTTGTGTACGTAGAGAAGGGGACACCCTTTGTATCATTTCTACTGGCATAACGGGCTGCAATGTCCCCGACGAGCTTATGAGAGAAATGCGCTCGTCAGCCCTTTTTCTCGGAGCAATCCTTTCCGAGAGTGGATGCGCGAGGGTGTCGATGCCAGGCGGCTGCGAATTGGGTCCAAGACCCATTGATATGCATATAAGCGCCCTTAAAAAGCTTGGTGCCGAGTGTGACGATGAACGCGGAGAAATGTATTTTACCGCCCCTATGGGACTTTGCGGCACGCATATTTCTTTGTGGTTTCCCTCTGTGGGAGCGACCGAGAATATTATGCTTGCCTCGGCTAAGGCGAAGGGTACAACCGTTATCACAAATGCGGCAAGAGAGCCCGAAATCGTTGACCTTGCAAGGTTTTTAAATTCCTGCGGTGCGAGAATAAGAGGCGCAGGAAGCGGCACTATTGTAATCGACGGCGTAGATAGTCTTTACGCCTGCGAATACTGTGTTATGCCCGATAGAATTGCGGCGGTAACCTTTTTAACTGCAGGCGCAATAACCGGGGGAGATATCCTGGTTTGTGACGTAAACCGCGAGGATGTAATGCCCGCTCTGATGCCGCTTGAAGCGGCAGGGTGCCATATACAAGCAAACGGCGATAGCATAAGACTAAAAGCACCCGGAAGTCTTCGGTGCATGAACATAATAAAAACAATGCCTCACCCCGGTTTTCCAACCGACGCACAGGCAATAATTATGGCTCTTTCAACTCTCTGCGAGGGCAGTACAATGTTTGTCGAAACTATTTTCGAAAACCGTTTTCGGCACGTTGGAGAACTGCTTCGTATGGGCGCAGATATAAAAACGGAGGGCAAGGTTGCGGTTGTAAACGGAGTTAACAGACTACACCCCGCCACCGTCACAAGCACGGATTTAAGGGGCGGAGCCGCCATGCTTCTAGCCTGCCTTTCGGCAGAAGGTAAGAGCACTCTCTGTGATATCGAGCATATCGACAGAGGCTACGGGCATATAGAAACTGACTTGAATTTACTTGGCGCAGAGGTTTTGCGCATAAAATAAAGGATAAGGATTTTAAAAATGAGCGGAAAAAGATTTGAAAAAAACAAATCCGAAATAAGAAAATTAGACGGCGGCGCTACCCGTAAGAGAAAAAAACGCCGCCGTTCAAATGCGGGCAGAATTGCGCTTGTCGTAACTGTTTTATTAGTTGCGCTCGTTGGTGTAGTTCTTTCTCTTACCGTCTTTTTCAAAACCAAGGAGATAGATGTTTACGGCGAAAGCCGTTACTCCTCGAAGGATATTGTTGCCGCAGGAAAAATTGAGCTCGAAAGCAATCTCATAAGGCTCGATTCCAAGAAAATCGCAGAGAGGATTGAAACCAAGCTTCCGTATATCGAAAAGGTACAGCTTTTAAAAAAACTCCCCACAACCGCTGTTTTGAATGTAACCGAGGCAAAGATTGCAGGCTACGTTAAAACGGATGAGGGATATAGTATTTTAAGCACAAACGGAAAGGTGCTTGAAAAGGTGGCTGAGCTTCCCGAAAAGATGGCTGAAATTCTCGGAATTGATGCTAATGGCGTTAAGGTTGCGGAGTTTGTCTCGGACGAAAGCGGTGCGCTCAGCAGTGCAAGAGCAATTTTTAATGAGCTTGGCGTTGGCATGACCTCGGGCGTTACTCAAATGAACGTTACCGATAGAATTAACCTCGAATTTGTCTATCGCGATAGGGTAACCGTCCGCCTCGGAAGCGAAACCGACCTTAAGGAAAAAATAAGATTCGTTTGTAAAATCTTAAACAATCCCGAGGAAATTGACGAGGACGATATGGGCATTATTTACGCCACAAACGCAAAGCGTATAAGCTTTTTAAGAAACGGTAGTTACAAGGAATATATTCAGCAGCTTGAAGCCGAAAAAGATCAGAATGAAAGCTCAAATATAGCACAAACCGAAACTCCCGAAAACACTCAGAATACGCCTTCCAACACCATTTCGTCGGACAATGGGACAAGCATTCAAAATTAAATTATAAAAATGTAAAAATGTATTAAAAAAGCTATTGAAATAGAGAAAGATATCTGCTATTATATAATATATATAAGCATTCGCGTCTATAAAAATCCTAATTTATGAGGAGGGGCCACAATGGACCTTTTGTTAGATAACGAGTTTGAGAAACAAGCCAGAATTCTCGTCGCAGGTGTCGGCGGAGGCGGCGGAAATGCCGTTACCAGAATGATTGAATCGGGTATGAGCAGTGTTGAATTTTTAATGATCAACACAGATCAGCAGGCTCTTTTCAGAGCATCCGATAATATTGCAACTAAAATTTCAATAGGAGACAAGCTCACCCACGGTAGAGGTGCAGGCGGTGTGCCTGAAAAGGGTCAGCGCGCTGCTGAGGAAAGCCGCGATGAAATCGCAGCTGCTATTGAGGGCGCTCAGATGCTCTTTATCACTGCAGGTATGGGCGGCGGAACAGGAACAGGTGCTGCTCCCGTTGTTGCTTCTATCGCTAAGGAAATGGGAATCCTTACAATCGGTGTTGTAACCAAGCCCTTCGATTTTGAGGGCAAGGTTCGTCGCGATCAGGCAGAGCTTGGTATTACCGCTCTTCGTGAGCAGGTTGATTCTCTGCTTGTCATCCCCAACGAGAGATTAAAGCTCGTTGCAGAAACTGATATCACCTTCTTAAACGCTTTCGTTCTTGCTGATGATGTTCTTCGTCAGGCAGTTCGCAGTATTTCTGATCTTATCAACGTTTCGGGTGTCATTAACCTTGACTTTGCTGACGTTGTAAGCATTATGAAGGGTGCTGGCACCTCTCATATGGGTATCGGAAGCGCCACAGGAGAAAACAAGGCAGAGGAAGCTGCAAATGCCGCAGTTTCGAGCCCCCTTCTCGAAACCTCCATCAACGGAGCAAAGGGCGTTATCCTCAACTTTACTGCTTCTTCGGATATTTCACTTGCCGACGTTGATGTTGCTGCAAGCATTATCCGTAAGGCCGCTCATCCCGAAGCAAACATCATCTTCGGCTTTGCTTATGATGACAATATGCAGGATGAAATGCGCATCACCGTTATTGCAACAGATTTTGAAGGCGGCGCCACTTCTTCCGCAACCTTCACAAATCCTTTTGACAATATCGGAACTTCGGGCGCATCCGAAATTGATTTTGATGATATTGATCAATTTTTTAAGAACTAAGCTAAAGAGGTAGTAAGATGTCTGGACATTCCAAGTGGAACAATATTAAACGCAAAAAAGAAAAAACCGATGCTCAGAAAGCAAAGGTTTTCACCAAGATAGGCAGAGAAATTGCAGTTGCCGTTAAAGAGGGCGGTGCAGACCCCAACTCTAACAGTAAGCTCCGTGAGCTCATTGCCAAGGCAAAGGCAAACAACGTGCCCAATGATAACATCGACAGAGTTATTAAAAAGGCCGGCAGTAACGACGGCAAGGAATACGAAACCATCGTTTACGAGGGTTACGGACCTAACGGAATCGCAGTTATCGTTGAGTGCCTTTCTGATAACAGAAACAGAACAGCTGCCGATATGCGCCACTATTTTGATAAATTCGGTGGAAATATGGGTCAGTCGGGTTGCGTTTCCTTCCTTTTCTCCGAGAGCGGAATTATTCTTATTGAGAATAATGGTCTTGATGAGGACGAGGTTATGGAAGCATGCGTTGAGGCAGGAGCAGGAGACTTTGAAATTCAGGACGAGGTTGTCGAGATTGTAACAGAGCCTTCTGAACTTTTCGCTGTTCGTGATGCCCTCGCCCAGAAGTACACAATTCTTTCGGCTGAGGTCGAAAAGGTTCCTTCTACATACGTAAGACTTGACGATCCCGAGATTGCAAAGAAAATGCAGCTTATGCTCGATCATATGGAGGACAATGACGATGTTCAGCAGGTTTTCCACAACTGGGAAAATCAGGACGAATTCGATTTCTAAGTTAGAGCACAAAATTAAAAACCGCTTTCCTTTTGGAAAGCGGTTTTATTTTTTGTCAGTATTTTATCTTCCAAAGTTTTCGGGTGCGAGGGGCTTTTCTTCTTCAACCGATGCGTTTGATGAAACGAGCTCTCCACTCGAAAGAGATGAGCTAACGGTCGAGTTTTCGTTTGGAGTATCTTTGCTTGCGGATTCTATAAGCTCCGAAATTTTAAATCTGTGGACACTGTACTGAACAATAAATTCCTTGGGAACATCGGGGTAATCATCAGGATTTGCAGGCTTTAAATAGAGATAATCGCCGCTAATTGCCATCTCATCGGCGGTGTAATCGGAAACCTTTTTAAGCTCGTCGGTGATGTGAGAATAAAGGTAAATTCCGCCATTTGCGCCGCAGAAGAAGGTGTAATCCGAGTTTGAAGTAGAGGTATAAACCTTGATCTTCTCATTAAATTTATCATATTCTCCCGAAATGATCTGCATGCGATAGGTGTGCTCTGTGCTCATATAGAAAAATGAATCCTTAGCAAGTGTAAAGCCAAGAAAATCGTTGGTTACAACCTCGGTGAGCATCTGAGCATCGCTTCCGTTAACGTTTGCGGAGTAGATGTATCCGCCAACGTTGTAGAATAGCTTGTTTCTGTAAATAACAAACTCGTTAACTCCGTGTGATAAAACCTGAGTAGAGTCCTTGGTTTGTCTATATAAGGTGTACCTACCGTATCTGTCGGGATTAGAAAGGAAATAAACCGCCTCATTATAATATATGAGGGAATAAATACTTTTTCCTTTGAATTCGTCACCACCGACGGCACTGTTAACGGTTTTATCTTTAAGGTCAAAGATAATATATCCCGACTCCTGAGCCTTGTTTTTGTAGCCGGCGCATATTAAATTTTCACTGATGTACTGAACCGAAATAAAGTCATAGCCACTGCTTGAATATAGCTTTGAAAGTCCGTTTGTTTCTACAAGCTGCTTGTAAATACTGCCCTCGTCGTCGCAGTAAAAGAGGTTTCCCTCGGCGTCGGGCGCAAGGAAGGTGGGACGAAGGAGAGCCGACGTATTGTTAGGGTCACCCCAAGCCTCAACCTTCTCCTGTTCCTCTTTGTTTTCCGATGATGTTATGGCAGAGGAAACGCCCTGAGAAGAATTATCAACGGGGGGCTTGTCTGCGCAGGAAACAAATAGCGAGAGAACAAGCAAGCAAATAACGGCATAATAAACTGCCTTTTTTATCATAAAATTATCTCCTTAAGGTGCGAGAAGTAATTTAGATTTTTTCGGGAGCCTCAAAGGTCTCCCCAAAGGTTTCAACGGTAACGCATTCCATAACCTGATCCTCGTAAGGCTTGTCTCTGAAATCTCGAGCGGCTGAAGCTACAGCGTCAACAGTTTCAATGCCCGAAATAACCTTTCCGAATGCGGCATACTGTCCGTCTAAGTGGGGAGCGTCCCTATGCATAAGGAAAAACTGCGAGCCTGCACTGTCGGGATCCATAGCGCGAGCCATGGAGATAACTCCTCTTGTGTGAGCAAGATCGTTTTTAAATCCGTTTATTGCAAATTCGCCTTTGATGGAATATCCGGGTCCTCCAATGCCGATGCCCTGAGGGTCACCGCCCTGAATCATAAAACCGGGAATAACTCTGTGGAAAATGATCCCGTTATAAAAACCACTTTCTACAAGAGAAACGAAATTTCTTACTGTATTAGGAGCAATCTCGGGATAAAGCTCAATCTCAATGGGAGTGAGCTCGGTGTTCTGCATTTTTATTGTTACAATAGGATTTTTCATAAAATAACACGCTTTCTTTAATATAATATAAATATTTTAGCACAATACTTTCAAATTTGCAAGTTTATCTCACTTTTATCATATATTTATGCTAATAGGAGGATGCAGTGTGAATTCTTTGCTTGTCTTTTTGGCGGTTTCATCATTTATTTTTGCGTTTTTTTCGGGAAATATGAGCGCGGTGTCGACAGCTGCTGTTTCGGGCTGTGCTGACGCTGTTTCCTTAGTGCTGCGGTTGTGCGGAGGACTTTGTTTGTGGAGCGGCATAATGCGACTTTGTGATAAAAGCGGTATCTGCGCCTTTGTAAGTCGACTTCTTGCGCCTGTTTTAAAGCTCATTTTTCCATCGCTTTCAAAAAGCGGCGAGGCTATGCACCTTATCAGTATGAACATTTCTGCAAATTTATTGGGACTTGGCAATGCCGCAACCCCGCTCGGAATTGCCGCTATGAAAAAGCTTAACGAACTAAATCCGCAAAAGAACATCGCAAGCGACGATATGGTAACCTTTGCGGTTATAAACAGCTCAAGCATCCAGCTTCTCCCAACCACCCTCGCAACCCTGCGAGCCTCCTATGGCTGCGAAAATCCTATGAATATCCTTCCTGCTGTTTTGGTAACAAGTGTTTTGTCGCTTTTGGTAGGTCTTTTGTTTGCACGAATAATCCCCATATATATAGGAAGGAAAAAACAATGAATTTTACTATCTTTATAATTCCGCTTGTAATTTGCACTGTTTTAATCTGCGCGCGTGTTAAAAAGGTGGATATAATAAAGGAATTTTACATAGGCGCAAGGGAGGGACTTGAAACCTCTAAAAACCTCATCCCAACACTTGTACTCTTCCTAACCGCCATAGCAATGTTTCGTTCATCGGGGGCGCTCGATATGTTAACTTCGCTCATTTCAAAACCGGCAGAGGCTCTCGGAATCCCTAAAGAGGTTCTGCCGCTTGCCCTTTTAAAGCCCTTTTCGGGTAGCGGCTCGTTTGCAATAATTGAGGACATATTTAAAAATTACGGCGCCGATAGCTTTGTCGGCAGGGTGGCAAGCGTTATCGCAGGCTCGACGGAAACCACTTTTTACACAATAGCCGTCTATTTCGGCGCAGTAGGTGTAAGCAAAACCCGCCATACCGCTACGTCGGCGGTTGCCGCCGACGTAACCGGCTTTATTTTAAGCGCCTTTTTTGTGCGTATTTTGATGTAGAATAGGCATATTTGTGCAAAATGCACATACAATTTTTGAAAAAATTCTTAAACATTGGCTATTTTACCTATTTACTTTATCGTAGTAAAGTGGTAAACTAATATCACACTAAACAAAACACCACCAAAATGGAGGAAACAAAAATGAAAAAGATTATTGCACTTGTAATGGCAACTATGATGATGGTAGCATGCTTCTGCTCCTGCGGAACCAAGGCTAAGGAAGATGGAAGCTCCAACACCGCTGCAACCGAAAAGATTCTCACAATCGGTTACACACTCTATGAGCCCATGAACTACAAAGACGAAAATGGCAAGCTCATCGGTTTTGACACCGAGCTTGCTGAAGCAGTTTGCGCAGACCTTGGCTACAAACCCGTATTTAAGCTTATTGACTGGGGCAACAAATATGTTGACGTAAACTCCGGCACAATCGACTGCATCTGGAACGGCTTTACCGCCAACACCAGCGACGACGACGGTGTTGCAAGAGCTGACAAGGTTGACTTTTCTTACAACTATATGGGCAACAAGCAGGTAGTTGTTGCAAAGAAGGATGCTAATATCAAAGCTGTAGCAGACTTAAAGGGCAAGAAGGGCGCTGCTGAGAAGGCTTCCGCCGGTGAAGGCTTCGCAAAGACACTTGCAGGCACCACCCTTAAGACCGTTACCTATCAGACCGACGCTCTTATGGAAGTAAATTCCGCTACCGCTGATTTCGCAGTTCTTGACGAGCAGCTCGCAAAGAGCATGTGCGGAAAAGGCAACTATGCTAACCTTGCAATCGTTGCGGGTATCGAGAGCGATGCTGAGTACTATGCAATCGGCTTTAAGAAGAATAGCGAGCTCACTGCTCAGGTAAACGCTTCTCTTAAGAGACTCGCTGCAAACGGAACCATCACCACTATCGCTAAGAAATACAAGCTTGAGAACACTGCAATCGTTGATTTTGCTGATCAGGATGTAGTAGCAGACGAGAAATAAGAAAAACCTATAACACGAACGGAGATACATTATGTCATTTTGGGAAGTTGTAAGTTTCCTATTTGACGGCTTTAAGATATCGCTGTTGATCTTTGCGGTGACGCTGCTTTGCGGCGCACCGCTTGGTCTGCCTATAGCGTTTTGTTCTATGAGCCGTTTTTGGCCTCTCAAGGCATTATCAAAGGTTATCGTCTGGATTGTCCGCGGAATTCCTTTGATGCTTCAAATTTTTATCATATACTATGTTCCGGGACTTCTTTTTAACTATCCGCTTTTTGCAAAGATAGATACATATCTGTTTTTAAACTACGGCATCGAGGATTCAGGAAGAATCGTTGCCGTTTTAATTGCGTTTACAATTAACTATGCCTGCTATTTCTCTGAAATTTACAGAGGCGGCATTGAGGGTATCCCTCGCGGTCAGCACGAGGCGGGACAGGTTCTCGGTATGAGCAAAAAGCAGGTATTTTCTAAAATTGTTCTGCCGCAGGTCGTAAAGAGAATAGTTCCCCCTATGTCCAATGAGATTATCACTCTCGTTAAGGACACCGCGCTTGCAAGATGTATTATGGTTGCTGAAATAGTTCAGAAGGCTTATGAGCTTGCTTCCACAAAGGCAATTATCTGGCCTCTGTTCTTTACCGGCGTATTTTACCTCTTGTTTAATGGAATTTTAACCCTTCTCTTTGGTCACATCGAGAAAAAGCTCAGCTATTATCACGATTAAGGAGGGGAGAAGTATGTCAGTTTTAGAAATTCGTAACCTTAAAAAGCGCTTTGGCTCAAACGAGGTCTTAAAAGGCATCTCCCTTTCGGTAGAAAAGGGACAAACGGTTTCGATTATCGGCTCGTCGGGTAGCGGCAAGTCAACGCTTCTTCGCTGCGCAACAAACCTTGAAAAAGCCGATAGCGGAAGCATCGCGTATAATGGCAAATTCTTAGTTTGCGACACCGAAAATGGTCAAAAGTACGCAGTTAAAGAAGAACTTTCCGAAATCTGCGGTCACTTTGGTCTTGTTTTCCAGAATTTTAACCTTTTCCCTCACTTTTCGGTTATGCGAAATATAACCGAGGCTCCCATTATCGTCCAGAAAAAGACGAAAGAGGAAGCCGAAGCAAAGGCAAGAGAGCTTCTCTCTTTAATGGGACTTTCCGAAAAGGAAAATGCCTATCCTTGCGAGCTTTCGGGCGGTCAGCAGCAGCGAGTTGCTATTGCAAGAGCGCTTGCGCTCGACCCTGAGGTGCTTTTCTTCGATGAGCCTACAAGCGCCCTTGACCCCGAGCTTACCGGCGAGGTTCTCGCAGTTATAAAGAAGCTTGCCGAGGCAAATATGACAATGGTTATCGTAACCCATGAAATGTCCTTTGCCCGTGACGTTTCGGATAAGGTTATCTTTATGAGCGAGGGAGTTATCGCCGAGGAAGGAAATCCTAACGATATTTTCTATAATCCTCAGTCAGAAAGATTAAAGACGTTTTTACAAAGTGCAAATCTGTAAAATATTCAGCGCCGCTTAAGACAAGCGGCGCTTTTGTATTTATAATGCAAAAAAGGTAAAACTATGCACAAAACCCGTGTAATTTGAGCATTTGACAAAAAAAGTTAAAAGTGCTACAATAATTATAATTGTAGTATTATGCCCATTTGTAAAAAGGTAGGTGGCAGTATGGCGGATAAACGCAGCATATTCAATAAAAAGGCGAAAACCTATGAGGTCAAGCTAAATAGCAGTCTTACCGGGCTTTCGGCTCTTGCGCTTGTGCTTGTGGTAGCGCTTGTTGTTTCAATAGTATGGCTCTTTTCGGGTAATGACGTTAATAAAAATATAATCGCTCAGCGTCCTGATATGGTTTCCTCTGTGCCGCAGAGTGACGTAGAATCAAATAAACCCACCTCGTCTGCGCCCCTACCGGCAGACGACACAAGATTTTCAAAGCCTCTGCCCGAGTCTGATATGCGTGAAACGGCCTATTTCACCGATGCAGTTTTCGTTGGAGACTCTATTACAACAGGAATTGACCTTTATTCCTCGCTTACCAATACAAAGGTTGTCGCTTCAACCGGTATAAACCTTGAAACTGTGCTTACCGCCAAAACCGTACGCAATAAAAATGGCGATAAGGTAACCATTCCCGAGGCAGTAAAGGAGCACAGCCCCGCTAAAATCTACATTATGCTGGGAACAAACGGCATCGACTGGATGAGTGTTGATCAGATGATAGATCAGTATCAAAAGGTTTTTGACACACTCAAAAAAGACAGTCCCAACGCCGTGTTCTATATACAGTCCATCCCACCCGTAACCCGTGAGAAAGAAAAGAAATCGTCAGGGTTGAACGTCAAAAAAATTGCCGAGTTCAACGACCGACTTTTAAAGCTCGCCGAAAAGAATAAGGCGTATTTTGTTGATGTTCACTCGGCTGTAAAGGGTGAGGACGGATATCTTCCCTCAAGTATAAGCCCCGACGGTGTGCATTTCAACGCCGCAACCTACGTAACATGGGTTGAATATGTCCGCCGCCACACATCGAGATATGAATAAAGGAGAAAATTTTATGAAAAAGAGAATTGTATCCCTCGTTTTAGCAGTAGTGGCTATTTTCTGCCTTGCTTCCTGCAAGGGCGAAGAGGCAAAGAGCCCCGCAGTTAAGGACGTTGTAACCGCTATCAGCGAAAGCACAGAATTTGCCGAGCTCGTTGCTCTTAACGACGACAATATCGCCACAAGATATTACGGAATTGACCTTGAAGCAATCGAAGAATATGAGGTTCTCGTTTGCGGAACAGGCGCCAGAACCGATGAAATTGCTGTTTTCAAAATGAAGGAGCAGGACGACGTCGAGGACATGCGCGAGGTTGTTTTAGAGAGAAAGCAGGAACTCTACGACAGATTTGTAGATTACATTCCTGAGGAAGCTCCCAAGGTAAATAACGCAGTTATTTCCTCAAAAGGCAAATACGTTTATTTTATAGTTTGCGACGATCATAAGGCCGCTAAAAAGGCCGTAGAAAACTGCTTCTAAAATTTTTGAAAGCTGAGATAATAAAATGAAAAAGCTAATAAGGAATTTCAGCAAGTCGCTTTATTATCTTAATGGACTTGTCGAAATAACCCTGATTTCAGTGGTTTTTGTTTATGCGCTCAGGGGAATATTCGCTTCCGACCTGCGCCCTATTGACGACCATGCAACAAGCATCATTCCCATAATAATTCTAACAGCGCTTTTCCTTTTTATAACGGGCTCGTATGCAGTAACCTCAAAGCGCTCAATAGAGCTTATCTTAACGGGAAGCTTTGCTATTCTTCTTTCTGACCTTTCGGCGCTGCTTATAATGTACGTTTACTCGTTTATCTGGTTTGATACCGCTGCATTTATTTTAACCTTCTTAATGCAGGCAGCAGTGTTTTCAATCTGGGTGATTATTTCGAGAGCGATTTATAAGGCATTTAAAAAGCCTCAAAAGGCAATTATTGTATGCTACGACATTGAGAATGCTGATAGCTATATCAAAAAGATTCAGAGCTATCCCGAAAGATATGAGATTACAAGTATTGTAAACTATGAGGATGCCAACCTTTATTATTCTATTTGCCAGAGCGAAGCAGTTTTTATGCTTGACCTTTCGAGCAAAAAGAGAGAAAAGGTTGCGCAGTATTGCTTAGCGCTTAATAAAAATATCTACATTCTACCCGAGCTTTATGAGATTTCGGTGCAGCAATGCGCTTTAGAGCAGGTTGTGGATATTCCTTTCTTCTTCTGCAAGCCCATGACGCTGACACTTGAAGAAAAGCTTATTAAAAGAATTTTCGATATTATCGCTTCGGCAGTAGCAATTATTATTTCTGCTCCCATTATGCTGGTTGTCGCTATCCTTATTAAGAAGGACGATGGTGGAAGCATTTTATATAAGCAGGAAAGAATAACTGAAAACTATAGGCCATTTAAGGTTTTAAAGTTCAGAACAATGGTTGAAAATGCCGAAGAAATCAGTGGCGCCACCCTTTCAACCAAGGACGATCCGCGTATCACCAAAATTGGCAAGAAGCTGCGCTCGCTTAGATTTGACGAGCTTCCTCAGCTCTTTAACATCTTCATCGGTGATATGAGCTTTGTGGGTCCTCGCCCCGAGCGAGATGTCTTTATTCAGGAATACGTCAAGGAAGTTCCCGAGTTTGTTTACAGACTTAACGTTAAAGCAGGCCTTACAGGACTTGCTCAGGTTCGCGGAAAGTATAATACCACTCCGCAGGACAAGCTCAAAATGGACCTTCTGTATATCAACAACTTTACATTCTTAAACGATATCAAGATATGCTTCCTCACCCTTAAGGTTATGTTCACCAAGGAAAGCACCGAGGGAATTGACGGTGAGGTCAATAATAAGGAAGTATTTGAGGAACTTCGCGACCAAAAACATATGTAGGTGGTTTTGTTGAATAAAATTAAGTATCTTATCCGCAGGATAAGAGAAATGGATTTTAAGAATATGATAGCTCAGGCAAAGGTCGTCCGTCAAAGATGCGGACGTCCTGTGTTTTTTACACTTATTGATATGACCTACTGCGGCTTTAAGTATCTTGCAGGTTATATGGACTACGTTGTTTTTGAGTTTTATAAGCTCAAAGCCGCTCAGAGAAAAACTCAGGTTACACGTGGCATAAACAACAATCTCGTAAAAGAGCTTAATGATAAAAATAGCTGGTATAAGTTCGATAAAAAGGACGAGTTTAACCGCATTTTCGAGGATTGCCTTAAAAGAGATTGGCTTGACCTCGAAACTGCTACTGACAAGGAGCTTGCCGATTTCTTAGAAAAGCATCCTCAAATGATAGTCAAGCCTCGTGACGGCGCTTGCGGAAGAGGAGTCGAAAAACTGAGCATTTCGGATTTTGCATCCAATGAGGCATTCAGAGAAACCTGCCTTAAAAATGAGCAGCCTCTCTTAGAGGAAATCATAGTTCAGCATAGCAAAATGAATGAAATGTTTCCTAAAAGCGTCAACACCGTTAGAATGGTAACCATAACTAAAAATGAAAAGGTAAACGTTGTTTTCTGCTCGATAAGAATCGGCGCAGGAGACACCATTGTAGACAACCTCAACAGCGGCGGAATGGCTGCGCTCGTAGATGATAAGAGCGGCGCTATTACAACCCACGCCGCAGATAAAAACGGCATTACCTACGAAAAGCATCCCGACACCGACACCGCTATAAAAGGCTTCGAGATTCCTTATTTTAAAGAGGGCAGAGAGCTTGTAGAAAAAGCGGCTCTCAGAGTTTCTGAAATCGGATACGTCGGCTGGGACCTTGCCTTTACAGAGGATGGCCCTCTGCTTATCGAGGGAAACCATTTCCCCGGTCACGACATCTATCAGATGCCAGCCCTGACCGAGAATGGAATCGGCGTTTTACCTCGCTTTAAAGAGGCAATGCGAGGATAACTTGAAATTTACCGAAATATGTGTTATAATATTTAATTGTTTTAAAATGATTACAATGTATTCGAACAGGAGTGTGCTAAATGAATACTGAAAATTTATGTATGGGATGTATGAGAGAAAAGGCCGAGGGCGTCGCCAAGTGCTTAAAGTGCGGCTATGTTGAAGGCTCTCCCTATCTCCCTTCATACCTTGCTCCAAGAAGTATCTTGGCCGAGCGTTATCTTGTTGGAAAGGTAGTGGGCTATAATGGCTCAGGCGCTACATATATCGGCTACGATATGATTATGAATTGTAAGGTAAAGATTCGTGAATATATGCCTGAAAACCTTGCTTCTCGCGAAAAGGGAAACCCTGAAGTTAAGGTTAATGCAGGCAGTGAAATTCAGTATAAATCCCTCAAAATGGATTTTATGGATCTTGCCAGAAACTTAGTTAAGCTCGCATCTCTTTCCGAGGTTGAGCACGTAAACGATATGTTTGAAGCAAACGGTACCGTTTACGTAATATATGAATACATAGAGGGCATGACCCTTACCGAATTTTTAAAGAAAAACGGCGGTTATCTCTCCTGGGAGGATACAAAGCAGCTGTTTATGCCTCTTTTATCCTGCCTTAACGCTATTCACACCTCTGAGCTTATCCACAGAGGCATAAGCCCTGATACGATACTTGTTGACAGAAGCGGAAACCTCAAGCTTACTTCTTTTGATATCGCTCCTGCAAGAACTGCAAGAAGCGAGCTTGTTGCTCAGTTATTTGCGGGCTACGCCGCACCCGAGCAGTATACTTCGAGCGCATGGCAGGGAAATTATACCGACGTTTATGCCATTGCCGCAACAATTTATCGCACTCTTACCGGAACAATGCCGGTCGAGGCAATTTCGAGAGTTTCAAATGACAATCTCGTTGCCGCAAGCTCACTTAATCCCAGTATTCCCAAAAATGTTTCGAATGCTCTTTCAAAGGCAATGACCCTTTCTCCCGAAAAGAGAACAGAAACCGTTGCAGGCCTTATCTCCGAACTTTCAGAGGTTATGGATTTTGGTGAGGCTCCCATTATTTTAGAAGACGAGCCTAAGGCTGAAACTGTAGCTGAGCCTAAAATAAAAATGAAGGACTCAACTAAGTACACTCTCATTGCATTAGGTGTCACAGTTCCCGTTCTTGTGATTCTTATCATCATTCTTATGGGCGTTCTGTTCCCCTCGGATAAGCCTAAGGATAATAACTCATCTATTGATATTAACAGCGTTTTCGCTTCCTCGGATAAGGAGGAGGACGAAAATTCCTCTGAGGTAAATTACCTCTATTCCATCCCCGATTTCGAAAGAAGAAACATTGACTCCGTTATCAATGATAACGATTACAAAGAGAAATTTGTCTTCGAGGTTGAAGAAGTGTTTGACGAGCAGTATCCTGAAAAGACCATCCTCACACAGTCGGTCGAGGCAGGAACTCCCGTTGAGAAAAACGGCACTAAAATTAAGCTTACCGTAAGCCGCGGCTCCAAATACCGCACACTTCCCGATCTCGTTGGTGAGGATTTTGATGTTGCCGAATCAAAACTCAGTGCATTAAAGATTTTCTGCAAAAAGGAAACTCTTACAGGCGAATTTGGTAATCCCGAGCAGGTTGCCGCTATGAGCCACGAGGCAGGAACTGTTATTGACATTTCCACCCTTCCTACAATCACCCTTTACGTCTATGAACGCACTCCCGAGCCCGAAGTCAGCTCCGAGCCCGATACAAACTGGGTAGAAGACCTTGAATAACAAAAAACCCCCGAAGCCATAAGGCTTCGGGGGTTTATTTTTTATTATCTTTCGGAGTATACGTGCATAGAAAATCTCAGTAAGAAAACCGAAAGGGTAAGGTCAACAAAATGCATAAACATATCCGACTCTGTTGCAACCTCAAAGCCGCAGAGATATGAAAGTATTGCAGGCACTGAAAGCACAAATCCTAAAATGATAGTTACGGGCGAAAGGAATGTAAATAGATTATAGCCCTTTCTCGTATCTGAGGCTGAGAGAAGTCTGCAGGCGGCAAAGAATGTTATCATAAGCACGCAGAGGTAAAGGATATCCATGAGATTTTTGGATACGTAGAAAACGGTTGTAAAGCTGATGAAATCGCGAAGCAATCTGAACGCTACAAACACAACGGTTACAACGCTTAAAAATGACGTGGCAAGCTGCTTGTTTTCTATCATAAAGCAAAGACAAACAAAGAATGCCATCGAAAGCGCCGAGAAAATCGTTGTAATAACTGAAAATGCCGATATAGTGCCGGGCAGTAGCAGGGAAGGCATAGGATTTTTAAGGCGGAATATTTCATAAAAGGTGTTAACCGCAAATCCGACTGCAACAGCCGCAAAAAGTATTCTTTCCGAGAAAATCGGTGTAAAATCAAATTTTAGATTTATAGGCAGAATGGCTCTTTTCTTAACAATTCTGTGCCACACGAATCCGAAAATTAAGGAAAGTGCCAAAATTATCACAAAAATAATTCTTCCTGCGTCGGCACCGTTTTTATAAAATCCGCTATCCTTTTCGATATTGTAGGCAAGTTGCCAGAATCTCAGGGCGCAACATAGGGCCGAAGCCAGTGTAACGCTTATGAAAAACGGCTTTTTAAATATAAGACTTTTCACAAACACATCTCCGTTCAATTAGTGCATATTAGATGGCATATTTTCATAAAAATATAGCATAACTGCCTGATAGTATATATTCTAAATCAAACGCAGATTAAAGTCAATAGCATAAGGCTTTATAACGGAGGAAACAAAATGAAAGAAGTTCTCAAATCCACTCTTGTGCTTTTTTTGATGCTTACGCTCATTCCGCTATCGTCACTTTTCTTTGTCGACAATTCAAAAGGCGAGTTCAAGGTTTACGACACCGATAAAAACAAAATCCTATCCCTTTCGCCAAGGGAGTATGTCATCGGTGCACTCTCCTCTGAAATGCCGCCAAGCTTTCATAAAGAGGCTCTAAAGGCTCAGGCGGTGGCGATTTACACAAACGCCATTCGCTCTGTGTATTCAGAGAGCGAGTACATAGCCAAGGTTTCCCCTAAAAAACTATATGGCTACACAACCGAAAAGATACTAAAAGAGCGCTGGGGCAAAAACCTCGAGTAACATTTTGAAAAAATGTCCTCTGCCGTCGACGAGGTTCTGGGCACAGTTATAACAGTAAAACGCAAACCGATATTGGCAG
>JAZRHT010000125.1:0-1960 GCA_045644905.1 Oscillospiraceae bacterium
CGAATCTCACCGTCTGCGCCAAAGAATAACCGCAACTTTGATACAAGTTGCGGTTATTTTCTTTTTGTGGTATAATGGTAAAAAGGTGGTGGTTGTTGTGTTCTTCTCTAAACGAAATCGTATTATAAAAAAGGCTGTCAAAAAAACAGTTTCGGATTTTGCCGACAGAACCCCGAAAATATATGAGCATTTCTTCTACGGTGCATTTGATATTGCACCGCAGTATCTTGTTGTTTGGTATCTGTTTCAGACTGATTCTGAATTAGAAACTGCAAAATCATCTGGCTATTGTGATGATCTTGAGAAAGCGACAATTTCCAATTTGATTGATCTTGGTTATCCGCAAGAAGCGTTTGAAATTACAAACATGGGTACTCCCAACATTACCTTTTGCGGTGGCACAGAAGAGGATCAGCAAAACATTTTGAATTCGTTAACATATAGAAAAGCCATGATTTCCTTCACCACGAAGGAAGATATAGACAATAAGGCAAATGGCGATTATCATGTGTATTTTCAGTAAATGCACCCCCCTAAACTCGATTTGCACCCCCTAAACCTAAAAGGGGGTGCATTTGTATTAAAATTAGGGTTAGTTACCAGCAAAAAGGACACCCAAAAGAGTGTCCTTTTTGGTTTACATTCAAAAAATAGCCGCCCGTGTGGGCGGGTATTTTTTTCTTAATAGTAAACGTCGATAACGTTAATGTCCTGCATATCAGCATCTGGGATGAAGGGGAACTCTTTGTTGTATTCGACGCAGAATTTCTTTTTATCCCACTCTTTGCCGTTAAAGAGGAATTTCTTCTCCTCAGAAGGATGGCAGTTAACAGTGAACTTCTTGCCGAGGTACTCAAACTCTGCCGAGCACTCTCCAAATGCCTTGGGCATGCAGGTTCTCATTTCGAGACCCTCGTAGCCGTAAGTAATTCCAAAGAAATAGGAATAGCAGTTTCTAAGAACGTAGGAAACTGTTCCTGAGAGGTACTGAAGCTGAACTCTGTTAGGAGTAACAGTGCTTGCGCTGTATGAGTTTGCAATGCAGAAGGGGGGAGCGAAGGTCTCTTCGCAAGGAGCAAACTCGTTTTCGATAGGATAAATTCCGCGGGTTGCCTTGTAAGCCATCTCAGCATCGCCTGCGGCGCAAGCTGCTCTAACGAGGAAGCTCTGAGCGTGGTTGTATGAGCTTGCTCCGGGGGATTTTCCGTTTCCAACACGGCCTGCTTTCTCAACAAAAACAGCATAGCCCTTGCTTCTTGTAAGATAACGGGGAGCTCTGTAGCAGCGCTCCTCAATATTTTTAAGAACGCTCTTTTTCATCTCGTCGTCTGCGGCGCCGCCGATGATGCCCCAAGTGTTACTTACAAGGAAGAGTCTGCCTTCCTCGCCGTCAGCATCGTAGTCGGCAAGCAGCCATTTGCCGTTGTCGTTGAAGTAGCCGTTGAAATAGCCCATCGAGTTGTAGGCGTGCTTTTTCATTCCGCCTATAAATCTCTCTCGAACCTTCATATACTTCTCGCCGAGCTCAAGGTAAGACTCATCGAGCTTGCCGATAGAAACAAGCCACTTAAACATATCGTTTAAGTTCTTTAAGTTGTAAATCATCTGACTGGTAACAGTAACGGTCTCGCCACGGCCTTCCATACCGATGCCGTCCATGGTATCCCACCAGTCACCATACCAAACCTTGCATATATCGTGCTCGCCGATGCCTTCCTCACGGATAAAGAACTCAACAGTTTTAAGAATGTGCTCTAAAACGGTTGATTTCTCGTCGGTTTCGAGCCAGTAGTATTTCTCAAAGAGGAAATCGACATCTCTTGTAAATGCCATATACTCGTGAATGAGCTCTAAGAGGAATGCGCCGCCATCGCAGAAGAATCTCATATCGTGCGGAGCGGTTCTTGAAATGGTGCTGATCTGTCTGGGGAACCATCCGTCAGACTTGCGCTGATGCTCA